>JAPSIR010000028.1 GCA_031178625.1 Cellulomonas sp.
CGACCAACGCCGGCGCGCCCGTCGCGTCCGACGCGCACTCGCTCGCGGTCGGCGCCGACGGCCCGATCGTCCTGCACGACCACTACCTGGTCGAGAAGCTCGCGCACTTCAACCGCGAGCGCGTCCCGGAGCGCGTCGTGCACGCCAAGGGCGGCGGCGCCTTCGGCACGTTCGCCGTGACGAACGACGTGTCCGCGTACACGCGCGCCGCGGTGTTCCAGCCCGGTGCCGCGACCGAGATGCTCGCGCGCTTCTCCTCCGTCGCGGGCGAGAACGGGTCCCCCGACACGTGGCGCGACCCGCGCGGCTTCGCGCTGAAGTTCTACACCTCCGAGGGCAACTACGACCTCGTCGGCAACAACACGCCCGTCTTCTTCATCCGGGACGGCATCAAGTTCCCGGACTTCATCCACTCGCAGAAGCGCCTGCCGGGCTCCAACCTGCGTGACAACGACATGCAGTGGGACTTCTGGACGCTCTCCCCCGAGTCGGCGCACCAGGTGACCTGGCTCATGGGCGACCGCGGCCTGCCGCGCTCGTGGCGGACGATGGACGGCTTCGGCTCGCACACGTACCAGTGGGTCAACGCCGCCGGCGAGCGCTTCTGGGTGAAGTACCACTTCCAGACGCAGCAGGGCATCGACAACATGACGCCCGACGAGGCGGCGCAGCTCGCCGGCTCGGACGCGGACCACCACATCCGCGACCTGTACGAGCACATCCAGGACGGCGACTTCCCGCGCTGGACGCTGCGGGTGCAGGTCATGCCGTACGAGGACGCGAAGACGTACCGCTTCAACCCGTTCGACCTCACCAAGGTGTGGCCGCACGCGGACTACCCGCTGATCGAGGTCGGCGTGATGGAGCTCAACCGCAACCCCGAGAACTACTTCGCGCAGATCGAGCAGGCGACGTTCGCGCCCAGCAACTTCGTGCCCGGCATCGGCCCGAGCCCGGACAAGATGCTGCTCGCGCGCATCTTCTCCTACGCGGACGCCCACCGGTACCGCGTCGGCGTCAACCACGCCCAGCTGCCGGTGAACGCGCCGAAGTCCGAGGTGCACTCGTACTCCAAGGACGGCGCGGCGCGCGTGACCTTCCCGTCGGCGGACCGCCCCGTCTACGCGCCGAACTCGGTCGGCGGCCCGGCGGCCGACCCGGCCCGCGCGGCCGAGACCGGCGGCTGGGAGTCGGACGGCGAGATGGTGCGCGCCGCCGCGACCCTGCACCCGCAGGACGACGACTGGGGGCAGGCCGGCACGCTGTACCGCGAGGTCTTCGACGACGCGGCGCGCGCCCGCTTCCTCGAGACGATCACGGGGCACGTCGGCGCCGTGAAGAGCGACGACATCCGCGCGCGCGCGGTGCGGTACTGGACCAACGTGGACGCCGGCCTGGGCGCCGCGCTGCGCGAGGGGCTCGCCGCGATCGGCGCGCCCGTCGAGGCGGGCGAGCCCGGCACCGCCGCGGTGCCCGTCGCCTGACGCGCACACCACCGGCCCGACGGCCCCGTCCCGCACGTGCGGGGCGGGGCCGTCGCCGTGCCGGGCGATCCGCCCCCGTGCGGGGCGGGGCCGCCGTCGGCGCCGGTGAGAGGATCGGTCCATGACCGACCCCATCGCCGAGCAGGACCAGCGCGCCGCCGAGGCCGTGCGCGACATCGCGGACGTCGCCGCCGTCGAGGTCATCACGACGGCCGCCGTCCACCTCATGAGTGCCGCCGCCGTGAAGTGCGGCCTGGCCGAGGACGGGCCCGACGGGCCGGGGTCAGCGCACCGGGACCTCGACGAGGCCCGCAAGCTCATCACCGCGCTCGCCGCGCTCGTCACCGCCGCCGCCCCCGACATCGGCAACCAGCACGCCCGCTCGCTCCGCGACGGGCTGCGCTCCCTCCAGCTCGCCTTCCGCGAGGCCTCGCCCTTCCCCGACGCGCCCGGCGACGGCCCCGGCGAGAAGTTCACCGGCCCCGTCTCCTGACGCGGCTGCGGCCGGACCGGCCGGGCGGCCGTCGTCGACCGGGCCGACCGCGGGCCGGTCCGCACCCGGTCGCCGGCGGCGGACGACGCCGGTCACCGCGAGGCCGACCAGCGCCACCGCGCCGCCGACGGTCGCCGCCGTGAGGAAGCCCGCACCGGCGCCCGCGCGGTCGATCGTCCAGCCGCACAGCGGCGCGCCGAGCGCGTTCCCGACGGTCTGCATGGTGCCGCTCCAGCCCATGACCTCGCCCCGGCGGTGCTCCGGCACGAGGCGGACCAGCGTGGCGTTGATCGACGCGAGCGCCGGCGCGCACGGCAGCCCGGCGACGACGACCGCCACCGCGAGCGCCGCCTGCCCCTGCACGAGCGCCGCCGGCACGGTCGCGATGGCGAGCAGAGCGACGAGCACGAGCGGCGACGGCTGTCGCGCGCTCGCGCCGTGCAGCAGCCCGCCGACGACCGAGCCGCCGGCCCAGAGTGCGACCATCCATCCCACGTCCGCCGCGCGGCCCGTGTCGTTCAGCGCCGCCACGAGCGACACGTCGGTGCCGACGAGCACGAACGCGGCGGCGACGGCGGCCAGGAGGACGACGACGAGCCGCGGCGTGAGCAGACGCCCGCCCGCGGGCGCGACGGCCGGCGCGGTGCCGGGGGCGCTGCGCGTCGGCGGGTCGGCCCACAGGAGCAGGACGCCCGCGCCGACGGTCGCGACACCCACGACGGAGAGCGCCAGCACGCTCGAGCCCTGCGTCGCCAGCAGCGTGCCGACGACCGGGCCGAGCATGAACGTGAGCTCGGTGAGCACGGAGTCGAGCGCGAAGGCCGCCTTCTGCTGCGCCGGCGGCACCAGCACGGCCAGCGACTGGCGCACCACGGAGAACACCGGCACCAGGAACAGACCGCCGACGAAGACGACCGCCACGAGCGGTCCGAAGGTCAGGTGCGGCGCGACCAGCCAGACGGCGGACTCGACGAGGACCGAGGGCAGCAGGGCCCGACGCAGGCCGAGCCGGTCGACGAGACGTCCGCGCCACGGCGCGCCCGCGGCGACACCGACCGTCATGGACGCCGCCACGGCGCCGGCGCGCGCGTACCCCTCGTCGAGCGCCGTCACGACGTGGAGCGTCAGCACGATGCCGCTCATGGCGTGGGGCACGCGCGCGACCAGCGCGACGAGGAACAGACGCAGCACGCCCGGCAGGCGCAGGACGTCGGAGTAGGAGGAGCGCACGAGCGTCGATGGTCACACGCGGGGACCGCGCCGGCTGCATCGTTTCCCGTCCGTTGACGCGCCGTTGGGCGACGGGTCGGACGTACCGGACGGACCGCCCGCGTGCCGCACCGTGGACGGGTGACGTACCGGCGACGCACCCCCGGCGACGGCAGGTCGCCGCCTATCCTGGCGCGATGACCGGCCCGAGCGGACCCGCCCCCTCCCCCGGACCCCAGCAGCCCCCGCACGAGCCGGTGTGGTGGACGCCCGGGCCGCGCGCGGCGGCGCCCGGCCCCGCAGCCGGCCCGTCAGCCGGCCGCCCGGAGCCCGGTCGCACCTGGCCGACGGCCCCGGCGGGGGACGCGACGTCCGGCCCCACGACGCCGTCCGCGGCGGGCGGGTGGCCGGCGCCGCCGCCGCGCCGGCGCGCCGTCGTCGCGCTCGCGCTCGCGCTCGTCGGTGTGCTCGTCGCGGCGGGCCTGGTCGGTGCGCGCCTGTGGACGACGACGCGCGAGTGGGAGCGCGCCGCGGCCGAGTGGGAGACGCTCGCCCGCACGCACGGCGAGCAGCTCGCCCAGGCGACGGCGGAGCTCGAGGCGACGACCGGGGAGCTCGCCGCGACGCGCGACCAGCTGAGCACCGCGCAGACGCGCATCACCGAGCTCGCCGACGAGAAGGCGCAGCTCGGCGACACCACGGCCGCGCAGCAGCAGCTCGCCGACTACCAGGCGCGGGTCTCCGAGGCCGCGGGGACGGTCGCGACGGCGCTCGCCAACTGCATCGAGGGCCAGGAGTCGCTGATCGGCTACCTCGAGGACGTCTCTCGCTACGACCCCGCCGAGCTCGCGCGCTTCCGCGCCGACGTGGAGCGCGTCTGCGGGAACGCGAGCGACGCCAACGCCGCGCTGCAGCGGGAGCTCGCGCGGTGACGGGCCGCGTCGGGCGGCGTACGGGAGGACGTCCGGGCGGCGGACCCGGTGCACGCCTGCGAACCGTGGCGGGCGCTGCCGCGGTGGCGTCGGCCCTGGCGGCGTGCGCCGCGCTGCCCGCACCGCCGCCGCCGGTGCCGACGAGCGTCGTGCCGAGCACGGCGCCCGCGCCGGCGGCGACCGAGGCCGGGTCCCAGCTGTCGCCGGACGGCTTCGACGCGGCGCAGCGCATGGCCGTGCGGATCCGGAACATCGGCTGCGGCGCCCTGTCCACGGGCTCCGGCTTCGCGATCGACGAGCACACGCTCGTCACGAACCGCCACGTCGTGGCGGACTCCGCCGAGCTCGAGCTCAGCACGTACGACGGGCGCGACGTCGCCGCCGAGGCGGCCAGCTCGGCGGCGCTCGCCGACCTCGCGGTCGTCCGCACGGTCGAGCCGCTGCCGGCCGCACCGGTGCTCGCGGACGCCGACCCGGCGATCGGGGACGCCGTCACGGTCGTCGGCTACCCGTTGGGCCGCCGGCTCACCGTCACCGACGGCCGCATCATGGGAGCCGTCACGGACCCGCTGCACGCCAACCTGGGCGAGGTCCTGGTCACGGACGCGCCCGTCGAGCCCGGCTCGTCGGGGTCGGCCGCGCTGGACTCCTCAGGACGGGTCATCGGCGTCGTCTACGCCAAGAACGCCACGGGCATGAGCTTCGTCGTCCCCGTCAGCACGCTGCGTGCGCTGCTCGCGGACGCCGCCGCGTTCGCCCCGGCACCCACGTGCGGCTGACCCGCCGCACCCCACCGAGGCACGACCGCAGGGAGCACGCATGACCGAGCGCACGTTCGACCCCGCGGCCCTCACGCGCGCGGCCGGCGACAGCATCTCCGTCCGCCGCGCGTTCGGCGAGGCGTACGTCCGCGACGACGCGGTGGTGATCCCGGTGGCCCGCGTCTCCGGTGCGACGGGCAGCGGCGGCGGGGGCGGGGGCGACGCGTCGGGCGTCCGCGGCGACGGCGGCGGCGGGGGCTTCGCCACGCACGTGCGCCCGCTGGGCGTCGTCGTCGTCGACGCGCGCGGGACGCGGTGGGTGCCCACGGTCGACGTCGACCGCGCGGTCCTCGGCGGGCAGCTCGCCGTCGCCGCGGTGGCGACCGTGTGGCTGCTCGCGCGCGCGCTGCGTCGCCGGCGCTGACGCTGCCGACCGGCGGGGCGCGCCGCTCAGCCCGCGGCGTGCAGCCGCAGCTCGAGCGAGTCGACGCGGCCGGCGACGACCGGGTCGCCGGCCAGCGCCGCGTTGACCTGTGCCAGGACCCGGTCGAGGGCGGACCGGTCGAGGCCCGGCAGCAGCCCGAGCCGCACGGCGACCTCCGCGCGCGTGCCCGGCACGGCGTCGACCGCGCGCACCAGGCGCACCGGCGCGAGCGCCGCGGTCACGGCGGCGACCACCTCGGGGTCGACGACGCCGCCGACGACCGCCGGGCGCCACGTCGCGCCACGAGCGAGCGCCTCCACCGCGGTGCGGGGCAGCACGACCGGCACCGGGCCGGCCGGGTCGACGACGACGACCTCCCACCCCTCGGCGACCGCCGACAGCGCCGCCCGAGGCACGTCGCTCGGCACCGGGCGCGCGTCGGCGCGCCAGCGCCGCATGGCGTCGACGCCCGTGAACACGGGCAGCGCCGTGCGCCCGTCCGGCGTGCGCAGGGCGACGACCCCGGCGGAGGCCTCCTTGTCGACCGTGTGCGCGTGGCCGTCGTGCTCGACGACGTCCGCGACCTCGAGCTCGGCGAGCACGGGCACCAGCACGCGCGTCGGCGCGAGCGCCGCGACGACCTCGCCGACGTCGGCGGTGCCGGCGGCGTGGCGGGCGAGCACCTCGGCCAGCACGGCGTCGGCGGAGCCGTCGTCGCCGGCGAACGGCGACGACGGCGGCAGGGCGCGCCCGGTCACGGCCGCCCGGCGACGTCGAGCGCCTGCGGGAGGGTGAACGCGCCCGCGTACAGGGCCTTGCCCACGATGGCGCCCTCGACGCCGACGGGCACGAGCGTGCGCAGCGCCTCCAGGTCCGCGAGGCTCGACACGCCGCCGGACGCCACCACCGGCGCGGACGTGCGCGCGCACACCTCGCGCAGCAGCTCGAGGTTCGGCCCGCGCAGGGTGCCGTCCTTCGTCACGTCCGTGACGACGTACCGCGAGCACCCCGCGTCGTCCAGGCGCGCGAGGACCTCCCAGAGGTCGCCGCCCTCCTGCGTCCAGCCGCGCGCCGCGAGCGTCGTGCCGCGCACGTCGAGGCCCACGGCGACCTGCGCCCGGTGCGACGCGATCACGCGCGCCGTCCACTCCGGGTCCTCGAGCGCCGCCGTGCCGAGGTTGACGCGCGTCGCGCCGGTGGACAGCGCGCGCTCGAGCGACGCGTCGTCGCGGATGCCGCCGGACAGCTCGACCTGCACGCCGCGGCCCGCGAGCTCGCGCGTCACCTCGGCCAGCAGCGGGGCGTTCGACCCGCGGCCGAACGCGGCGTCGAGGTCGACGAGGTGGATCCACTCCGCGCCGCCGTCGTACCAGTCGAGGGCCGCCGTCAGCGGGTCGCCGTAGGACGTCTCCGACCCGGCCTCCCCCTGCACGAGGCGGACGGCCTGCCCGTCGGCGACGTCGACGGCGGGCAGCAGCTCGAGGCGGGGCGTGTCGGGCATGGGACCTCTTTCGGGCGCGGGGCACGCCGCCGGGTCGGACCCGGTGGCGGTGCACGGGTGGAGGGCTGCGGTGCCGGGCGGCACGCCGCTCAGCGCAGCGAGCCGACCCAGTTCGACAGCAGCTGGGCGCCGGCGTCGCCGGACTTCTCGGGGTGGAACTGCGTCGCCGCCAGCGGACCGTTCTCGACGGCCGCGACGAAGCGGCCGCCGTGCTCGGACCACGTGACCAGCGGCGCCGACATCGGGTGCGCACCCGGTGCGGGCGTGTCCGCGAGGGGGAACGTGCGGGCGGCGTAGGAGTGCACGAAGTAGAAGCGCTCGTCCTCGAGGCCGTCGAACAGGACGGTGCCCTCCGGCGCGTCGACGGTGGACCACCCCATGTGCGGCACCACCTCGGCCTCGAGGCGGTCGACGACGCCGGGCCACTCGCCGAGGCCCTGCGCGGGCACGCCGTGCTCGACGCCCTCGGCGAACATGACCTGCATGCCGACGCAGATGCCGAGGACGGGCCGGCCGCCCGCCAGGCGGCGGTCGACGACCTGGTCGCCGCCGACGCCGCGCAGGCCGTCCATCACCGCGGCGAACGCGCCGACGCCCGGCACGACGAGGCCGTCGGCCTCGAGCGCGGCCTGCTTGTCACCGGTCAGCTCGACGTCCGCACCGACGCGCTGCAGGGCGCGCACGGCAGAGCGCACGTTGCCGAAGCCGTAGTCGAGGACGACGACGCGGGGGGACGTGGGCACGGCTCCAGCCTACCCGCGTGCACCGGCGGACCGGTCGGCGGCGGCGGTCAGCGGCGGTGCTGCGCGAGCAGCCGCATCGCCTTCCAGCGTGAGAGACCCACGGACGTCACGACGCCCTCGAGCTCGCCGACCGGGACGTCGCCCAGCAGCAGGTCCTCGAGGGCGGCCGGCGCACCGGACAGCACGAGCCCGGCGGGCAGGTCCTTCTCCCGCTCCCCGCCGACCCACTGGGACGCGTCAATCTTGCCCGCGCGCCGCTCGAGCAGGACGACGGGCACGCCGCGCAGCATCTGCGACACGGCCGCCGCACCCGGCTGCCCCTCGGCGGGTCGACGCAGGACGGCGAGGGCCCCCACGGGCGACGGCACGGCGTCCACGTCGAGCTTCGCGATGGCGCACGCCGCCGCCAGCGCCTCGGCGGTCGCGACCTGCGTCACGACGACGGCGAGCGTGGGGGCCTGCGGCGTGGTGAGGCCCGACAGGTCGTCGGGGACCTCGAACGCCATCTCCTGCGCGCCCTCGGGGTCGGGCGTGCCCGGCTCGTCGGGGCCCGGCTCCCCGGGGCGGTCGCCGCTCACAGCGCGCCCTTGGTGGACGGCACGCCGTCGACGCGCGGGTCCAGCGCCACGGCGGCGCGCAGGGCGCGCGCGAGGGCCTTGAACTGCGCCTCGACGATGTGGTGCGGGTCGCGGCCGGCGAGCACGCGCACGTGCACGGTGAAGGCCGCGTGGTGGGCGATCGACTCCAGCACGTGGGCGGTGAGCGACCCGGTGAAGTGCCCGCCGATCAGGTGGTACTCCTGCCCGGGCGGCTCGCCCGTGTGCACGAGGTACGGACGTCCGGAGACGTCGACCACGGCGTGCGCGAGCGCCTCGTCGAGCGGCACGGTCGCGTCGCCGTAGCGCGCGATCCCCCGCTTGTCGCCGAGCGCCTCGCGCAGCGCCTGCCCGAGCACGATCGCGACGTCCTCGACCGTGTGGTGCGCGTCGATGTGGGTGTCGCCGCTCGCCCGGACCGTGAGGTCGATCAGCGAGTGCTTGCCCAGGGCCGTGAGCATGTGGTCGTAGAACGGCACGGTCGTGTCGACGTCGACGCGGCCGGTGCCGTCGAGGTCGAGCTCGACCACGACGGTCGACTCGCTCGTCGTCCGCTCCACGCGGGCCGTGCGCCGGGCCACCGGCGTGTCCTGCTGCGGGCTCATCGTCCCGTCACCTCCACCAGGGCGTCGCGGAACGCCGCCGTCTCCGCCGGGGTGCCGACCGACACCCGCAGCCATCCCTCCGGTCCCGTGACGCGCACGAGCACGCCGCGGTCGAGCAGACCCTGCCAGACCGCCTGACGGTCGTCGAACGTGCCGAACAGCACGAAGTTCGCGTCGGAGTCGCACGCGACGAACCCGCGGGCGCGCAGCCACGCGACGAGCTCGTCGCGCTCGTCGCGCAGCGACCCCACCTGCGCCATGAGCTCGGGCGCGTGGGCGAGCGCGGCACGTGCGACCGCCTGGGTGACCGCCGACAGGTGGTAGGGCAGCCGGACGACGCGCAGCGCGTCGACCAGGGCCGTGCTTGCGGCGAGGTACCCGACGCGCGCGCCCGCCAGGCCGAACGCCTTGGACATCGTGCGGCTCACCGCCAGGTGCGGGTGGTCGGCCAGCAGCTCGAGCGCGGACGGCGTGCCGGTGCGGCGGAACTCGCCGTAGGCCTCGTCGACGACGACGACGCACCCGCCCGGCACGCGCGCGGCCGCGTCGAGCACGACGCGCACGGTCTCGGCGGGCAGCGCCGTGCCGGTCGGGTTGTTCGGGCTGGCCAGCAGGACGACGCTCGGCGCGTGCTCGGCGATCGTCGCGCGCGCGTGCTGCGGGTCGATGGAGAAGTCCTCGGCGCGCCGGCCGACCACCCACGCGGTCGCCGTGTCGCGCGCGTACTCCGGGTACATCGAGTACGTCGGGGCGAACGACAGCGCCGTCCGCCCGGGCCCGCCGAACGCCTGCAGGACGTGCAGCATGATCTCGTTCGAGCCGTTGGCGGCCCACACCTGCGCGGGGTCGAGCCGCACGCCCGACTCGGTGGCCAAGTACTCGGCGAGGTCGGCGCGCAGCGCGGCGAAGTCACGGTCCGGGTACCGGTTGAGCCCGCGCGCCGCCGCGGCGACGGCGGCCGCCACGTCGGCGACGACCTGCTCGGACGGCGCGTACGGGTTCTCGTTGACGTTGAGCAGAACCGGCACGTCGAGCTGGGGCGCGCCGTAGGGCTCGAGCCCGGCCAGCTCGGGCCGCAGCGGCAGGACCGCGGCGGGGCGGTCGGGGGCGGAGGTCACGGTCCCCGAGTCTAGGGACCCGGCACCCGGGAGCGGTCCACCGGCCGTGAGGTGGGGACGGGGCCCGCGCCGCGACGGCTGTCGGACGCGACGCCTACGCTGCCGGACGTGCCCACCTCCGTGCCGTCCGACGTCCCGGCCCCCGCCGCGGCGACCGCCGTCGACCGCGTCGCGCTGCGCGCGCAGGCCGAGGAGGTCCTGCGTCGGCTCGTGGGCCGCGACGACGCACGCCTGCACGAGGACCAGTGGCAGGCGATCGAGGCGCTCGTGGCCGACCACCGGCGCGTGCTCGTCGTGCAGCGCACCGGCTGGGGCAAGTCCGCCGTGTACTTCGTGGCGACGGCCCTGCTGCGCGGCGGCGCCGGTGGTCCGCGGCGCGGCCCGACCGTCATCGTGTCCCCCCTGCTGGCGCTCATGCGCAACCAGGTGGAGTCGGCGCGTCGCGCCGGCATCGCGGCGGAGACGCTCAACTCGGCGAACGTGCAGGACTGGGCCGACGTGCACGCGCGCGTCGCCGCGGGCGAGGTCGACGTGCTGCTCGTCTCGCCCGAGCGGCTGAACAACCCGGGCTTCCGGGACGAGGTCCTCCCCCGGCTCGCGCAGGACGCCGGCCTCGTCGTCGTGGACGAGGCGCACTGCATCTCCGACTGGGGTCACGACTTCCGGCCGGACTACCGCCGCATCCGCACGCTGCTCGGCGACCTGCCGGCGGGCGTCCCGGTGCTCGCGACGACCGCCACCGCCAACGCGCGCGTCACGGCCGACGTCGCCGAGCAGCTCGGCGGTGACGAGGACGCGCCGCCGCTCGTGCTGCGTGGCTCGCTCGACCGGCCGAGCCTGCGGCTGCAGGTCACGCAGCTCCCCGACGTCGCGACGCGTCTGGCCTGGCTGGCCACGACCCTGCCCGCGCTGGAGGGGTCCGGCATCGTCTACTGCCTCACGATCGCCGCGGCCGAGCAGGTGACCGAGCACCTGCGCGCGGCGGGTCTGGACGTGCGCACGTACACCGGGCAGACCGACCCGGCGGAGCGTGAGACGGCGGAGGCCGACCTGCTCGCGAACCGCGTGAAGGCGCTCGTCGCCACCTCGGCCCTCGGCATGGGCTTCGACAAGCCCGACCTCGCGTTCGTCGTCCACGTCGGGGCGCCGTCGTCGCCGATCGCGTACTACCAGCAGGTCGGTCGCGCGGGTCGCGCGACCGCGCGCGCCGACGTCGTGCTGCTGCCCGGGCAGGACGACCGCGCGATCTGGGAGTGGTTCGCGTCCAACGCGTTCCCGCCCGAGCAGGAGGTCCGCGCGACCCTGGCGGCGCTCGACGCCCACGGCACGCTGTCGACCGCGAATCTCGAGACGTTCGTGAGCCTGCGGCGCACCCGCCTCGAGGGGATGCTCAAGGTGCTCGACGTCGACGGCGCGGTCCGCCGGGTGCGTGGGGGCTGGGAGTCGACGGGCGAGCCGTGGTCGTACGACGCGGAGCGGTACGCACGCGTGACGGCCGCGCGCCGGGCTGAGCAGGACACCATGCTCGAGTACCAGCGCACCGACGCCTGCCGCATGGCGTACCTCCGGGCGGCGCTCGACGACCCCGCGCTCGAGGACGGCTGGCGCTGCGGACGCTGCGACACCTGCACGGGCACGGTCGTCGGCGCGGTGCCGGCCGAGGACGCCGTCGCCTCCGCGCGCGACCTGCTGGCCGTGCCGGGCGAGCCCGTCGCCGCCCGCCGCCAGTGGCCCACCGGGCTGGCCTCGCTCGGGCTGGACCTGCGCGGACGCCTGGCCGCCGACGAGCAGGCGGCCGAGGGGCGCGCGGTCGGCCGGCTCGACGGCCTCGGCTGGGGCGGGCCGCTGCGCGCGGCGCTGCGCGACGAGGTTCCCACCGAGCTGCCCGTCGGCCTGCGGGGCGCGGTGCGCGACGTGCTGGCCGCGTGGCGGCCGCGCGTCGACGTCGTGGTGGCCGTCGGGTCGGCGAGCCGGGGCGCGCTCGTCGCGCACCTCGCCGCCGGGACCGCCCGTCTGCTCGACGTCCCGTGGGCGGGCTCGCTGACCGCGGTGGGCACGCCGCCGCGGCACGACGTGAACTCGGCGCAGCGCCTCGCCGACGTCGCCGGGCACGTCGGCCTGCCCGACGACGTGGCGGCGGCCGTCGCCGGCCGCCGCGTGCTGCTCGTCGACGACCGCTCCGACACCGGCTGGACGCTCACGGTCGCCGGGCGGCTGCTGCGGCGCGCGGGCGCGGCGGAGGTGCTGCCGTTCGTGCTCGGCGTGGGCTGAGCGGCGCTCAGAAGCGCGCGCGGACCGCCTCGCCGTGCGCGGGGAGCCCTTCGGCGTCCGCGAGCGCGACGACCCGGTCGGCGACCTCCGCGAGCGCGTCGGCGTCGTACTCGACGACCTGGACCGCGCGGACGAACGAGTGCACCCCGAGACCGCTGGCGAAGTGCGCGCACCCGCCGGTGGGCAGGACGTGGTTGGAGCCCGCCATGTAGTCGCCGAGGGACACCGGCGACCACGGACCGACGAAGATCGCGCCGGCGCTCGTCACGCGGTCCGCCCACGCCGCCGCGTCGACGGTCTGGATCTCGAGGTGCTCCGCGCCGTACGCGTTCACCACGTCCAGCCCGGCCTCGAGGTCGTCGACGAGGACGATGGCGGACTGCGTGCCGCGCAGCGCGGTGACCACCCGCTCGTGGTTCATGGTGGCCTCGACGCGGTCGACCAGCTTGGCCTCGACGGCGCCCGCGAGCTCGACGGACGGGGTCACCAGGACGGCCGCCGCCAGCGGGTCGTGCTCCGCCTGGGAGATGAGGTCCGCGGCGACGTGCACCGGATCGGCCGTGCCGTCCGCGAGGACCGCGATCTCCGTGGGCCCGGCCTCCGCGTCGATGCCCACGAGGCCGCGGACGAGCCGCTTCGCGGCCGCGACGTAGACGTTGCCGGGCCCGGTGATCACGTCGACCGGCTCGCACAGCGTCTCGCCGTCGACCTCGTCGCTGCCCGCCGCGCCGTACGCGAGCATCGCGACGGCCTGGGCACCGCCGACGGCATACACCTCGTCGACGCCGAGCAGCGCGCAGGACGCGAGCACGACGGGGTCGGGCAGACCGTCGCGCTCCTTCTGCGGCGGCGAGACGACGACGAGCGAGCCGACGCCGGCCTCCTGCGCAGCCACGACGTTCATGACGACGGAGGACGGGTACACCGCGAGGCCACCGGGCACGTACAGGCCGACGCGGCGGACCGGGATCCACCGCTGCCGTACGCGCGCCCCGGGCGCGACGTCGACGGTGAGGTCCTGCGGACGCTGGGCGCGGTGCACCTGCCGGACGCGCCGGATGGTCTCCTCGAGCGCCGCCCGCACGTGCGGCTCGAGCACCGCGAGCGACTCCTCGATCGCCGCCGCGGGCACGCGCAGGTGCTGCGGCCGCACGCCGTCGAAGCGCTCGGACAGGTCGCGCAGCGCGCGGGCACCGTCGGCGCGGACCTGCGCGAGGATCGGCGCGACGGCTGCCGCGGCGTGCTCGACGTCCAGCTCGGCACGCGGCAGCTCGGCGAGCAGCTCGCGACGGGAGGGACGACGGCCGCGCAGGTCGATGCGGGAGATCACGGGCCCGAGTCTAGGCGGGCCCGGCCGCGTCGGGACGGGCGTCCGCGTAGGCGGGCGCCGCGGCGGCGTACAGCTCGTCCCAGCTGCGGATGGACCGGCCGGCGACCTGGTCGTCCAGCTGGTCGAGGCACGCGTGCCACCCGCCGCCGTAGCCCTGGGCGGAGGCGTCCGCCAGGCCGGTGTGGCGCAGGAGCAGGCGCGTCCCGTCGCCGTCGGGACGCAGCGCGACGTCGACGCGCGTCACCGTCTCGTCCGGGAACACCCAGGTGACAGCCAGAACGTGCGGGGCCTCGCAGACCAGCACCTGGCCCGTCGCGTTGTCGTCCGAGTCGGGCACGTCCTCGCCCATGCGCAGCTCGTACCGCCCGCCGACGCGAGGGTCGACGTACAGCGGGCCGAGCCAGCGGGCGACGCGCGCCGGGGCCGTCACCGCCTCCCACAGGTCCTCCACCGTGGTCGCGTACCGGCGCTCGAACCGCACCTCGACGCCGTCCTCCCGCCGGGTCAGCACGCCCCGCACGTCCTCCGTCGATCCGCTCATCGTCCGCCTCCGTCGCCGTCGTGCCGTGGGTGCTCCCGCGCCGGCCGCCCCGGCCGCGGGTCCTGCCGCTCCCCGCCCTCGTCCGCGCCGTCCGGCCGCCGCCCGCCGCCGTCGCGCGGTCGAGCGCGCGCCTCGAGCCGGCCGCGGGCGACCTCGGTCGCGAGCGCGTCGAGCCCTGTGCGCCAGTGCCGAGCCACCGCCTCCGCCCAGGCGCCCACCTCGTCGAGCGCCTGCGTGCGCACCGCGTACAGCCGCACCGGCCCCCGGGCCCGCGACGTCACGACGCCGGCCTCGCGCAGCACGCGCAGGTGGCGGGACACCGCCGGTTGGCTGATGCCGTGCTCGGCACCGACGGCCGCCGCGAGGTCGCCGGCGGGGCGTTCGCCGTCCGCGAGCAGCTCGACGAGCAGCCTCCGGACCGGGTCGCCGAGCGCGTCCATGGGGTGCACCGGACGATGTTTGCATTTCTCGTTATATAACGCCAGAGGCATAGACGTCCGGCGACGACCGCGCGCGCCGCCCGCCCCCTCCGTGCGGGATCATGGCCGCATGGACGAGGTGCACGTGCGCGACGACGTCATCCGGCTCGGTCAGCTGCTCAAGCTCGCCGGCGTCGCGGACTCCGGGGCGGAGGCCCGGGCGCTCCTCGACGACGACGCGGTGACGGTCGACGGCGAGCCCGAGAACCGACGCGGCCGGCAGGTCGCGCGCGGAGCCGTCGTCGAGGTCGACCTGCCCACCGGGAAGGTCGCGTTCACCGTCACCTGACGCACGCCCCGGCCGCGCGGGCGGTCACGCCGACAGGCAGCTCGGACCGAGCAGCGCCTTGAGGTCCCCGAACAGGGACGGCGAGCGCTCGACCCGCAGCCCGTCGTCCAGCCGCATCACCGTGACGCGCCCCGGGTTCGTCAGCCGCAGGTGGACCTCCGTGACCCCCGGGTGCGTCGACAGCACCTCACGCAGGCGCTCGACCACGGGTGGCGTGCACCGCGACTCGGCGAGGGACACGACGACCGGCGCGTCGGCGGCCTGCGACACGTCGGGGATCGACACCTCCATCGCCTGGAGCTGCATCGTCTCGTCGCGCCGGCGCACACGGCCGCGGACGACGAGCACCGCGTCCTCCGCGAGGGCCGTCGAGTAGGCGAGGTACGTCTCGCCGAAGAACATGATCTCGACGGACCCCTCCATGTCCTCCAGCGTCACCGCGGCCCAGGGGTTCCCCTGCTTCGACATCTTGCGCTGCAGGCCGGTGACCAGCCCCGCGACCACGACCGTCGACCCGTCGGGCCGGGCCTCGTCGGCGTTGAGCGTGGCGATGGAGACGTCCGCCGCGGCCGACAGCACGTGCTCCAGCCCGGACAGCGGGTGGTCCGACACGTACAGGCCGAGCATCTCGCGCTCGAACGCGAGCCGCTGCTTCTTGTCCCAGTCCGGCAGCTCGGGGATCTGCACGCTGACGCCGCCGCCGTCGTCGTCG
The DNA here is from genome assembly GCA_031178625.1 of Cellulomonas sp. Lineage (GTDB taxonomy): Bacteria > Actinomycetota > Actinomycetes > Actinomycetales > Cellulomonadaceae > Cellulomonas. The sequence goes on from JAPSIR010000028.1 coordinate 15,489, forward strand.
CCGCCCAGGTCCGCGAACAGGTCGAACTGCCCCTCGGCCTCGCGCCGCTTGACCCCGATCACCGAGTCGACCGCCTGCTCGTGCACGAGCAGCAGCGCGCGGCGCGGGTGACCGAGCGAGTCGAACGCACCGGCCTTGATGAGCGACTCGATCGTCCGCTTGTTGCAGACGACGGCCGGCACCTTGTCGAGGAAGTCGGTGAACGACGCGAAGGCGCCCTTCGCCTCGCGCGTCGCGACGATCGCGTCCACGACGTTGGCGCCGACGTTCCGCACGGCCGTGAGGCCGAAGCGGATGTCCTTGCCGACGGCCGTGAAGTTCGCGGACGACGAGTTCACGTCCGGCGGCAGGACGGTGATGCCCATGCGCCGGCACTCGTTGAGGTAGAGGGCCGACTTGTCCTTGTCGTCGCGCACGCTCGTCAGGAGCGCGGCCATGTACTCGGTCGGGTAGTTCGCCTTGAGGTAGGCGGTCCAGTACGACACGACGCCGTACGCGGCCGAGTGCGCCTTGTTGAACGCGTAGTCCGAGAACGGCAGCAGGATGTCCCACAGGGTCTGCACCGCGGCCATCGAGAAGCCGCGGTCCTGCATGCCCTTCGAGAAGCCCTCGAACTGCTTGTCGAGCTCGGACTTCTTCTTCTTGCCCATCGCGCGGCGCAGGATGTCGGCCTGCCCGAGCGAGTACCCGGCGACGCGCTGCGCGATCGCCATGACCTGCTCCTGGTACACGATCAGGCCGTACGTCGTGCCGAGGATCTCCGCGAGCGGCTCGGCCAGCTCCGGGTGGATCGGCGTGACCTCCTGCGCGCCGTTCTTGCGCAGCGCGTAGTTGGTGTGCGAGTTCGCGCCCATGGGGCCTGGCCGGTAGAGCGCGCCGACGGCCGAGATGTCCTCGAAGTTGTCGGGCCGCATGAGCCGCAGCAGCGTCCGCATGCCGCCGCCGTCGAGCTGGAACACGCCCAGTGTGTCGCCGCGGCTGAGCAGGTCGTACGTCGCCCGGTCCGTGAGCTCGAGCTCCTCGAGCACCACGGGGTCCTTGCCGTTCATCACGATGTTCTCGAGCGCGTCGTCGAGGATCGTGAGGTTGCGCAGCCCGAGGAAGTCCATCTTGATCAGGCCGAGGCCCTCGGACGTCGGGTAGTCGAACTGCGTGATGACCGCACCGTCCTGCGGCCGCCGCATGATCGGGATGATGTCGATGAGCGGCTCGCTCGACATGATGACGCCGGCGGCGTGGACGCCCCACTGCCGCTTCAGGCCCTCGATGCCCTTCGCCAGCTCGACGACGCGCTGCGCGTCCGGGTCCGCGGCGTGGATCTGCCGGAACTCCTCGGCCTCGTGGTAGCGCTTGTCCGCCGGGTCGAAGATGCCCGTCAGCGAGATGTCCTTGCCCATGATCGCGGGCGGCATCGCCTTGGTGAGCTTCTCCCCCATGGCGAACGGCATGCCGAGCAGCCGGGCGGAGTCCTTCAGCGCCTGCTTGGCCTTGATCGTGCCGTACGTGACGATCTGCGCGACGCGGTCCTCGCCGTACTTCTCCGTCACGTACCGGATGACCTCACCGCGCCGGCGCTCGTCGAAGTCGACGTCGAAGTCGGGCATCGAGACGCGGTCGGGGTTGAGGAACCGCTCGAAGATCAGGCCGTGCTGCAGCGGGTCGAGGTCGGTGATCTTCATGGCGTAGGCGGCCATGGACCCCGCGCCGGAGCCACGGCCCGGCCCCACGCGGATCCCGTTGTCCTTCGCCCAGTTGATGAAGTCGGCGACCACGAGGAAGTACCCCGGGAAGCCCATCTTCGTGATGACCTCGGTCTCGAACTCGGCCTGCTTGCGCACCTCGGCCGGGATGCCGGCCGGGTACCGGTGGTGCAGGCCCTTCTCGACCTCCTTGACGAACCAGCTCGTCTCGTCCTCGCCCTCGGGGACGGGGTAGTTCGGCATGTAGTTCGCCGACGTGTTGAACGAGACCTCGCACTGCTCGGCGATGCGCAGCGTGTTGTCGCACGCCTCCGGGAGCTCCGCCCAGATGCGCCGCATCTCCGCGGCCGACTTCACGTAGTACCCGTCGCCGTCGAACTTGAACCGGTCGGGGTCGGACAGCGTCGAACCGGAGTTGATCGCGAGCAGCGCCTCCTGCGACGCGCTGTCCTCCTGCTTGACGTAGTGCAGGTCGTTCGTCGCGACGAGCGGTGCGCCGATGTGCTCCGACAGCCGGAGCAGGTCCTTGAGGACCCGGGTCTCGATGTCGATCCCGTGGTCCATCAGCTCGACGTAGAAGAACTCCTTGCCGAAGATGTCCTGCAGCTCGCCCGCGACGCGCACGGCCTCGTCCCACTGCCCGAGCCGCAGGCGCGTCTGGATCTCCCCCGACGGGCAGCCGGACGTCGCGATGAGGCCCTTGCCGTAGCGCTGCAGCAGGTCGCGGTCCATGCGGGGCCACTTGCCCATCTGCCCCTCGAGCGACGCCAGCGAGCTCGCGCGGAACAGGTTGTGCAGGCCCTCGTTGTCGCGGGCCAGGAGCGTCATGTGGGTGTAGGCGCCGCGGGCCGAGACGTCGTCCGCCTCCTGGCCCTGCCCGCCGAACCGGACGCGGGTCTGGTCGAAACGGCTGGTGCCGGGCGTGACGTACGCCTCGACGCCGATGATCGGCTTGATGCCGGCCGCCGTGCCCTTGGCCCAGAAGTCGTACGCGCCGAACAGGTACCCGTGGTCGGTCGTCGCGATCGCCGTCTGCCCCTGCCGCTGCACCTCCGCGAACAGGTCGCCGAGACGGGCCGCGCCGTCGAGCATCGAGTACTCGGTGTGCACGTGGAGGTGGACGAAGTCGGAGCCTCCAGCAGATGACATGCGGGCGATCCTACGTGCCCCCGCCGACACCTCCGCAGGCCCTCCCGCCGTGTCGGCGGGACACGCCGGGAGCGCCCGTGAGGCTGCTCACGCGTAGGTCGCGCGCAGCCGCTCGAGGCCGGCCGCGAGGTCCTGCGGGTACTCGCTGGCGACCTCCAGCCACTCCCCCGTGCCGGGGTGCTCGAAGCCCAGCCGGACGGCGTGCAGCCACTGCCGCTGCACCCCGAGCCGCGCCGCGAGCGACGGGTCCGCGCCGTACGTGAGGTCACCCACGAGCGAGTGGCGCAGCGCGGCCATGTGCACCCGGATCTGGTGCGTCCGCCCGGTCTCGAGGTGCACCTCCACGAGCGACGCCCCCGGCAGCATCTCGAGCACCTCGTAGTGCGTCACCGACGGCTTGCCGTCGGCGACGACGGCGAACTTCCAGTCCGACGACGGGTGCCGCCCGATGGGCGCGTCGACCGTGCCCGTCGTGGGCGACGGGTGCCCCTGGACGAGCGCGTGGTACACCTTCTCGACCGTGCGCTCCTTGAACGCACGCTTGAGCGCCGTGTACGCGTGCTCGCTCTTGGCGACCACCATCAGGCCCGTCGTGCCGGCGTCGAGCCGGTGCACGATGCCCTGGCGCTCCGCGGCGCCGGACGTCGCGATCCCGTAGCCGGCGGCGGCGAGCGCGCCGACCACCGTCGGGCCCGTCCACCCGGGCGACGGGTGCGCCGCCACGCCGACCGGCTTGTCGACGACCACGAGGTCGTCGTCGTCGTGCACGATCCCCATGCCGGGCACCGGCTCGGCCACCACCGCCGGAGCGGCCGGGGCGGCGACCGTCAGGTCCACCTCGAGCCAGCCGCCCGCCGGGAGCCGGTCCGACTTGCCGACCTCGCGACCGTCGACCCGCACCGCGCCGTCGGCGGCGAGCTCCGCGGCCCGCGTGCGCGAGAGGCCGAGCAGCCGGGCGAGCGCGGCGTCGACCCGCTCGCCCGCCAGCCCGTCCGGCACGGGCAGCGCACGCGTGTCGCTCACGCCGCACTCCCGTCCCGGTGCGTCGGCTCCGCGGGGGTGGTGCCGTCCGCATCGGCGTCGACCTCGCCGGGCGCGTGCGCGTCACCCACGGCGCGCGCGTCCCGGTCGCCCCCGGCGGGCGCGTCCGCGGCGTGCGCGGCCGGTGCGCCCACGTCGGACGGCGTGTCGCCGTCGCGCGTGCCGTCCAGGTGCACGCCGCGCGCCGTGAGCAGGACGACGAGCAGCGCCGCCGCGACGATCGCGATGTCGGCGACGTTGCCGACGAAAAGCTCGCCGTAGGCGAGGAAGTCGATGACGTGCCCGCGGGCCGGCGCGGGCTCGCGCACCATGCGGTCCACGAGGTTGCCGAGCGCTCCCCCGAGCAGCAGGCCGAGCGCGACCGCCCACCCCGTCGACCCGATGCGCCGCGAGGCGCGCACCACGACGACCACCACCACGACCGCGACGAGGGTGAGCACCCACGTCATACCGGTCGCGATGGACAACGCCGCGCCCGGGTTGCGCACGAGCTGCAGCCCGAACAGGTCGCCCAGCAGGGCGACGCGCTCCCCCGGCTCCAGCGACGCCACCGCCCAGACCTTGGTGGCCTGGTCGAGCACGAGCACGAGCGCGGTCAGCCCGGTGAGGAGCGTCAGCAGGCGGCTCCGGTGGGAGCGCTCGGGACGCGTCCACGGGAGCCGCCCGCCGGCGGCCCCCCCGGGGACGTCGGGCTGGGCGGTCGTTCCGTCCGTCGTGGGCACCGCAGGAGTCTACGGGCGGCTCAGCGGCGCTCCTCGCGCTGCTTGCAGGTCACGCACAGGGTCGCGCGCGGGAACGCCTGCAGCCGTGCCTTGCCGATCGCGCGCCCGCACGACTCGCACACCCCGAACGTGCCCGCCTCGAGGCGCTCGAGCGCGTGCGCGGTCTGCTCGAGCAGGTCGCGCGTGTTGTTGACCAGCGTGAGCTCGTGCTCGCGCTCCAGCGCGGACGAGCCGGAGTCCGCCTGGTCGTCGCCGGCGCCGTCACCGGAGTTGCGCAGCAGCTCGGACAGCTCGGCCCCCGCCGCGAGGAGCTCGCCGGCGAGGCGTTCACGGTCGGCGGTCAGCTCGTCCGCCACCTCCTGGACCTCGGCCTGCGTCCACGGCTCCTCGCCGTCGCGGACCGGGAGCGCGCGCGTCGCCGCGCGCGGACCCCCGTCGGTGCCGACCGCCAGCGTCGTCGGTGCGTCGTTCATGGTCACGGACGTTCCCCCCGTCTCGAGTGCCGCGACTGTATGCGCGTCCGCGGCGGGGCACAACAGGGCGCGCGCCGCCCGGCTGCGGGCAGCACGACGCCGCCGGCCGCGCACCCACGACGGAGGGTGGCGACCGACGGCGGTGACGGTCAGATGCCCTGCTTCTCCGGGACCTGCTGGCCCTGACCCGAGCGCGGCGGCAGTGCGTTGCCCCGGTTCTCGAGGTCGCCGAGCAGGTTCTCGAGGTAGCTCTTGAGGCGCGTGCGGTAGTCCCGCTCGAACACGCGCAGCTCGTCGATCTTCCGCTCGAGGAGCGAGCGCTCCTGCTCGAGCTGACCGAGCGTGCGCTGCGACGTCTCCTCGGCCTCGCGGACGATGCGGTTGGCGCGCGTCTTCGCGTCGTTGATGAGGCGGTCGGACTCCTCCTGGCCGCTGCGGACGTAGTCGTCGTGCAGCTTCTGGGCCAGGGCGAGCATGCCCGTCGCCGACTCGGGCTCGTTGCCGCGCGGGGCCGGGGCCGGGGCCTGCACGACGGGCGGCTGCGGCGCGACCGCCGGCACGGGCGCGGGCTGCGGCTCGGGCACGGGGGCCGGCTCGGGCTTCGGGGCGGGGGCGGCCTGCTGGGCACCGGCACGGCTGAGCTCGGCGA
>JAPSIR010000207.1 GCA_031178625.1 Cellulomonas sp.
GCAGGACGTGGACCCACCAGGGCCATGCCCGGACGCGCTCCCACGGCGACGGCGCGCGCCCCGGTGCCGCGACGGCCGCGTCGGTCGAGCCCGCGCCGACGACGCCGGTGCCGGTGCCGGTGCCGGTCGCACCGCCCCCCGCCGCGTCGCTCATGCCGTCGCCCGCCGTGCTCACGCCATGCCCCGCACGGCCACCGACGGCGCACGCTCGGCCCGCACGGCCGCGACCATGTCGACGGCCCGCCGCGTCGCGGCCACGTCGTGCACGCGGAACACGCGCGCACCGAGCCACGCCGCGACCGCCGTCGCCGCGAGCGTGCCCTCGAGCCGCTCCTCGGGCGGCAGCCCGAGGGTCTCCCCGACCAGGTCCTTGCGCGAGACCGCCATGAGCACAGGGTGCCCGATCTGCACGATCCGCGGGGTCCTCCTCAGCAGGTGGAGCGAGTGCCACGTCGTCTTGCCGAAGTCGAGCGTCGCGTCGACGAGCACGGACGCCGGGTCGACACCCAGCGCGACGGCGCGCGCCGCGGCAGCGGTGAGGGTCGCGACGACGTCCTCCACGACCGCGTCGAGCGGGTCGGCACCGTCCGGGCGGTCGCCTCCCGGACCGGCGCCGTCCGGGCCGGACCCGTCCAGGACAGGCAGGTAGGCGACGCGCCACGGGTCCGTGCGCGGCGTCGCCCCGCCGGTGTGCGAGCAGACGACGCCCAGGCCGCGCTCCGCCGCGACCTCCACGAGCGCGGGGTCGTGCCCGGCCCACGTGTCGTTGACGAGGTCCGCACCCGCGTCGGCGGCGGCCCGTGCGACCGGCGCGCGCCACGTGTCGACGCTGACCAGCAGGTCGGGGTGGCGCGCGCGGACGCGCTCGACGACCGGGACGACGCGCGTGATCTCCTCGGCGACGTCCACGACGGGGCCGCGCCCCGCGCGCACCCCGCCCACGTCGAGCACGTCGGCCCCCTCCGCGACCGCCCGGTCGACGGCCGCGTCGACGCCCGCGGCCTCGTGCCGCGCCGCCGCGTAGAACGAGTCGGGCGTGCGGTTGACGACGGCCATGACCACCGGGTGCTCGGGCCCGAAGGTGCGGCCGCGCAGCCGCAGGGACGCCGCCCCGGCCGGGACGCCCGGCAGCGGCGGCGGGACGGGTCCGTCGCCGTCCGGCCCGGTCACCAGCCCGCGTCCGACCCCGCCGAGGTCCCCGCGTCGCGCGCGGCGGGCGTGCCGTCGGACGCGTGCGCCGCCTCGGTCTGCGCCCGCTGCGCGGCGCGCACCGCCGCCTGCTCCTCCGCGCGCAGCTCGGCGCCGCGACGCACGACGACGTCGACCGCCTCCTGCGCGGAGTCCGCCACGTGCAGCAGGTCGAGGTCGGCCTCGCCGATCATGCCGTGCGCGTGGACGCTGTCCCGCAGCCACGTCAGCAGGCCCTGCCAGTAGTCCCGCCCGAGCAGGACGATCGGGAAGCCCGTCACCTTGTGCGTCTGGACGAGCGTGAGCGCCTCGAACAGCTCGTCGAACGTGCCGAAGCCGCCGGGCAGCACGATGAAGCCCTCGGAGTACTTCACGAACATCGTCTTGCGGGCGAAGAAGTAGCGGAAGTTCACGCCGAGGTCGACCCAGCGGTTCATGCCCTGCTCGAACGGCAGCTCGATCCCGAGGCCCACGGACAGGCCGCCGGCCTCCGACGCGCCACGGTTCGCGGCCTCCATGATCCCGGGGCCGCCTCCCGTGATGACGCCGTACCCGGCCTGCACCAGGCCCTTCGCGACGTCGCGGGCGAGCGCGTAGTAGGGGTCGTCGGGGGTCACGCGCGCCGATCCGAACACGCTCACCGCGGGCCCCACCTCGGCGAGCGCGCCGAAGCCCTCGACGAACTCGCTCTGGATGCGCATGACGCGCCAGGGGTCGTCGTGCAGCCAGGTCGCGCCGTCGCCGCGGCGCAGCAGGCCCTGGTCGGAGGTGCTCGCGGGGATCTGGTCGCGCCGCATGAGCACCGGGCCGCGGCGGTACTCCGGCGCCGGTGCCGACGTGTCGTCGTGGGTCATGCGCCGACTCTAGGTCGCGCGGCCGCGGCCCTCAGCGCGAACGGGACGGGACGCCGCGACCCGGGCGTCACGTGCGCGGTCAGGACAGGCCGAGCGGCAGGCCCGCCGGGCGTGCGCCGGTCAGCCACGCGCCCAGCGCGGCGCGGCTCGCGACGACCTGGGCGACCGGGCAGTGCTCGTCCTGCGTGTGCGCGAGCAGCGGGTCGCCCGGGCCGAAGTTCACCGCGGGGACACCGAGCGACGAGAACCGCGCGACGTCGGTCCATCCCTGCTTGGCGGCCGGGTGCCCACCCGTGACGGCCAGCACCGCGGCGGCGAAGTCCTGCGCCAGCGGGTCGTCCAGGCCGGGCCGGGCGCCGGGGGCGGCGTCCACCACCACCACGTCGTACCCCGCGAGCACCTCGCGCACGTGCGCGGACGCCTCCTCGACGTCCCGCGACGGCGCGAACCGGTAGTTGACCGTGACGACGCACTCGTCGGGGATCACGTTCGTCGCGCGCCCGCCCGAGATCAGGACGGCGTTGAGCCCCTCCCGGAACGTCAGCCCCTCCACCTCGACGGTCGCGGGCTCGTACGCGGCGAGCCGGCGCAGCACCTCACCGGCGGCGTGCACGGCGTTCACGCCCGTCCAGGACCGCGCCGAGTGCGCCGCGACGCCCTGCAGCCGCACCTCCGCGCGCAGCGTGCCGTTGCACCCCCCCTCGATCCCGCCGGCGGTCGGCTCGCACAGCACGGCGAAGTCGGCGGCGAGCCAGTCGGGGTGGTTCCGCGCGACGCGGCCGAGGCCGTTGAGCGACGCGTCCACCTCCTCGTGGTCGTAGAAGACCCACGTCACGTCGTGCACCGGGGCGTCGAGCGCCGCCGCGAGCGACAGCTGCACCGCGACGCCCGCCTTCATGTCGACCGTCCCGCGGCCGTGCAGCACGTCGTCCTCGAGGCGCGTGGGCAGGTTGCCGGTGACGGGCACGGTGTCGAGGTGCCCCGCGACGACGACGCGGCGCGCGCGCCCCAGCCGGGTCCGCGCGACCACCGCGTCGCCGTCCCGCAGGACCTCGAGGTGGGGGTGCGCGCGCAGGGCGGCCTCGACGGCGTCGGCCAGCCGGGTCTCGTCGCCGGAGACGGAGGGGATGTCGCACAGCTCGCGGGTGAGCGTCACGACGTCGGCGGTCAGGTCGAGGGAGTCGGCGGCCACGGTGCCGACCCTACGCGGCGCGCCCGTGCCGTCCGGCGCGGGTGCGGGCGGTCGGACGCCGGGCGCCCGCGCCCAGCCCGTAGGCTTGACGACCATGACCGACCGCACGGCCTGGGGCCACGGCCTGGCCACCCTCACCGACGACGGCACGACGCTGGACGTCTGGTACCCGGCACCGGCCCTCGGCGCCCCGCCCGCCGACACCGCCGCCCCCGACGACCTCGGCGCCGCCGAGCGCGACGACCCTGCGCGCGGCGTCCGCGTGCGCGTCGTGACCACCGTCGTCGACCTCGACGCCCCGCCGACCGACACCGCCGACGCGTACCTGCGCCTGCACCTGCTCTCGCACCGCCTCGTCGCGCCCCACGGGCAGAACCTCGACGGCATCTTCGCGGTGCTGCCCAACGTCGTCTGGACCGACCGCGGCCCGTGCGCCGTCGAGGGCTTCGAGACGACGCGGCTGCGCCTGCGCGCCGCGACCGGCGCGCCCGTCACCGTGTACGGCGTCGACAAGTTCCCACGGATGGTCGACTACGTCGTCCCGGCCGGCGTGCGCGTCGCCGACGCCGACCGGGTGCGCCTCGGCGCGCACCTGGCGCCCGGCACGACGGTCATGCACGAGGGCTTCGTCAACTTCAACGCCGGCACGCTCGGCACGTCGATGGTCGAGGGCCGCATCTCCGCGGGCGTCGTCGTGGGCGACGGGTCCGACGTGGGCGGCGGCGCCTCGATCATGGGCACGCTGTCGGGCGGCGGGCGCGAGGTGGTCTCCGTCGGCAGGCGCAGCCTCCTGGGCGCCAACGCAGGGCTCGGCATCCCGCTCGGCGACGACTGCGTCGTCGAGGCCGGCCTCTACGTCACCGCGGGCACCAAGGTGCGGCTCGTCGGCTTCGACGTCCCGGGCGCGACGGCGGATGCCGACGGCGTGCGGGTCGTCAAGGCGCGCGAGCTGGCCGGCGCCGACAACGTGCTGTTCCGGCGCAACTCGCAGACCGGCGCGGTCGAGGCGGTCGCACGCTCGGGCGCCGGCGTGCACCTGAACGCCGCGCTGCACAGCAACTGACGGTGGCCCGGCGTCCGCCGTCGCGTCGGCGACGGTCCCGTGCCACCGCCGCCGTGGTCCTCACCGTCGCGGTCGCCGGCGTCGGCGCCGCGGCGGTCGGCGGCGTCGTGGCGCTGCTCGACCGCACGCACCCCGCCGCGCCCCTGACCGAGCGGTGCGCCGCCCGCCTCGACGGCACGGACTGGCGGCTCAGCCCGGACCAGGCGCAGAACGCGGCGCTGATCTCCGCCACGGCCGTGCGCCGCGGCCTGCCGGCGCGGGCCGTCACGATCGGGCTCGCCACGGCGCTGCAGGAGTCGCGGCTCGTCAACATCGACTACGGCGACCGCGACTCGGTCGGCCTGTTCCAGCAGCGGCCGTCGCAGGGGTGGGGCACCGTCGAGGAGATCCTCGACCCCGTGTACTCGACCGGCCGGTTCTACGACGGCCTCGTGCAGGTGCCGGGGTACGCGGACATGCCGATCACCGAGGCGGCGCAGGCCGTGCAGCGGTCCGGCTTCCCCGACGCGTACGCCCAGCACGAGGGCCGCGCGCGGGCCTGGGCGTCCGGGCTGGCCGGCTTCTCGCCCGCGACCGTCACGTGCGAGCTGCACCCGGTGGACGGCCCCGTGGGGACCGACCCGCTGCTCGGCCGCCTCGTGCGCGACCTCGGGGAGCTGCCCGTCACCGTGCACCCCGGGGACGCGGACGGCGCTGCGCCCGCCGTCGACGTCACGGCCGACGCCCTCGCACCGGGGGACCCGGCGCGCGCCGCGTGGGTCGCCGGCCACTGGGCCGTCGCCGTCGCCGCGGAGGTCGGCGTGGACGCCGTCGCGGTCGCGGACCGCGTGTGGACGCGCGCCGCCCCGACGTGGGAGCCGTCCGACGCCCCGCTGGCCGCCGGGCAGGTGCGGGTCACCGTCGGGGGCTGAGGCGGACGGCGGGCGCCCGCCGGGTACGACGGAGCCGGTGCCGCCACGCGGGCGGCACCGGCTCGGTGCGTCGGGCCGGCCGGGTCAGCGGTCCTCGACCGCCACGTACGGACGCTCGGTGGCGCCCGTGTAGACCTGGCGGGGACGGCCGATCTTCGTCTGCGGGTCGTTCATCATCTCCCGCCACTGCGCGATCCAGCCGGGCATGCGCCCCAGCGCGAACAGCGGCGTGAACATGCGCGGCGAGAAGCCCATCGCCTTGTAGATCAGGCCCGTGTAGAAGTCGACGTTCGGGTAGAGCTTGCGCGACACGAAGTAGTCGTCGTGCAGCGCGATCTCCTCGAGCCGCATGGCGATGTCGAGCTGCTCGTCGTTGCTGCCCAGGGCCTGCAGCACCTCGTGCGCGCTCTGCT
>JAPSIR010000208.1 GCA_031178625.1 Cellulomonas sp.
GCTTCGACACGCTCGCCAAGTCGGCCGACAAGGTGCAGCTGTTCAAGTACGTCGTGAAGAACGTCGCGCACGAGAACGGCCGCACGGCGACCTTCATGCCGAAGCCGCTGTTCGGCGACAACGGCTCGGGCATGCACGTGCACCAGTCGCTGTGGAAGGACGGCGAGCCGCTGTTCTTCGACGAGAAGGGCTACGGCGGCCTGTCGGACATGGCGCGCTGGTACATCGGCGGCCTGCTCAAGCACGCGCCGTCGCTGCTCGCGTTCACCAACCCGACGGTGAACTCGTACCACCGCCTCGTGCCGGGCTTCGAGGCGCCGGTCAACCTCGTGTACTCGGCGCGCAACCGCTCCGCGTGCATCCGCATCCCGGTGACCGGCTCGAACCCGAAGGCCAAGCGCGTCGAGTTCCGCGTGCCGGACCCGTCGTCGAACCCGTACCTCGCGTTCGCGGCGATGCTCATGGCCGGCCTCGACGGCATCCAGAACCGCATCGAGCCGCCGGAGCCGGTCGACAAGGACCTGTACGAGCTGCCCCCCGAGGAGCACGCCCTCATCCAGCAGGTCCCCGGCACCCTCGCCGAGGTCCTCGACAACCTCGAGGCCGACCACGACTGGCTCACGGCGGGCAACGTCTTCACGCCCGACCTCATCCAGACGTGGATCGACTACAAGCGCTCCGCCGAGGTGGACCCGATCCGTCTGCGGCCGCACCCGCACGAGTTCGAGCTCTACTTCGACGTGTGATCGTCCGCGGTCCCTGGCTGCTCCCAGGGGCCGCGGGCTCAGCAGGAACCGGCACCCCCGTCGCCCGCGTGGCGGCGGGGGTGCCGTCGTGCGGGGCCGCTCACGCGGCCGCGTGCGGGTGGCCGCCCGGACGGAGGAGCGGTGTGGACCAGGTCGAGGCGATCGTGCGGGAGCAGTGCGCCGACCTCCTGGCGGCCGGTCGTCTCCAGGTGGTGGACGTGCGCCGCGGGGACGACGGCATCCCGGTCGCCGAGGGCGCGGACCGGGTGCGGTGGGACGCGCTTCGCGCCGCCGTGCAGCCGCGCACCTGAGCGCGCGCGGTCGACGGTCCTTCAGCCGGTCCGGCGCGGCAGGCGCCGTACGCGCAGCGCCGTCAGGTCGTAGCCCTGCGTGACCTCGCTCCAGCGCACCCGCGGCGGGCCGGCCGCCGCGACGTCGTCGCGCAGCAGCGCCGACAGGAAGATCTCGGCCTCCATGACCGCCATCGGCGCGCCCGGGCACTTGTGGTGGCCGTCGCCGAACGCGAGCAGCGCGGGCGGCACCGACCGCGGCAGCGCACGTCCCGGGCACAGCGCGAGCGGGTCGTCCCCCACGGTGCGCGCGTCGGCGTTGGCCGCGCGGACGTCGATGTCGACGACGGTCCCCGCCGGCACCTCCACCGGCCCGTGCGGACCGTCGAGCGTGAGCGGCTCGAGCGTGCGCCGCAGCAGGTGGCCGACCACCGGCTCGACCCGCAGCACCTCCTCCACGAGCGCGAGCCGCTCCGCACGGTCCCCCGCCCGGTAGCGCGCGAGCAGGGCCTCGTCGTCGAGCAGGTGCCACGTCGCGACGGTGATGAGCTCGCGCGTCGTCACCATGCCCGCCGCCGCGTACGTGACGCACTCGGTGAGGATGTCGACGTCGCTGAAGCCGTCGTCGAGCAGGCGGCTGATGAGGTCGTCGCGCCGCCGGCGCCGCCGCGCGCGGATCGCCGGCTTCACGTCGAGCAGGTAGAACCGCAGCATCGCCGTGCTGCGGCGCGCCTCGCGCCAGCGCCCGAGCGGCGAGCGGGCGTGCGGGTGCGGCGGCTCGAAGAACGCGTCCAGCCGGCGGTGCATCCCCGGCGCCGCCGCGCGGTCCAGCCCGATGACGCGCGAGGCGACCTGCACCGCCATCTGCATGGACAGCCGCGACAGGTCCGTCCACCCGTCCGTGCCGATCCCCGCGACGAGCCGGTCGGCCGTCTCCTGCATCCACTCGCGGTAGCCCTCGACGGTGCGCGGTGCGAAGAACCGTGCCGCGGCGCGGCGCTGCGCGTGGTGCGCGTCGCCCTCGAGGTACAGGACCGGCGGACGGATCGAGGCGCCGACGGTGCCGCCGTGGAAGCCTTCCGCACCGAAGCCGGCCTGGCGTGTCGCCTCGGGGTGGCGCAGCACCGCGCGCGCGAGGTCGAACGACCGGACCCGCCACCGAGGCACCGGTCCGTCGACCGGCTCGACGTCGGGTGCGAGCGCGTCGTCGGGCTGCGTCAGCTTGCGCACGGGGCAGCCGCCCGTGCCGGTGCGCGTCTGCCCGTCCGCGGTTGCCGTCACCCGGTCGAGCGTAGATCCGGGTGCGCGTACCGGCCATCCGGGTGACAGCTCCCGCCCCGACGGCGGCGCCGCTCAGCCGTAGAAGACGCGCTCCACGACCGTGCGGGCGCGCCGCGCCGTGCGCAGGTAGTGCTCCTCGAGCAGGCTGCCGGACCCGGCGGGGTACCCGACGACCCGCGAGACGCCCGCCAGCGCCTGCCGGTCGTGCGGCAGCACGTCGGCGTGCGCACCCTCGGCCCGACCGGTCCACAGCACGTTGGCGTCCCGCAGCCGCGACGCCAGCTCCCACGCCTCGCGGAGCTCGCGCGCGTCGTCCTGGTCGAGCAGCCCCGCGTCCGCGGCGGCGGTGAGGGCGTCGAGCGTCGACGTCGTGCGCAGCCCGGGCACGGCGTGCGCGTGCTGCAGCTGCAGGAGCTGGGTGGTCCACTCGACGTCGGCGATCCCGCCGCGGCCGAGCTTGAGGTGCCGCGTCGGGTCGACGCCGCGCGGCAGCCGCTCCGCCTCGACGCGCGCCTTGATGCGCCGAACCTCGCGCTCGACGGACGGGTCGAGCCCGCCCCCGGGGTAGCGCAACGGGTCGACGAGCGCGATGAAGCGCTCCCCCAGCTCCACGTCGCCCGCGACGGGCCGCGCCCGCAGCAGCGCCTGGCTCTCCCACGGCGCGGACCAGCGCCCGTAGTACTCGACGTGCGCGTCGAACGACCGCGTCAGGGGCCCGTTGCGCCCCTCGGGCCGCAGGTCGGCGTCCACGGCGAGCGTCGGCTCCGGCCCCACGGCACCGAGCAGCTGGCGCACCCGCGTCGCCGCGGACACGGCGAACTCCTGCGCCAGGCGCGGCTCCGCGCCGGGCAGCGGGTCGTGCACGAACAGCACGTCGGCGTCGGACGAGTAGCCCATCTCGCGGCCCCCGAGCCGCCCCATCGCGACGACGAGCAGGCGCGTCGGCGACGCGTCGAGGCCCCGTGCGGCGCGCGCCTCCGCCTCGGCCACGCGCAGCGTGCCCGCGAGGACGGTGTCGGTCGCCGTGGTGAGGCTCTGCGACGCACGTGTGCTGGTCACGACGCCGAGGACGTCGGCCGCCGCGGTGCGGGCGAGCTCCCGCCGCCGCAGCGCCCGCAGGGCGGTCACCGCGGGGACGGGTTCGTCCGCGCGCCGCAGGACCGCGTCCGCCTCGGCCTCGAGCCGCTCGGCCGTGCGCGGCTCGAGCTCGGCGTCGTCGGCCAGCCAGGTCACGGACCCGGGCGAGCGCCGCAGGGCGTCGGAGACGTAGCGGGACGTCGAGAGCACCCGCGCGAGGCGTTGCGCGGCCGTGCCCGAGTCGCGCAGGAGCTTGAGGTACCAGTGCGTGGTCCCGAGCTGGTCGGACAGGCGCCGGAACGCGAGCAGGCCGCCGTCGGGGTCCGCCCCGTCGGCGAACCACCCGAGCATGACCGGCAGCAGCTGCCGCTGGATCGACGCCCGCCGCGACACCCCGTCGGACAGCGCCGCGATGTGCCGCACGGCGCCCGCCGGGTCGCGGTACCCGATCGCGGCGAGCCGCGCCCGCGCGGCCTCGGGCGCGAGCGCCGCCTCCTCCGTGGACAGCCGTGCGGTGGCCGGCAGCAGCGGCCGGTAGAACAGCTCCTCGTGCAGGCGGCGGACCTCGCGACGGGTCTGGCGCCACCGCTCGAGCAGCCCCTCGGGCCCGTCCACCCGCATGCCCATCGTGCGGGCGAGCCGGCGCAGGTCCGCGTCGGCGGTCGGCACGAGGTGCGTGCGCTGGAGCCGGTGCAGCTGGATGCGGTGCTCCATCATCCGCATCCACCGGTAGCAGACGGCGAGCTGCGCGGCGTGGTCACGCCCGACGTACCCGCCCGCCGCGAGCGCCGCGAGCGCCGTGAGCGTGTTGCCGCTGCGGATCTCGGCGTCGGCGCGGCCGTGCACGAGCTGCAGGAGCTGCACGGTGAACTCCACGTCGCGCAGCCCCCCGACGCCCAGCTTGAGCTGCCGGTCCGCCTCGGCCCGGGGCACGTGCTGCTCGACCCGTCGGCGCATCGCCTGCGAGTCCTCGACGAAGTTCTCGCGGGTGACCGCCTGCCACACGAGCGGGTTCGTCGCCTCGACGTACGCCTCCCCCAGCGTGCGGTCACCGGCGAGCGGCCGTGCCTTGAGCAGAGCCTGGAACTCCCACGTCTTCGCCCACCGCTCGTAGTAGGCACGGTGGCTGGCGAGCGTGCGGACGAGCGGCCCGTCCTTGCCCTCCGGGCGCAGCGCCGCGTCGACGGGCCACAGCGCGGGCTCCGTGCCGCTCGGGCTCCCGCACGCCCGGGCCAGGCCGGCGGCGAGGCGCGCCCCCGCCACGAGCGCGGCGTCCTCGTCGGCGCCGTCGACCGGCTCGGCGACGTACACGACGTCGACGTCCGAGACGTAGTTCAGCTCGCGGCCGCCGGCCTTGCCCATGCCGATCACGGCGAGCCGCACGTCGCGGCCGTGGTCGTCGAGGTCGGCGCGCGCGACCGCGAGCGCGGCCTCGAGCGCCGCGCCGGCGAGGTCGGCGAGGGCCGCCGCGACACCGGGCAGGCGGCTCAGCGGGTCCTCCGCCGTGAGGTCCGTGGCCGCCACCCGCAGCAGGCGCGTGCGGTACGCGCGGCGCAGCGCGTCGGTGCCGTCGCCGCCGCTGAGCGCGGCGACGGGCACGTCGGCGTCGGGGTCCGCCCCGACGGCCGTCAGCAGCTCGGCGCGCACGTCGGCTACCGGCACGGCCGTCCCGGGCGTCGGGTCCGCCACGACGCGCAGGGTGTCGGGGTGGGCCGCCAGCGTGTTGGCGAGCGCCGAGGACGCCCCGGTCACCGTCAGCAGGCGCGCGCGGGCCGGCCCGTCCTCCGCCAGCACGTCGCGCAGCAGCGTGCGCAGCGCGGGGTCGCGCTGCACGGCCCCGGCCACCTTCGCCAGCGCGAGCAGCGTCTCGTCGGGGTCGCCGACCTCCCGCAGCGCGGGCAGGAGCGTGCCCGCCGCGTCCGGCGCCACGTCGAGCAGCGCCGCGTCGGCGAGCAGGCGCTCCGCCCGGGCCGCGTCGGCGACCCCCGCGCGGGTGAGCCGACCCGCCAGGGAGGCGCCGCGGCCCGTGGACGCGCTGCTGGTCATCGCCGCGACGTCAGATCAGCGGCAGGAACCGCTGCAGCTCGTACGGCGTCACCTGCGCGCGGTACTCGGCCCACTCCTGGCGCTTGTTGCGCAGGAAGTAGTCGAAGACGTGCTCGCCGAGC
>JAPSIR010000209.1 GCA_031178625.1 Cellulomonas sp.
ACGGTCATGACCAGCGCGGACAGCGCGTCCGCGGCGAGCGGGATCGCGATGCCGGCGTCCCAGCCGCCGACCTGGTGCACGAGCACGGAGCCGTCGCGGGTGGCCGCGACCAGCGCCACGGCGGCCGCCAGGTTCGCGGTGAGCAGCGTCATCAGCAGCACGCGGGCGCCGGTGCCGCCGCGCACGGGCAGCAGCGCGACGCCGGCCGCGACGAGCGGCACCGCGACGAGCAGGGGGAGCACGTCGGGGTTCATGCCTCCTCCTCTCGCCCGTCGTGGGCGGACCCGTCGACGTCCTGACGCCGGCCGGTGACCGCGAGCACGAGCAGGTAGATGGTGATGGCGAACGCGATGACGATGGCCGTCAGCACGAACGCCTGGGGCAGGGGGTCGGCGGTGGTCGCCGGGTCGAGGCCGGCGCCGAGCGGCTCGTCGCGGCGCAGGACGCCGCCGGAGGCGAACAGCAGCAGGTTGACGGCGTGGCTGAGCAGCACGGCGCCGAGCACGACGCGCAGCAGGTCGCGCTGCAGCAGCAGGTGGACGGCGCCGGCGACGAGAGCACCGACGGTGAGCGCGAGGGTCACGGGACCCGCACCTCCTCCCGGTCGAGGTCGGCCCTCTGGTCGCGCGGGTCGGCGTCACGCCGGTCGTCGCCGGCGGGCGACAGGCCGAGCCGGTTGACGGCGGCGAGGATGACGCCGAGCACCGCGAGGTAGACGCCGACGTCGAAGACGAGGGCGCTGGTCAGGTGCACGCCGAGCACGTAGGCGTGCAGGGGGCGCAGGAAGGCTCCGTCGACGAACCCGAGCAGCCCGGTGACGACCGCGACGACGACGCCAGCCCCGGCGATGGCCAGGTACGGCCGCTCGACGCGGGGCACGTCGTCGGTCGGCGCGGCGAGGTACGCCAGCACGAGCGCGCACGCGCCGATGAGCGCGGCGATGAATCCGCCGCCGGGCGCGGTGTGCCCGCGCAGCAGCGCGTACAGCGAGGCACCGAGCATCACGGGCACGAGCAGCCGGTCGAGCGCCTGCAGGAAGACGGCGTTGCGCGCGGGGTCGGCGACGACGGTCCGCGGCTCCGGCACCTGCGGCCCGTCGACGGCCCGGCGGGCGTCGAGCAGGGCCGCGATCGCGGCGGCGGCGACCGCGAGCACCACGAGCTCGCCGAGCGTGTCGAGCGCGCGGAAGTCCACGAGGATCGTGTTGACGACGTTGGTGCCGCCGGTCAGCTCCTGGGCCTCCCGCAGGAAGAAGTCGCCGACCTCCGACGCCGGCCGGTGACCGGTGAAGACGAGGGTCCCGAGCGTCGCGGCGACGCCGGCGCCGACCGCGGCGGCCGCGGTCGCGACGCTGCGGCGCCGACGCACCCGCGGCAGCCGCTTCGACATGCGGCGCAGCACGAACACGAGCACGACGACCGTGAGGATCTCGACGAGCAGCTGGGTCAGCGCCACGTCGGACGCCCCCAGCACGAAGAACCACAGCACGACGCCGAAGCCGACGACCCCGACCGCCACGACGGCGGTCAGCCGCGAGCGGGCACGGACCGTCGCGACGATCCCCGCGACGACGACCACGAGCAGCCCGATGTCGAAGGGCCCGGGCGCGCTGCCCTCGGGCAGGCCGCGCCACAGCGTGCCGGCCAGGACGCCGCCGGCCCCGAGCAGCACCACCGGCACGGCGAGGTGCCGGGCAGGGGCGTCGGAACGGGTCAGGTCCCCGACCCGGCGGCCGAGGCGGATGACGCCGTCGTGCGCGCGCTGGACGACCTCGGTGCCGGCCACGGGCAGCAGGCGGCGGCCGACGAGCAGCGCGTCGACCGGGCCCCGCCGCCACAGCACGATCGTCAGACCCGCGGCCACGGCCAGGAGCGACGCGAGCAGCGCGGGGTTCACGCCGTGCCACAGGCTCAGGTAGCCGACCTCGTCGACGTCGACGCCCGCCGCCACGGCGACGGCCGGCGCGGTCAGCGTGCCGACCGACGCGACCGCCAGGCCGGCGCCGAGCCCGCCGAGCGCCGCGGCACCGACCGCGACCGACATGGGCGCGGTGGGGCGCGCGTCGGCCACGTCGCGGCGCGGGCCGGGCAGGGTGCCGACGACCATCCGCGCGCTGTACGCGGCGGTCAGCACCGCGCCGACCACGACCGCGCCGGCCGCGAGCAGACCCAGCGGGCCGGCGTCGGGTGCGGAGAAGAACGCCTCGAGCACCGTCTCCTTGCTGACGAACCCGAGCGTCGGCGCGACCCCCGCCATGCTGATCACGGCGATCGCGAGCAGGGCGGCGTCCCACGGCATGGACCGCGCGAGCCCGCGCAGCTCGCGCAGGTCCCGGGTGCCGGTGCGCTTCTCGATCAGCCCGACGGACATGAACGCGGCGGACTTGAACAGGGCGTGCGCGACGACGTGCACGACCGCGGCGAGCATCGCCGTGGGCGTCCCGACGCCGATGACGGCGACGAGCAGCCCGAGCTGGCTCACCGTCGAGTAGGCGAGCAGCTCCTTGAGGTCGGTGCGCTGCAGCGCGAACAGCGCGCCCATCACGCACGTCACGAGCCCCACGGTGATGAGCACGGCCGGCCAGACGGCCGACGCGGACGCCGCGGGCGCGAACAGCAGCAGCAGGTAGATGCCGGCCTTGACCATCGCCGCGGCGTGCAGGTACGCGCTGACCGGCGCGGGCGCGACCATGGCGTCCGGCAGCCAGGCGTGGAACGGGAACTGCGCCGACTTCGTCATCGCCGCGAACGCGACGAGCGACGCGACGGCACCCGCGAACACCGGGTCCTGCTGCCACGCCGGGTCGGCGAGGGCGGCCGTGAGGTCGGTCGTCCCGGTGCGCACCGCGACCGTCACGACGGCACCGAGCAGCGCCAGGCCGCCGGCCGCGGTGACGAGGAACGTCCGGGTCGCCGGCGGGCCGGCGTCCGGTCCCGAGCGCAGGATCAGCAGGTAGGAGCAGACGGTCGTCAGCTCCCAGGCGACGAACAGCACGACGAGGTCGTCGGCCAGCACGAGCGTGAGCATGGCCGCCGCGAACGCCGTCATGAGGACGTAGAAGGCCGTGGGCCGGGCGGCGCGCACGTACGCCGCGGAGTAGACCATCACGAGCGCCCCGACGACGAGCACGACCAGGGCGAACAGGAACGCGAGGCCGTCGAGCCGCAGCCGGAGCCCGACGTCGAGCGCGGGCATCCAGGGCACGTCGACGCGCGTCTCGCCGCCCGTCACCCAGGCGGTGGTCACCACGCCGGCCACGGCGAGCAGCGCGGCGGCGCAGGCGTAGCCCGCGCGGCGACCGAGGGCACGGGTGAGCAGCGGGCCGAGGGCGACCAGCGCCCAGCTCAGCCCGACCGCGAGCAGCAGGCTCACGACCGTGGGGACGGGATCGCGGGCAGACGGAGGCGGGGGCGGCGCGCGGAGGGCGCGCCGCAGCAGCGGCGAGGCATGGTGGTGGCTCCAGGGGTCGGTCGGCTACGTCGCCGACCCGTCTTCCCGGCACTCCGTGATCCAGGCTAACCGGGCGCCTCGCCGACCGCCTGCGGAGGTGGGCGGTGCGAGCGCCGCCGGCACGGTCGGTCGGGCGTCGGGCACCGCGGCGAGGGTCGCGACGACAGGCCGGGGACCTGCACGGGGACCGGCTGGGGCGGGCGCGGAGCCCCGTCGGCCGCGGCGACGAACGGGGCGCGGTGACATCGGTCACACGTCGACGGCGCGACGACCTGGACCAGCTCTGCCGCCGACGGCCTCCCGAAGCCCGGCTGCGGACCCGACGCCCACCCCGTACAAAGGACGAGGTGAGCACCCACCTCGAGGACTACGCCCTCCTGTCCGACCTCAGCACCGGCCCGCTCGTGTCGCGCGACGGCAGCGTCGACTGGCTCTGCCTGCCGCGGTTCGACTCGCCGGCGGTGTTCTCGGCGCTGCTCGGCGGGCCGGACGACGGACGGTGGCAGCTGTCGCTGGTCGACGGCGAGGTCGTCGAGCGCCGCTACCTGCCGCGCACGTTCGTCCTGGAGACGACGTGGCGCACGCCGACGGGCACGGCCACGGTCACGGACTTCCTGCCGCCCAGCACCGAGCGCGCCGACCTGGTCCGCCGCGTCGAGTGCGTCGAGGGCACCGTCGAGGTCGAGCACGACCTGCGGCTGCGCTTCGACTACGCGCGCGCGACGCCGTGGGTGCGCGTCGTCGACCACGCGGGGTCGCCCGCGCTCCTGTCGCTGGCCGGGCCGGACGGGCTGCTCGTCACCGGCCCGCTGCTGCGGCCCGCGACGGACGGCGACGGGGCCGCCGAGCAGCCGGGTGCCGCGGGCACCGGGCACGCCGAGGAGGGGACGCGCGCCCCGCGGCTCACCGGTCGCTTCCCCATGGAGGCAGGGCAGACGCTCGACTGGGACCTCTCGTGGTTCCCGTCCTGGGAGGACCACCCGCACCCCGCGGACGCGGACACCGCGCTGGCCGAGACCGTCCGCTTCTGGACCGACTGGGCGTCGCAGCTGACGGTGCACGACGCCCACGACCCGGTGGTCCGGCGGTCGCTGCTGGTGCTGCGGGCCCTCACCCACGCCCGCACGGGCGGCATCGTCGCGGCGCCCACCGCGTCCCTCCCCGAGGAGCTCGGCGGCAGCCGCAACTGGGACTACCGGTACGTGTGGCTGCGCGACGCGGCGCTGACCATCGAGGTCGCCATCGCGCACGGCCTCACCCGCGGCGCGCGGCTGTGGCGCGACTGGCTGCTGCGCGCCGTCGCGGGCGACGCGCACGACATCCGCATCATGTACGGCATCGGCGGCGAGCGGGAGCTCGACGAGAAGGAGCTCGACCACCTCGACGGCTACGAGGGATCGCGTCCGGTGCGGATCGGCAACGGCGCCGCGGACCAGTACCAGGCCGACGTGGTCGGCGAGGTGATGATCGCGCTCGCGGAGCTGCGCGACGCCGGCGTCGAGGACGACGAGTACTCGTGGGGGCTGCAGAAGAGCCTGCTCGCGTACTGCGAGGCGAACTTCGACCGCCCCGACCACGGCATCTGGGAGATGCGCGGCGACCTGCACATGTTCACGCACGGCCGCGCGATGATGTGGGCCGCGTTCGACCGGGGCGTCCGCGCGGTCGAGGACCAGGGGCTCGACGGGCCGGTGGACCGCTGGCGCGAGCTGCGCGACCGGCTGCGCGAGGAGATCGACACCCGCGGGTTCGACGAGGAGACGAACAGCTTCACGCAGACGTACGACGGCACCGAGGTGGACGCGTCCCTGCTGCAGCTGCCCCACACGGGGTACCTCGCCTACGACGACCCCCGCATGCTCGGCACCGTCGCGCGCATCGAGGCCGACCTGCGCGACGAGCACGGCCTCGTGCACCGCTACCGCACCGAGGCGGGCCTCGACGGCCTGGAGGGTGGCGAGCACCCGTTCCTCATCTGCTGCTTCTGGCTCGTCGAGCAGTACGCGCACAGCGGCCGCCTCGAGGAGGCGGAGGCCCTCATGGACCAGCTCGTCGGGTACGCCAACGACCTCGGCCTGCTCAGCGAGGAGTACGACGCCG
>JAPSIR010000029.1 GCA_031178625.1 Cellulomonas sp.
GGGGCACGTCCGGGACGAGCAGCGCGGGCAGGCTCTCGGGCAGCGCGCCCTCGTCGCCGACGGTCGGCACGGCGATGCCGGCGGCGACGACCAGGACGGTCAGCAGGACGATGGCGACCAGGGGCGCCGGGACGACGGTCGTGAACCGCGGCAGCAGCACCATGATCGCGATGCCCGCGGCGACCAGCGCGTAGACGACCCACGGCACGTCGACGAGGTGCGTCAGCTGCGACGTGAAGATGAGGATCGCGAGCGCGTTGACGAACCCGACCATCACCGAGCGCGGGATGAACCGCATGAGCCGCGCGACGCCCGCCAGACCGAGGGCGACCTGGAGGACGCCGCCGACGACGACGGTGGCGAGCAGATACTCCACGCCGTGCTCACGCACGACCGGTGCGACGACCAGGGCCACGGCGCCGGTGGCGGCGGAGATCATCGCGGGGCGCCCGCCGACGAACGCGATCGTCACGGCCATCGTGAAGGACGCGAACAGCCCGACCCGCGGGTCCACGCCGGCGATGATCGAGAACGCGATGGCCTCGGGGATGAGCGCGAGCGCGACGACCAGGCCGGCGAGCACCTCGGTGCGCAGGCGCGCGGGCGAGCGCAGCGCCGAGCGGACGGACCACGCCACGTCCGCCTCCGGCGCACCGTCGACCGGGACGGGCGCGGGCGCGGGGTCGGCGATCGAGGCGGCGGGCGCGGGCTCGCGGGGCGTGTCGGCAGGCACGGCTGTCCCCTTCCGGGGGTGATGCGGGGGTGGGGACCGTGCGCGACGTCGGGCACGGCAGGGCGTGGCGCCCTGGGGGCGGCGGCAACTCTACCCTCACGTGAGGGTAGGGTCGAGCGTCCCGGCCGGCGGCGGCCGACGACCCGGCAGGATGTCCCCATGACCGACGGCTCGCAGGCGACGACCATGCACATCGGCGCCGTCGCGGAGCGCACGGGCCTGTCGCTGCGCACCCTGCGGCACTACGACGACGTGGGCCTGCTGCGTCCGTCGGGCCGCACCGACGGCGGCTTCCGGCTGTACACGGACGCCGACGTCGAGCGGCTGCTGCTGATCCGGCGCATGAAGCCCCTCGGGTTCTCGCTCGAGGAGATGGCGGACCTGCTCGCGGTGACCGACCGCCTCGCGGCCGGGGACGTCGACGACTCGCTGCGGGCGCAGCTGGACGGCTACGTCGTCGCCGCCCGGGAGCGTCGCGCCGACCTCGCCCGCCGGCTCGCCATGGCCGACGAGTTCATCGCCCTGCTCGAGGCCCGCTGACGCCGGCCCCGTCCCGCCGTGGGGCCGCCTCAGCGCGTCCCCGGGCCGCCGGGTGCGGCGGGGTCGACCCGCTCCTCCGCGTCCGGGCCCGTGCGCTCGCCCGCCGCCGGGTCGTCGGTCGTGCCCCCGCCGGCCTGCTCGAGGTCGCGCGTGAGCTCGTCGACGACGAGCAGGTCGTGACGCACCTTGCCCGTGCGGTAGCCGGCCCGGCCGACCATGTGCGCGGCCACCGGCGCGGTGAGCATCTGGAAGATCGCGACGAGCACGAGCGCCCAGACGGCGCCGCCCTCCCGCAGCCGCAGCGCGAGCCCCACCAGCACGAGGACGAGCCCGAGCGTCTGCGGCTTCGTGCCCGCGTGCATGCGGGACAGCAGGTCGGGGAACCGGAGCGCGCCGACGCCCGCGGCCAGCACGAAGAACGCACCCCCCAGCAGGCACACGACCGACACGACGTCGGCCACGAGGGTCCACTGCTCCACCGTCACCGGACCTCCCCCTCGGCGCCGCCGCCGTGCGCCTCGACGTCCGGCTCGTCCTCGACCGTGTCCTGCGTGCTCTCCGGCACGTGCGGGCGCCGACGCCGCGCCTCCTCCTCCTGCTCCTGGCGGCGGCGCTCGGCCTCCTCGGCGGCGACCTCCTCCCGCGTGCGGACGCGCCCCTCCCCCTCGGGCTCGACGGACGCGAACCGCGCGATCGTCACCGAGCCGACGAAGCCGACGAGCGACAGCACGACGAGGATCGGCACGACGTCGGCCCGGCGGCGCGCCGCCGCGTACAGCGCGACCGCCGCGACCATGGCCGTCACGACGATGTCGAGCGCGACCGTGCGGTCGAGCATCGAGGGGCCCTTCTCGGCGCGGACGACCGCGAAGCCTGCGCCGAGCACCAGCAGGACGGCGCTGACGCCGATCACCACGTCCATCGCGGTCATCGCGGCACCTCCGTCCGTGCGGGCCGCCGGCGGGGTGCGAGCCCCGCCTCCGCCAGCTCGTCGTCCGACGCGAGCGCGCGCAGCAGCCGCTCCTCCTGCTCGAGCACCGACCGGCGGGCCGCCTCGACGCCGCCCGACGTCTCGACGTCGAGCACGTGGATGTACAGCCGGCCGGTGAGCCGGTGCGCCTCGACGACGAGCGACCCCGGCACGAGGGACACGAGCTCGGCGGTCAGGGTCAGGTACAGGTCCGAGTGGCTGCGCAGCTGCACGCACACCACCGCGCCGCGCGGCGTGTGCCGCGGCCGCAGTGCCACCCAGCTGACCTCGAACGACGCACGCACCAGGTCGACGAGGAAGCGTCCCACGAGCACCGCGAGCGCACCGGGGCGGACGCGCCCGTGCAGGTCGATGGGCGTCATGCGCAGCCCGACGGTCACGAGCACGCCGAGCAGCGCGCCGTTGACGACGTTGCCGAGCGTGAGGTCGCCCCACAGCAGGACCCACACGGCGGTCAGCCAGAGGACGGTGGGCCACTGCGTGCGCAGCGACCCGCGGCGGGGGTGCAGGCTCACGGGTCCACCTCCACGGCGTCGTCCGACCCGGGCTCGTCGTCGGTCTCGGCGACGTCGGCGGACTCGCCCTGCCCCCGCAGGCCGTCCGGCAGCACGGCCTCGACGTACGGCGTGCGCTCGATCAGCGTCTCGGCGGCGCGCTCGGTGTAGGAGTAGAGCGGGCCGGCGAAGACCGTGAGCGCGAGGCCGACCGCGACCAGCGCACCGGCGGGCACGGCCATCGTCGCGGGCACCCGCGCGCCGGGCAGCTCCTCGGGCGGCGTCTGCCAGAACGCCTTGTTCCACGCCTTGACCAGCGCGTACAGCGTCAGCAGCGACGTCACGACCGACCCGACCACGAGCGCGTACGCGAGCGGCGTGCCGACCGCGACGCCGGCCTCGAGCAGCCCGACCTTGCCGAGGAACCCGGACAGCGGTGGGATGCCGGCGAGGTTCATCGCGGGCACGAAGAAGAGGATCGCGAGCACGGGCGCCAGCTTGGCCAGACCGCCGAGGCGGTCGAGCGACGTCGTCCCGCCGAAGCGTTCGACGAGCCCGATGACGAGGAACAGCGCCGTCTGCACGGTGATGTGGTGGACGACGTAGTAGATCGCCGCGGTCCAGCCCGTCTCGGTGCCGAGGGCGATGCCGAACACCATGTACCCGATGTGGCTGACGAGGGTGAACGACAGCAGTCGCTTGATGTCGTCCTGCGCGACCGCGCCCAGGATGCCGACGAGCATCGTGGCGAGCGCGAGCACCATCAGCACGTCGTCGACGCGCCCCTCGGGGAAGAGCAGGCTCTGCGTCCGGATGATCGCGTAGACGCCCACCTTGGTCAGCAGGCCCGCGAACACGGCGGTGACCGGGGCGGGCGCGGTCGGGTACGAGTCCGGCAGCCACGCCGACAGCGGGAACACCGCCGCCTTGATGCCGAACGCGAGCAGCAGCATGACCTGCAGCGCGAGCCGCACGCCCGGGTCGATCTCGGGCAGGCGCAGCGCGAGCTGCGCGAGGTTCAGCGTGCCCGTCGCGGCGTAGACGCCGGCGATCGCGACGAGGAACAGGATCGACGACAGGATCGACACGACGACGTAGACGGTGCCCGCGCGGATGCGCTCCCCCGTGCCGCTCAGGGTGATGAGCACGTACGACGCGGCGAGCAGGATCTCGAAGCCGACGTAGATGTTGAACAGGTCGCCCGAGAGGAACGCGTTCGCGACGCCCGCCGACAGCACCAGGTACGTCGGGTGGTAGATCGAGACGGGCGCCCCGCTCTCGCCGTCCTGCTGGCCCTGCGCGAGGGAGTACAGCAGGACGCACAGCGTCACCGCCGACGAGACGGTGAGCATGAGCGCCGACAGCCGGTCCGCGACGAGGTCGATGCCGACCGGCGCGGCCCACCCGCCGACGTCGACGACGACCGGCCCGCCGTCGGCGAGCACGAGCAGCCCGGCCGAGACGACCAGCACGAGCGAGAGCACGACCACCGTGACGATGCGCTGCAGGCGCGGGCGCCGCGCGAGGGCGAGCGCCAGGCCGGCGCCCGAGAGCGGCAGCACGACGGGCAGGGGGACGAGCCACGTCCAGTCGGTCGTCATCGCGCACCCCCCGTCGTGCGGTCGTCGTGCCCGGGGGCGTGGTCGGTCGCACCGGAGCCCGGGGCGCCGCGGTCGGTCTCGTCGCGGGCGATCGCCGCCTCCTCCGCGAGGGACTCGCCGTCGGCCTCGGTGTCGGTGTCCTCGAAGGCGCGCTCGTCACGGGCCGCCAGCCGGGCGATGCGCCGGTCCTCGACGTCGTCCTGCACCTCGTCGTGGCGGTGCAGCTGCCAGGACCGGTACGCCATGGCCAGCAGGAACGCGGTCAGGCCGAGGGTGATGACGATCGCCGTGAGCACGAGCGCCTGCGGCAGCGGGTCCGACATCTCACCCTCGGGCGTCACGCCGATGAGCGGCGGCCCGCCCGCGGCCCCGCCTGCGACGAGGATGAGCAGGTTGGCGCCGTTGCTCAGCATCGCGACGCCGACGAGCACGCGCGTCAGGCTGCGCTCGAGCACGAGGTAGGTGCCGGCGGCGAACAGCACGCCGATCACCACGACGAGCGTCAGGTTCGGGCTCATGTCGATCACGGGACCACCGCCGGCCCCTCGCCCGACCCGCGCTCCACGGCGTGGCCGGCGGCGCTGGCCCGGACCGTCTCGCCGGCCTCCGTGCGCACCACGTCGTCCCCGCCCACCGCGTCGGCCGCGACCTCGTCCTCGCCGGACTCGGCACGCCGGTCGATCTCGGACCCGAGGCTGCGCAGCACGTCCAGCACGAGACCGACGACCACGAGGTAGACGCCGACGTCGAAGAACAGGCTCGTGACCAGCTTCACCTCGCCCCACACCGGCAGGCTGAACTCGAGGATCCACGACTGCAGCACGGTGCCGCCGAAGACGAGCGCGCCCAGGCCGACGCCGGCCGAGAGGAACAGCCCCAGCCCGAGCAGCACGCCCGGCTGCACGGGGGCGGCCTCGCCGAGCTCGTACCGCCCGCCCGCGAGGTACCGCACCGCGAGCGCGATGCCCGTGACCAGACCCGCGGCGAACCCGCCGCCCGGCTGGTTGTGCCCGCTGAAGAGCAGGTACAGCGAGTAGACGATCATCGTGTGGAACAGCAGGCGCACGACGACCTCGAAGATGACCGACCGGCGCTGCGGGGCGAGCGTCCGGCCCGCGCGCAGCCACTCGCGGGCGCGCGACCCGGTGCCGACGCCTGCCCGGCCGGCGCCGGGCTCGGCGTCGAGGGCTGCCGTCACGGACCCGGCGGGACGGCGGAGCGCCGCCATCAAGTCGGGCACCCCACCCCACACGGCACGGTCGGCCGGCGCCTCGCTCTCGCGGAAGATCCGCCCCGAGCGCGCGGAGAGGAACACGAGCGAGGCGACGCCCGTCGCAGCCACCAGCAGCACCGAGATCTCGCCCATCGTGTCCCACGCGCGGATGTCGACGAGGGTCACGTTCACGATGTTCTTGCCGCCGCCGAACTCGTACGCCTCCTCCGCGAAGTCGGCGGACACGGGCGCGTGCACGCGCGCGGAGGGCGCGACGAGCGCGATGCCCGCGACGGCGACGCCGACCGCGACGCCGATCGCGAGCCGCACGTACCGGGACAGCGCGAGCGGCCGGTCCGAGAAGTACGGGGGCAGGCGCCGCAGGACCAGCACGAAGACCACGAGCGAGATGGTCTCGACCAGCACCTGCGTGAGCGCGAGGTCGGGGGCGCCGTGCAGCAGGAAGAGCCCCGCCAGCGCGTACCCGCCGATCCCGAGCAGGATGATCGCCTTGAGCCGGCGACGGGCGCGCGCGGCGAGCACCGCAGACACGACGACGACCGCGCCGAAGACCACCTGGGCCGCGTAGTCCCACGGCCGCACGGCGTCCGGCCACGAGGTGCCCGTGACGACGGCCGTGCCGACCGCCGCGACCCAGGCGAGCAGGATGATGCCGAGGTACACGGGCAGCGAGCCGCGCTGGGTGAGCGCGGTGACGTCCGCCGCGAGGTCGTCCAGGCGCCGCATGAACCGGCGGTAGACGCGGTCGGCCTCGAGGACGCCCGGCAGACGTGCCTGCCAGCGCTCGACCCGGTCGCGCGCGACGAACAGCAGCGCGCCGGTGCCGAGGATGGCGACCGTCAGCCAGAACGCCGGCGTGATGCCGGCCCACAGCACGAGGTGGCCGGGGTCACCGGACGGGTACGTCGAGGCGTGCGGCAGCAGCAGCTCCTCGCCGAGGCCCGGCAGCAGGGCCACGGCGACGCCCAGCACCGCCAGCACGAGCGCGGGCCACACGAGCAGCATCGACGGGTGCGTGATCGTCGCGGGGGCGGCGGACTCCTGGCCGCCGTCGGCCAGCGACGTCGTCGTGGTGCCACCCTCGCCGTCGTCCGTCTGCGCCTTCGTCAGCACCGCGGACTTCGTCGCGAACGCGCCCCACCACAGCCGCAGGCCGTACGCGACGGTCAGCGCGGAGCCCACGACGACGGCACCGAGCACCACCCAGCCGAGCGGGTCCCCCTCGGCGTGCAGCAGCGCCTCGAGGCCGGCCTCCTTGGCGACGTAGCCCGCGAACGGCGGCAGGCCGATCATCGACGCGGTCGCGAGCGCGCCGGCGGCGGCGGTCCACGGCAGCTCGCGCCCCACGCCCGACAGGCGGCGCAGGTCCCGCGTGCCGCAGGCCGCGTCGACGATCCCGACGACGAGGAACAGCGACGCCTTGAACATGGCGTGCGCGCCGAGCATCGCCAGGCCGGCGAGCGCGGCGCCCTGCGTGCCCTGCCCGACGAGCAGGACGATCAGGCCGAGCTGGCTGACGGTGCCGAACGCGAGGACGAGCTTGAGGTCGTGCTGGCGCAGCGCGCGGTAGCCACCGATCAGGAGCGTGCCGGACCCGAGCAGCACGACGGACCACTGCCACACGGGGTGGTCGGCGAACGCCGGCGCGAAGCGTGCGACCAGGTAGACGCCGGCCTTCACCATCGCGGCGGCGTGCAGGTACGCGGACACGGGCGTCGGCGCCGCCATCGCGGCGGGCAGCCAGAAGTGGAACGGGATCAGCGCGGACTTCGTCGCCGCGCCCGCGATGAGGCACGCGATCGCCGCGACGACGAGCGGGCCGCCGGTCGGCGGGTCGGCGAGGAGCCCCGACAGCGAGTACGACCCGGCCTCGCGGCCCAGCAGCACCACGCCGACGAGCATCGCGAGCCCGCCCGCGGTCGTCACGACGATCGCCTGCATCGCGGCCCGCCGGCTGGCCTTGCGATCCGCGTAGTGCCCGATGAGCAGGTACGACGTCACCGTCGTCAGCTCCCAGAACACGAAGAGCAGCAGCATGTCGTCGGCCGTGACCAGGCCGAGCATCGAGCCCGCGAACGCCGTGAACACGCCCGCGAACCGGCCGAGGCCCGAGGCCGTCGAGGTGAAGTACGCGGAGCAGTAGACGAGCACGAGCGCGCCGACGCCGCCCACCACGACCGTCATCAGCCACGACAGCGTGTCCAGCCGGAAGGACAGCTCCAGCCCCAGCGTCGGGATCCACTCGACCACCTCGACGGCGCCCCGGCCGTCGCGCACGGCGGCGGTCTGCGTCAGCGCCCAGGCGGCCGCGGACGCCGGCGCGAGCGCCAGCAGCAGGAACGCCTTGCGTCCCAGCCACGAGACGAGCGCGGGCGCGACGAGGGCCGCTGCGAGGTGCACGGTCAGCAGCAGCAGCAACGTCCGGCTCTCCGTCCTGGTCGGGGGCGGTGGTCGGTCGGTCGGTCGATGTGGCCCGACCCGGGCAGCGCGGTGAGACGCTCCCGGGGGCCGTCCGGAGGGGAGCCGGCGGCCGGGTGTCGAAGGTGCGGCCATGCGCGGCGACGCGGGAGCGCCGTCGTGATGGGCAGGGGGAACGTCACCACTCTACCAAGCAGTCGTCCGGCTCCCGGCGCGGGGTCGACGGCTCGGAGCGCAGGTCACACCTGGATCGGGTCGCCGAGCAGCACCATGCCGGGCGGGAACTGGCCGTCCATGACGGTCTCCACCTGCCGCCGCGCCTCGTCGGCGTCCGTGGCCCGCACGCGCAGCTCCACCGTGGTGGGGCCGGGGTCGGGGCGCCCGGCGCCCTCCTCCCCGTCGTCGTGCAGGCCGTCCGGCATCTCGGCGGTGAGGCCGGCGGTGCGCAGCGCGTCGAGGAACGTGTCCCCGTCGCGCTTGGCCGTGTCGAGGTCGGGGAAGGTGACGGGGATGACGTAGGTCTCCATGCCGTCCATGCTGCGCGCACCCGCCGGGACGGCAACCCGGCGTCGGGGTGTCGGTGGACGACGCGGACGTCGCGCGGGCTGTGGGCGGGTCGCGTCGTCGCCGGGACCGCCCGGGGGCCGTCGAGCCGCCCGCAGCCCCACCGGACGCGGCGGCCGTGCACCGTCTTCCGACGGCTGGGTCGGACGGCCGGGGTCGGCGTCGGCGGCGGCGGTTAGCGTGAGCGCCGTGAGCCCCCTGCAGGTGGTGTGCGTCGTGCTGGCGTCCGTGGCGACGGTCGTCGGCGTGGCCGCGTTCGCGCGCGGCGTCGTGGTGATCGTCCGGACCGTGCGCATCGGGCGCGCCGCGCCCGCGCGCTCCGGGCCGGCGGGCGTGCGGCTGCGCACGCTGCTCCGCGAGGTCGTCGGGCACGGGCGGTTCCAGCAGCGGCCGGCCGTGCGGGCCGCGCACTGGGTCGTCATGGTGTCGTTCCCCGTCCTGGTCGTGACGCTGCTGACGGGGTACGGGCAGCTGGCGGACCCGCGCTACGGGCTGCCCGTGCTCGGGCACTGGGCGCCGCTGGAGTGGGCGGTCGAGGCGTTCGCCTGGCTCGGGCTCGTCGGCATCGCGTACCTGGCCGCGGTGCGCCTGCGGGCGCGGCCGCGCCCGGCGGAGCCGGTGACGACGGGCGCCGGGGCCGGGGAGGCCGTGCCCCACGCCGGCGGTGCGCCGCAGCCCGCGACGGCGCAGCAGCGGCGGTCCCGGTTCTTCCGCTCCAACATGCGGTGGGCGTACGTCGTCGAGGCCACGATCGTGCTCGTCGTGCTCGCCGTGCTGGTGCTGCGGGGGCTCGAGTACGCGCTCGGCGTGCAGGACGGCGAGCCGTGGGCGACGGCCCTGCACTTCCCGCTGACCGCGTGGTTCGGGGCGGCGTGGACGGGTGTGCCGGCGGCGACCCTCGAAGCGGCGGTGCTCGTCGTCGCGACCGTGAAGATCCTCGTGTCGATGGGCTGGTTCGTGTTCGTCGGGCTCTCGCCGACGGCCGGCATCGCGTGGCACCGGTTCCTCGCGGTCGTCAACGTGTACGCGCGCCGCGAGCCGGACGGCGCCCCGGCGCTCGGCCCGCTCGCGCCGCTGCGCGGGCCGGACGGGGAGGCCCTCGACCTGACCGCCGCCGAGGACCTGCCCGACGACGTCCGCCTCGGTGCCGGCGCCGTCGAGGACCTCACCTGGAAGCAGCTGCTCGACACGTCGACCTGCACCGAGTGCGGCCGCTGCCAGGAGCAGTGCCCGGCGTGGGCGACCGGCAAGCCCCTCAACCCCAAGCTCGTCATGACGGCGCTGCGCGACCACGCCGCCGCGACGGCGCCGTACGTGACGGCGGCACGGGCCGCGGGCGCGGCGCCGGAGGCCGCTGCCGACCCCCACCTCGGCGTCGACCTCGTCGGCGCCGGCGTGATCGACCCCGACGTGCTGTGGTCGTGCACGACGTGCGGGGCGTGCGTGCAGCAGTGCCCCGTCGACATCGAGCACGTCGACACGCTCGTCGACATCCGCCGCTACCAGGTGCTCATGGAGTCCGCGTTCCCGGCGGAGCTGGGCGGCACGTTCACCAAGCTCGAGCGGCGCGGGAACCCGTGGGGGCTGCCTGCACGGCAGCGCCTCGACTGGGCGAAGGGGCTGCCGTTCGACGTCCCCGTGGTGGGCGTGGACGTCGAGTCGGCCGCCGACGTCGACTACCTGTTCTGGGTCGGGTGCGCCGGCGCGTTCGAGGACCGGGCCAGGCGGACGACGCGGGCGGTCGCGGAGCTGCTGCACGTCGCAGGCGTCTCGTTCGCGGTGCTCGGCGACGGCGAGACGTGCTCGGGCGACCCGGCCCGCCGCGCCGGCAACGAGCTGCTCTACCAGATGCTCGCGAGCCAGAACGTCGAGACGCTGACCGAGGTCGGGGCGCAGCACGTCGTCGTGACGTGCGCGCACTGCTTCAACACGCTCGCGCGGGAGTACCCGGCGATGGGCGGCCGCTTCGACGTCGTGCACCACACCCAGCTGCTCGACCGGCTGGTCGGCGAGGGGCGGCTGCGCTTCGCCCCCGGCACCGGCGACGACGGCAGCGGCAGCGGCAGCGGCAGGACGGTCACCTACCACGACCCCTGCTACCTCGGCCGGCACAACGAGGTCTACACGCCCCCGCGCGACCTCGTCGCCGCGATCCCCGGCGTCACGCTCGCCGAGATGCCGCGGAACAGGGAGACGTCGTTCTGCTGCGGCGCCGGCGGGGCGCGCATGTGGATGGAGGAGGACCTCGGCGCGCGCATCGGCACCGTCCGGGCCGCCGAGGCGGTCGCGACGGGGGCGGACGCCGTCGCCACCGCGTGCCCGTTCTGCACCGTGATGCTGTCCGACGGCGTCGCGGCGACGGCGCGGGCGGCGGAGGTGGCCGCCCCGGTGACGGCGCCCGCGGCCGGCGACCCGCGCGGCACGGCAGCCCCCGGCGCGCCGGTCACCCGACCGGGGGTCCCGGAGGTGGCCGACATCGCGGTCCTCCTGCTCGACCGCGTGGCGGACCGCCCGACCCGCTGACCCGCCACGCCGCGCGGCCGCCGGGTCAGCCGCGGCGGGTGACCGCCTCCCGCCGCGCCGCGAGCAGCGCGACCGCGCCCAGCAGCACCGCGCTGCCGAGCACCCAGGCGAGGTGCACCGCGACGGGCTGCGTGGCCGCCCCGGTGAACGCCGCCACGTCGGTGTCCGGCATGACGAGCCGGTACGCGAGCTGCCCGAAGTGGAACGTCGGCAGGTACGGCGCGACGTCGCCCATCACGTCCGGGAGCTCCGACAGCGGCATGAAGAACCCGGACGCGAACGCCAGCGGCAGGAAGAGCAGGTTCGCCACGACGGTCGCCGCGCGCGGGCGCGCCAGGAACGCGATCGCGAAACCGAGCGTGCTGAACAGCAGGACGCCGGCCGTCATGAACGCCACGAACCCCGCCCACTCCGCCACGTCGAGGCGCACGCCGCCCGCGAGCGCGGCGAGCAGCCCGGTGCTCAGCGCGATGAGCAGCGCGTGCAACGCCGCGGTCAGCGACGTCCCGGTCAGGTACACCCCGGTCGGGAACGGTGTCGCGCGCAGCGTGCGCAGCCAGCCGCGACCGCGGTCCTTGGCGACGTTCTCGCCGAAGGTGAACAGCGCGAGCGAGACGACGCCGTACGCGGTGAGCGAGACGAGCATCGCCAGCCCGACCCGGGTGCCGCCCGGCAGGGGCGACGCGGCGTTCGGCAGCCCGAACATCGCGTAGAGCAGCACGGGCACGGCCACGGCCCCGACCGCGAACTCCGCGTTGCGGAACGACGAGCGCAGGTCGACGACGACCGTGCGCGCGAGCAGCCCGAGCACGCCGCCGGTCGGGCGCGCCCCGGGACGGTGCGACGTGCCGGGCTCGCCGCGCGTGCCCGGCTCGTCCGGCAGCTGTCGGCCCCGGGACGCGCCGGTCGTGCGTGCGGTGCTGGTCATCATCGGTCCTCTCCGTCCGGTCCGGCGCTCGTGCGCTCCCGGGTGAGGGTCAGGAAGACGTCCTCCAGGTCGTCCCGCCCGTGGTGGGTCAGCTCGTCCGGGGTGGCATCGGCCCGCACGCGGCCGTCCGCCACGACGACGACCCGGGCGGCGACGGCCTGCGCCTCGAGCAGGTCGTGCGTCGCGAACACGACGGTCGCGCCCTCGGCGACGCTCTCGCGCGCCCGCTCCCAGAAGGCGCGGCGCGACGCGACGTCCATCGCGGCCGTCGGCTCGTCGAGCAGCAGCAGGTCCGGCGCCCCGACCAGCGCCATCGCCAGCAGCAGCCGCTGGCGCTCCCCGCCCGAGAGGGCCGTGACGACCTTGTCCGCGTGGCGGGTCAGGGCGGTGCGCGCCAGCACGTCGTCGGTCGGGTACGCCCGCGGGTACGCGCGCCCGACGAGGCCGACGAGCTCGCGCACGGTGACCTGGTCCGGGAGCCCGGCGCCCTGCAGCATCGCGCCGACACGGGCGCGCTGCGCGCCCGGACGGTCGCCGAGCACGCGCACGCGGCCGCGGGTCGGGCGCGCCAGGCCCAGCAGCAGCTCGAACGTCGTCGTCTTGCCCGCGCCGTTCGGCCCGAGCACCGCGACCAGCTCGCCCTCCTCGACACGCAGGTCGAGCCCGTCGAGCGCCGCGACGCCCGCGTACTCCTTGTGCACGTCCTCCAGCTCCAGCACCGCGACCACGGCCGGCCCCTTCCCTCGTCCGCCCACCGCCCCCGTCGGGCGGCCGGTGCGACGCCCTCGACGCTAGGGACGGCACCCGGGTCGACGGACGTGCCGGCGGTCACCGGTCCGCACCATGACCTCCGGCACTCCCCGGCCGGCGGGGGCAGCGCTACGGTCGCCGGGTGGACGCCGTGCGGAGGGGCGCGCCGGCGGGCGCGGGACGGTCCGCCGAGGACCCGGACCCCGGCCCGCCCGCTCCGGGCACCCACGCGCCCGACCCGGCCGAGGCGGACCGGGGTCGCCGGGCGCCCGCCTCCGCTGCGGCGCCCGCGCCGTCCCGCAAGCCCGTGCCCGCTGCCACCCCGGCGGACCGGCTCGGGGCCGGTGCGGGGATGGTCGCCGTCCTGGCCGTCGGCGTCGCCCAGCTCGTCGCGGACGTCGCGCTGTCCGACGTGCCGGTCGGCGCGCGTGCGACGTGGTGGGTGGCGTTCACCGTGTACGCCGTCGCGTTCGCCGTCGACGCCGAGGTGGTGCGGCTGCGCCGTCCGCCGCCCGAGCGCACGCTCGTCGTCGTGCTCGCCGTCACGGCGTCGGTCGCGTGGGTGGCGGACCCCACCGCCGACTGGACCCCCGTGCTGTTCGTCGTCACGACGGCGGCCGCGGCCGCCGCGCTCGGCACGTCCGCGCTCGTCGCGCTCGTCACGGCGCAGTCCCTCGCGACGGCGGTCGGCGCGGCGCTCGCCGGGCGCGGCGTGGTCGGCGTGCCGTTCACGGTCGTCATCTACGCGGCCTTCCAGACCTTCGCCGCCATCACGGTCCGCACGGCGATGCGCGAGGCGCAGGCCAGGGCGGAGGCCGACGCCGCCCACGCCGACCTCGCGGCGGCGCACGCCGACCTCGCCGCCGCGCACGCCGACCTGCGCGCCACGAGCGCCCTCCTCGCCGCCTCCAGCCGCGACGCCGAGCGGCTGCGCATCGCGCGCGACCTGCACGACGTGGTCGGCCACCAGCTCACGGCGCTCACCCTCGAGCTCGAGATCGCGTCGCACCGCGTGGACGGCGGGGCGGCCGAGCACGTCACCCGGGCTCGCGGGGTCGCGAAGGACCTGCTGCGCGACGTCCGGGCGGTGGTCGGTGAGCTCCGCGGCGGCCCGGGCGGCCTCGAGCCGGCCCTGCGCGAGGTCCTCGACC
Source organism: Cellulomonas sp. (assembly GCA_031178625.1). Lineage (GTDB taxonomy): Bacteria > Actinomycetota > Actinomycetes > Actinomycetales > Cellulomonadaceae > Cellulomonas. The sequence continues at coordinate 13,928 of JAPSIR010000029.1, forward strand.
TGCCGGGTCTGGCGGTCGCGCTGTCCGTCGACCCCGCGCTGCGCCTCGACGACGCGCGCCTCGTCGCGGTGGTGCGGTGCGTGCAGGAGGCGGGCACGAACGCCCTGCGTCACGCACCGGGTGCGACGCGGCTCGCGGTGCGTGTGCGGCGCGAGGGCGGCGACGTCCTGGTGGACGTGCACGACGACGGTCCGGGCGCGCTGGCCTGGGAGCCGGGTCACGGCCTGCGCGGCATGCAGGAGCGGGTCGCGGCGCTCGGCGGCAGCCTCGCCGTCGACCCCGGGCCGGGCCGCGGCTTCCGCGTGACGGCGCGGGTGCCGGCGTGATCCGCGTCGTGCTGGTCGACGACCAGACGCTCGTGCGGCAGGGCGTGCGCGGGCTGCTCGCCCTCACGGACGCGGTGGACGTCGTCGCGGAGGGTGCGGACGGCGACGAGGCGCTGGCCCTGGTCGCCCGGCACCGCCCGGACGTCCTGCTGCTCGACCTCCAGATGCCGCGCCGCGACGGCATCGCGGTGCTGGAGGCGCTGCGGGACGCCGACGACCCCACCCCCGTGCTCGTGCTGACGACCTTCGACGACGACGCGCTCGTCGCCCGGGCACTGGGCGCGGGCGCCCGCGGCTACCTGCTCAAGGACGTCACGCTCGAGCAGCTGGTCGACGCGGTGGGACGCGTCGCTGCCGGTGAGCGGCTGTGGCAGCCGGCGGTGACCGACCGGCTGCTGCGCGCGCTGCTCGAGCGTCCCGCGGCCGTGGACGGCATCGACCGACCGGAGCCGCTCACCGCCCGTGAGCGCGACGTGCTGCGGCTGCTCGCGGCGGGCTGGTCGAACCGCGAGATCGCCGACTCGCTGCACCTGGCGCCCGGCACCGTGAAGAACCACGTGTCCGCCGTGCTCCTCAAGCTCGGCGTCCGGGACCGCACGCGCGCCGTGCTGCGCGCGCTGGAGCTGGGGCTGCTCGGGTCGTGAGCCTCAGCGCAGCGCGCGGGCGATCGCCGCGTGCTTCGCCAGGAGCATCTGCCCCCACAGGAGACCGGCCACCGGGCGCACCAGCGTCCCGACCACGGCGCGCCAGCCGCCGCGACGGAGCCAGCGCACCGTGAGGTCCACACGTGTGCCGTCCCCGGACGCCGTGAGCGCCACCGCCAGCCGCTGCACGGGTGCGCCGCCGGGACGGTCCGGGCGGCGCAGCTCCCACTCGACGAGCCGCCCCTCCTCCCGCGCGACCGGCACGACCTCCTGCCGCTCGAACCCCGCGCGCACGGGCTTCGCGCCCTGCTGCTCGCCGACCAGCGTCGCGACGAGGACACCGTCCTCCCGCTCCTCGACCGACGCGTACCAGGGGTCCCATGCCGTGCGGCGGGCCGGGTCGGTGACCAGCGACCAGACGTCCGCGGGCGCCGCCGGCACCCAGCCGGTGCGCGTCACCGTGCGCCACGGGCGCGGGTCCGGGCTGACCAGCTCCCCGGAGGGGGTGGTCGGGGCCGGCGCCCAGGCGTCCGCCGCCGCGACGACCCGGTCGGGGTCGAGGTCGAGCACGGCGAGCGCCTCGGCGACGAAGCCGCTGGGGTCACGCACGAGCGCGCGGAGGATCGGCCGGTCGTCGGCGGAGGGCATCTCCCACCGACCCGCCGTCAGCACCCGGTCGGCGCGCGGCGACCACGGGAGCCCGCCGCCGCCCCGGGGCAGGTCGCGCGGCTGCGCGGCCGGTGCCGGGACGCCGGCGCGCGCCAGCCGGTCGGCGTGCACCTGCGCCACGGCGGCCCGCGTGCGGTCCACCGTCGCGCCGAGCGACCGCAGCACCTCTCCCGCCGGGCCGCCGACCGCCGTGAGCGCGACGAGCAGGTGGTCGAGGTCCAACTCGGCGTGGCCGGCCCGGTACGCCTCCTCGGTGGCGGTGACGACGATCTGCTGGGACAGGACGACGGCGTCCGTCAGGCGGCTCATGCGCGGTTCCTCCGGGGGACGGCGATGGTCGGGTCGATGCGCTTGGCGTACTTCTTGTGGACGGCCTGCCGCGTGACGCCGAGGGCGTCGGCGACCTCCTGCCAGCTCATGCCGGCGCGCAGCGCGGCCTCGACCTGGCGCAGCTCGTAGGACTCGACGAGCACGCGCAGCGACGAGACGGCGCGCAGCCCGGTGAGCGGGTCGGACGTGTCGCCCGCGGCGACGGCGATCTCGGGCTGCTCCACGCATGTCAACCTAAGTTGCTTCGCTCGCCGCTGTCAACCATGGTTGCGAAGAGGGTCGGCGCGCCCCGTGCCGCAGCGGCGCCCGGTGGCAGCCCTCCTCCTCGCGGCCCTCTGACCCCGCGCGCCGCACGCCCCTCCGCGAGCGCGCGCCCGACGCCGGCGGGTGCGCCGTGCCGCGGCGGGCGACCGCACACCTCCGGTGACGGCGGGTGCGGCACGTCCCACCGGGTGCGGGTCGTACCCCTACCGCACTCGGCGGGACCTGCCGCTGTCGGCGGGGAGCGAGTGCGATGTGGTGGTGGTGGTGGGCGTGACGTCGAGGAACGTCAGGCGGGCGCGCTTGGTCGGGAGGTCGACCTCCGGGCCGAGGACCGCACCCAGCCGCTGTGCACGGCGCAGCATCGCGGCGTTCCGCGCGTCCGGCTCGCCGACGAGCCGGGTCGCACCCGTGCCCTCCACGACCACGCGCAGCAGCGCGAGCATGAGCCGCTGCGAGAAGCCGCTCCCCTGCCCGGCCGGTCGCGTGCCGACCAGCACGTGCACGCCGAGGTCGCCCGGCCGCACGTCGTACACGTCGCCGACCGGGTCGTGCGCCGGCTCGTAGACCTGCACGAGCCCGACCGGCACGCCGTCGACGCGCGCGAGCAGCGCGTGGTGGTGGCTCAGGCCATCGACGAACGCGTACGTCTCGCGCAGCTCGTCGACGCCGAGGTGGCCCAGGCCCCAGAACCCGGTGCCGCGCGCGGTGACCCACGCGTGCAGGGTCGGCAGGTCGGCGTCGAGGTCGAGGACGGACGTCGTGACGACCCCGAGGCCGTCGACCGTCCGCTCGTCGACGACCGTCCCGCCCGGCAGCCCCGCCCACGCGGCGGTGCGGCCCGGCGCGCCCGCCTCCGTCACGCCCGCCCCGGTCACGCCCACCTCCGTCACGCTTCCACCCCGTCCGCCAGCGGCTCGGGCGTCAGCGCGTCCCAGTCGGTGACGACCTCGACGGTCTGCGCGACGGCCCACGTGGCGTGCTGGTCGGCGAAGTGCGGGCTGCGCGGGTCGCCGCTCGCGCCGAACGGGACGCCCCACCGGCTGCGCGCCCGGTCCCCGAGGTCCCACACCCACCGCGCGGCGGAGCCGCGGAACGCGCGGTCGGTCACGCCGGGCACGGTGCCGGTGCAGCGGACGGTGTCCTGGTCGCCGGCCAGCGGCAGGGCCGGCACGGCGGGGACCACGGCGCCGGGGACGTCGGCGAGCACGTGCGCCGGCAGGACGGTGTGCCGGGCGCCCCAGTGGTCGTCGGGGCGGGCGGCCGCGGCGACGTCCTCGAGGGCGGCGCGCACGTGCGCGAGCCCGTCGACGCCGAGGTCGGCGCGGTCGAGCAGCGCCGCGAGCGCCGCCCCCACCCGTCCGCGGACGCCGAACCACGCGTCGAACGCCGGCCCGGCCCGGTGCGGCGCGGCGAGCGCGGCGACCGCCGGCTCGGTGACGAGCCTGGCCACGAGCGCGGCGCGCAGGTCGGCGAGCAGCGCGGCCTCGGGGGAGTCCGCGTCCATGTGCAGGTCCCACGCGAGCAGGCGGTCGCGCACGGCAGCGGCCGCGGGCGTGAGCCCGTCGACGCCCGCGACGTGCCGCAGCAGCCGGCCGGCACCGGCCCACTGCGTGTCGCCGTGGATCTCCGCCATGTCGCCCGGTCCGAGCCGTCGGTGGCGCCGTCCGGCGAGGAGGGCACGCAGGCGGACGGCGCGGTCGGGCGCGTAGACGCTGCCGTGGTCCCGCTCAGGCGCCGACGGCCACTCGTTGGCGTCGGCGACGGCGTCGGTGACCACGCGCGGCGCCGCGAGCGTGCGCCACGGCCGCGGCGCGTGCGCGGGGTCCCACGCCCGCAGCGGCAGCAGGCGGTCGTCGGGTGCGCGGTCGGCGACACGGCCGGCGTCGAAGGACAGGACGGTGCCGTCGGCGTCGGCCGTGACGACCCGGTTGACCGGGTCGACCCAGCCGGCGAGCGCGGCGACGACGTCGTGCGCGGTGCGGGCACGCAGCATCGGGCGCAGGCACGCGAACCCGAGGTCCGCGTCGACGCGCGGCTGCATCCGCACGGACCGCGCCTCCTCGACCGCGACCTGCGGCACCGCGCCGGTGCTGACGTCGTCCTGGTCGGCCGGCGGGGGCCCGTCGACCGCGAGCACCCCGCCGGCGAGCGCGTCGTCGGCCACCCCCGCGGCGGTGCCCCCGCCGGACGCGGCACCGGCACCGGCGTCAGCACCGGCGTCCACCTCGGCGTCCGCCTCGGCGTCCATCCCGCGGACGACGACCGGTCCGCGCGCCGTCTCCAGCACCTCGACCGTGAGCGGCTCGCCGCCCCGGACGCGCACGTGGGCGCTCGTCCGCGCGACGGGCTCCCACCCGGCGGGCCCGAGCGCCTCCCACGCACCCGCCCCGGTGCGACGCAGGCGCTCGCGGAACACCTCGGCGGCGTGCGCGGCCGCGTTCGTGATGCCCCACGCCGCCGTGCCGGCGTGCCCGAAGTGCGGCAGGCCCGGCACGCCGGGGAACGCGAGCCCGAGCACGTCGTACTCCGGGCACGCGAGGCGGACCTGCTGGTACACGCCCGGCAGCTCGAGCACGCGGTGCGGGTCGCCGGCGAGCAGCGGCGCACCCGACGCCGTGCGCGACCCGTGCAGCGCCCACGCGTTGGACCCGCTCGTCGGCCCGTCGGACGCGGGGTCGAACAGCCGCACGAGGTCGAGCGGGTCGACCGCGGCGAGCCCCGCGTGCCCCGACCCCCGCGCCGCCCGCACGACGTGGTCGTGCCACAGCACGCGCGGGAACGTCGAGAAGAGCGCGTGGTTGACGAGGAAGACCCCGAGCGGCGCCCACGCGGGCCACGGGTCAGCGGGGGTCGTGCCGCCGAGGACGCGGTCGAGCTCCTCGACCTCCGCGGGCGGACCGGCCGACGCCAGCCCCGCGTTCACGCCCGCCGTGTACGCGTCGACCCACGCACGGTCGTCGTCGCCGAGCGCCGCGTAGGCGCGCTGCGCGGTGTCGGGCAGCCGCAGACGGTGCGCGACGACGTCCCACGCCACCCCGGCCTCGCCGATGTGCTCGGCGAGCCGCCCCTCGGCGCGCCACCGGTCCGTCTGGACCTGCCACGTCCGGTCGCGCGCGGTCACCCAGCCCTGGCCGTACGCCAGCGCGCGCTCGTCGGACGCGCGCACGTGCGGCACGCCGAGCGCGTCGCGGAAGACCTCGAAGCCCACGTCAGGCAGTCTCGTCCGCGGGGCCGGGCGCGGCCCGCCGGCCGTCGGCGCGGGTCGGCGCGTCAGCCGTCCGGTCGTCGCCCGCAGGAGGTGACGCCGCGGCCGGGTGGCCGGGCTGCTGGCCCGCGACGGCCCCGCGCGCCACCGGGTTCGCCAGCGTCCCGGCGTAGATCAGCGACGACGACTGGTCGGCAAGGTCGACCATCTGCAGCGTGTTGCGCAGCTGGAGCCGGTTGAGGCACGAGTGCGCGAACCGCGGCGCGCGCAGGTCGACGCCCGACGGCAGGTCGGGGTGGTCGGCGGCGTGCGCGTCGACCGTCTCGGCGACGACGCCCCAGAACGTCCCCTCCGTGAGCACGCCGTCGGTCACGAGCACCGCGGCGAGGTGCCGCAGCACGCCGTCGAGCACGTCGGTGAAGATCGCGAGCGCCTTCTCGTCGTCGTCCACGACGGCGCGGACGCGCTCGACCTCGGGGGGCAGCGGACGGTCGGACAGGACGGCGACCTCCTCGCCGATGTCCTTGAGGAACGCACCGACCGGCACGTGGTCCTGCCACACGAGGATGACGTTCTCGCCGTGCGGCATGAACGCGAGGTCGTGCGCGCGCAGGCAGTGCACGAGCGGGCGCAGGTACACGCGCAGGTAGGCGCGGAGCCAGTCGGCCGGGTCGAGCCCGGACGCCCGGACGGCCGCGGTGGCGAACGCGTCGCCGGCCGCGTCGCGGTGCAGCAGGGCCGCCATGGTCGTCGCCCGCTGCCCGGGTGCCAGGAGCGTGTGCGGCTGCTCCCGCCACAGCGCGGCGAGCATCTTGCGGTGCGCGTTGGGCCGCGGGGTGCGGTGGTAGACGTCGCCCGTGTAGCCGATGGACGCCCGCTCGCGCAGCACGCGCACGCCGCACGCGGCGAGCTCCGGGTCGGTGTCGACGAGGTCGGCGACCCAGTCGTTGATCGCCGGGGTCGCGCGCATGTACGCCGGGCTCAGGCCGCGCAGGAAGCCCATGTTCTGGATCGCGACGGCCGTCTTCACGTAGTGCCGGTCGGGCCGGCTCGCGTTGAGGAACGTGCGCACCGACTGCTGCGCGCGGTACTCGTCGTCGGACTCGCCGAGCAGCACGAGGTCACGGCGCGCGACGTCGGGCGCGAACGTCACCGCGACGCGGTGCTCCCACTGCCACGGGTGCACGGGCAGGCACCGGTAGTCGGCGGGGTCGAGGCCGAGGTCGCGCAGGCGGGCCTCGAAGCGGTCGCGCGTCGCCGCGTCGAGCTCGTGCCGGTACAGCGCGTCCTCGGTGAGGCCTGCGCCGGTCGCGACGTGGCTGACGGCGCGGCGCGCGGCGAGCCACACGAGCCGCACGGGCCGGCCCGCCTCGGGGCTGTACG
>JAPSIR010000210.1 GCA_031178625.1 Cellulomonas sp.
GTGCGCCCGTTGCTCATCGCCTGGTTCTGCAGGGGGCACTCGCCGCCCTTGTCGCAGACCGGGCAGTCGAGCGGGTGGTTGATGAGGAGCAGCTCCATGACGCCGTGCTGCGCCTTGTCCGCCTCGGGCGACGTGTGCTGCGTCTTGACCTGCATGCCCGGCGTGGCCTCGAGCGTGCACGAGGCCTGGGGCTTCGGCATCTTCGCGAGGTTGCCGTCGCGGCCGGGCGCCCACACCTCGACGAGGCACTGGCGGCACGCGCCGGCGGGCGCCAGCAGCGGGTGGTCGCAGAACCGCGGGATCTGGATGCCGAGGCGCTCGGCGGCGCGGATCACGAGGGTGCCCTTGGGCACGGTCGTCTCCAGGCCGTCGATCTCGAACGTGACGGTGGCCTCGGGCTCGGCCTCCGCCGCCGGCGGCGCGGCCGGCACGAGCGGCGTCGTGTCGGCGGCCCGCGCACCGGCGCGCGGGTTCGGCGTCGTGATGGTCATGCGTGCACCCCCGCGAGCTGCGTGCGACGACGCGGCGTGTACTCGAAGCGCGCGCTGCGCTCCGGCGGGAAGAGGACGTCGGCGGGCGTGTGCGTGCCCGCCTCGAACTCCTCCCGGAAGTACTGGACGGCGCTCGTGACCGGGCTGGTCGCCCCGTCGCCGAGCGCGCAGAACGAGCGGCCCAGGATGTTGTCGCACAGGTCGAGCAGCAGGTCGATGTCCCCGCTCGTGCCCTGCCCGGCCTCGATCCGCTGCAGGACCTGCAGCAGCCAGTACGTGCCCTCGCGGCACGGCGTGCACTTGCCGCAGGACTCGTGCTTGTAGAACGCCATCCAGCGCGTGACCGCGCGGACCACCGACACCGTCTCGTCGAAGATCTGCAGGGCACGCGTGCCCAGCATCGAGCCGGCCTTGCCGACGGACTCGTAGTCCAGCGGCACGTCGAGGTGCTCGGCCGTGAAGATCGGCGTCGACGACCCGCCGGGCGTCCAGAACTTCAGCTGGTGGCCCGCGCGCACGCCGCCCGCCATGTCGAGCAGCTCGCGCAGCGTGATCCCGAGCGGCGCCTCGTACTGGCCGGGACGCTCGACGTGGCCCGACAGCGAGAACAGGCCGTGCCCGGCCGACCGCTCGGTGCCCATCGACGTGAACCACGACGCGCCGCCGACGAGGATGCCCGGCACCGACGCGACGGACTCCACGTTGTTGACGACCGTCGGCCGCGCGTACAGGCCCGCGACCGCGGGGAACGGCGGCTTCAGGCGCGGCTGGCCGCGCAGGCCCTCGAGCGAGTCGAGCAGCGCCGTCTCCTCGCCGCAGATGTAGGCGCCGGCGCCCGCGTGCACCGTCACGTCGAGGTCGACGCCGGTGCCCAGGATGTCCTTGCCCAGGTAGCCGGCCTCGTACGCCTCCTCGACCGCGCGCAGCATGCGGCGGTAGACGTGCAGCACCTCGCCGCGCACGTAGATGAACGCGTGCGTGCAGCCGATCGCGTAGGACGTGATGGCCACGCCCTCCACGAGCGCCTGCGGGCTCGCCATCATCAGCGGGATGTCCTTGCAGGTGCCGGGCTCGGACTCGTCGGCGTTGACGACGAGGTAGCGCGGGCCGCCGTCGGGCGCGGGCAGGAAGCCCCACTTCATGCCCGTCGGGAAGCCGGCGCCGCCGCGGCCGCGCAGGCCGGACTCCTTGACCATCGTCACGATGTCGGCCGGCTGCATGTTCAGCGCGCGCCGCAGGCCGCGGTAGCCGCCGTTGTCCTCGTACGTGGCCAGCGTCCAGGACCGGTCCGCGTCCCAGTGCGCGGACAGGACGGGTGCCAGGGTCGTCATCACGACTCCTTCGCGTCGTCGGTGCGCTGCCGGCGCTGCTGGCTCTCGGCCGACGTGTCGGACGGCGTCGTCGCGGGGCGCTGGGCGCTGGACTCCTCGGCACCGACCTTGGGGTCGGCACCGGGCTGCTGACCGGCCGGCGTGGGGCCGGCGCCGGTCGCGGCGGGCTTGGCGTCCTCGCTGCGCGCCTGCCCGGCGGGGGCACCGCCCGACGGCGAGACGTCCCCCTGGACGTGCTCGACGTCGGGGAAGTCCGGCGCCCGCCAGCCCTTCTCCTTGGCGAGCAGCGTGCCGCGCAGGGTCGCCGGGCCGGCGCCCACGCCCTCGTCGGCGCGGCCGTCGGGGAAGCCGGCGAGCACCCGGCTCATCTCCCGGAAGGTGCACACCGACGCGGCGCCGCGGGTCGGCGCGACGGGCACGCCCTCGCGCAGCCGGTCCACCACCTCGCGCGCCGACGCCGGCGTCTGGTCGTCGAAGAACTCCCAGTTGACCATCACGACCGGGGCGTAGTCGCAGGCCGCGTTGCACTCGATGCGCTCGAGCGTGATCGCGCCGTCGGGCGTGGTCTCGTCGTGGTCGACGCCGAGGTGCTCGGTGAGCTCCTCCCAGATGGCGTCGCCGCCCATGACCGCGCAGAGCGTGTTCGTGCAGACGCCCACGGTGTAGGTGCCGTTGGGGTGGCGCTTGTACTGCGTGTAGAACGTCGCGACGGCGGACACCTCGGCCGTCGTGAGGCTCAGCTGCGCGGCGCAGAACGCGATGCCGCGCGGGCTGACGTAGCCGTCCTCCGCCTGCACCAGGTGCAGCATCGGCAGCAGCGCCGACCGCTCCTGGGGGTAGCGCGCCATGATCTCGGCGGCGTCGGCGGCCAGCCGCTCGCGCGTCGCGTCGTCGTACCCGGTGGCGTGACGCTCCCCCGGCACCCGGCCGGCGGGGCTCCCCGCCGGCGTCTCGTGCTGCACCGACATCAGCGGTCCACCCCTCCCAGCACCGGGTCGAGCGAGGCGACGGCGACGACGACGTCGGCCACCTGCCCGCCCTCGCACATCATCGAGACGGCCTGCAGGTTGTTGAACGACGGGTCGCGGAAGTGCGCGCGGTACGGCTTGGTGCCGCCGTCGGAGACGAGGTGCACGCCGAGCTCGCCGCGCGGGTGCTCGACCGTCTGGAACACCTGCCCGGCCGGCACGCGGAAGCCCTCCGTCACCAGCTTGAAGTGGTGGATCAGGGCCTCCATGGAGGTGCCCATGATCTCCCGGATGTGGCCGAGCGAGTTGCCCATGCCGTCGGTGCCGATGGCGAGCTGCGCGGGCCACGCGATCTTCTTGTCGTGCACCATCACGTCGCCCGCGGGCAGCGCGGCGAGCCGGTCGAGGCACTGCTCGACGATCCGCATGGACTGGTAGCACTCCTCCATGCGCAGCAGCACGCGCGACCAGGAGTCGGCGCCGTCGTTGACCGGCACGTCGAAGTCGTACGTCTCGTAGCCGCAGTACGGCGCCGCCTTGCGCACGTCGTACGGCAGCCCGGTCGAGCGCAGCACGGGCCCGGTGATGCCGAGCGCCGTGCACGCGGCCAGGTTGAGCGTGCCGACGTCCTTGAGGCGCGCCTGCAGGATCGGGTTGGCCAGCATGAGGTCCTCGAGCTGGCGGAAGTAGTGGCGCATCTGCGTCAGCGCCTCGCGGACCGAGTCGATCGACCCGGGCGGCACGTCCTGCGCGACACCGCCGGGGCGGATGTACGCGTGGTTCATGCGCAGGCCCGTGATGAGCTCGAAGACCTGGAGGACCTGCTCGCGGGCGGTGAATCCCACGGTCATGATCGTCGTCGCGCCGAGCTCGTTGCCGCCCGTGGCGAGGCACACCAGGTGGGACGAGATGCGGTTGAGCTCCATCATCAGCACGCGGATGACCGTCGCCCGCTCGGGCACGTCGTCCGTGATGCCGAGCAGCTTCTCGACCGCGAGGCAGTAGGCCACCTCCTGGAACAGCGGGGCGACGTAGTCCATGCGGGTGCAGAACGTCACGCCCTGGGTCCAGGTGCGGTACTCCATGTTCTTCTCGATGCCCGTGTGCAGGTAGCCGATGCCGGCCCGGGCCTCGGTGACGGTCTCGCCGTCGATCTCGAGCATGAGCCGCAGCACGCCGTGCGTCGACGGGTGCTGCGGACCCATGTTGACGACGATGCGCTCCTCACCGAGGCGCGCGGCCTCCTCGGCGATGTCCGACCAGTCGCCGCCGGACGCCTCGAAGGTGGGCCTCCCGGTCGTCTCGTCGTCGACGACGTGCGCCGTCGCGTGCGGGGTGTGCGAGGTGGGGGCGGTCATCAGCTGTACGACCTCCGCTGGTCCGGGGGCGGGATGGACGCGCCCTTGTACTCGACCGGGATGCCCCCGAGGGGGTAGTCCTTGCGCTGCGGGTGGCCCGGCCAGTCGTCGGGCATCTCGATGCGCGCCAGCCCGGGGTGGCCGTCGAAGACGATGCCGAAGAAGTCCCAGGTCTCGCGCTCGTGCCAGTCGTTCGCCGGGTACACCGACGTGGTCGACGGGATGTGCGGGTCCTCGTCGGCGACCGCGACCTCGAACCGCAGGCGGCGCCCGTGGGTGATCGACACGACGTGGTAGACGGCGTGCAGCTCGCGGCCGGTCTCGTGCGGGAAGTGCACGCCGCTGACGCCGAGGCTCATCTCGAACCGCAGGTCCGGGTCGTCGCGCAGCGCGCGGGCGACCTCGACCAGGTGCTCGCGGCGCACGTGCAGCGTGAGCTCCTCGCGGTCGACCGTCACGTACTCGACGGCGTTCGCGAAGCCCGTGCCCGACTCGTCGAGCAGCTCGGTGAGCACGTCGACGACCTCGTCGAACCAGCCGCCGTAGGGCCGCTCGCTCGGTCCGGGCATCGCGACGGTGCGCACGAGGCCGCCGTACCCGGACGTGTCGCCCGAGCCGGTGGCGCCGAACATGCCGGTGCGCACGTCCACGATGTCGAGCGGCGTGCGCGCCGCGCCCGCCCCGACGTTCTGCGACCCCGCCTCGAGGGCGGCGGCCGACGTCTGCTGCGCGAGTGCCGCCGACGGGCCGGTGCCCTCCGCGCCGGGCTTCACGGCCGACGCGGCGTCGGCCTTCTCCCCCGCCGGCACGGGGGCGTCCCCCTCGGCGGGGCGCTTCTCGGGGCTGTGCTCCGCGCTCACCGCAGGAGGCCCGTCATGTGCGAGGTCGGCGTCGCGGCGAGCGCGGCGGCCTCGGCGGCCGCGGCCGCCTCCTTGCGGTTCACGCCGAGCGGCGCGTTCTGGATCTGGTCGTGCAGCGCGAGGATCGCGTGCGTGAGCATCTCCGGCCGCGGCGGGCAGCCGGGCAGGTAGACGTCGACGGGCACGACGTGGTCGACGCCCTGCACGATCGCGTAGTTGTTGAACATGCCGCCGCTGGACGCGCAGACGCCCATCGAGAGCACCCACTTGGGCTCCGCCATCTGGTCGTAGACCTGCCGCACGACCGGCGCCATCTTCTGGCTCACCCGGCCCGCGACGATCATGAGGTCCGCCTGGCGCGGCGACGCGCGGAACACCTCCATGCCGAACCGGGAGATGTCGTACCGGCTCGCGCCGGTCGCCATCATCTCGATCGCGCAGCACGCCAGGCCGAACGTCACCGGCCACAGCGAGCCCTTGCGGAAGTAGCCGACGAGGTCCT
>JAPSIR010000030.1 GCA_031178625.1 Cellulomonas sp.
AGCAGCAGCACGGGCAGCACCATGAGCACCCAGTGCTTGCGCACGGCCGCCAGCACGTCGCGGAGCGTCATCCGGCCTCCTTCGTCACTCGTTCGATTGAACCATCCGGCCCGGCGGCCGGGGCCGGGTCCGGCGGGTGGACCTCCCGGGGGTCCGCCCGGCCCGCCGCGCGCGCCTCCCCGGGGGGCGCCGGGCCGGGAGCCACGACGGGCGCCACGGCGAGCCCGACGACGAACCAGAAGAACGTCGTGAGCTGGGTGATGAACGCGACCGACGTGAGCGCGGGCAGCGTGGCGAGCGCGGCGACGAGCGCGGCGCTGCGCCGCCCCCGGACGAGCGCGACGACGCCCGCGAGCGCGCCGGCCAGGAGCAGCGCGAGCGGCAGCACGCCGTACCGCAGGCCGACCAGCACGATCGCGGAGTCGATGGACTCGAAGCCGCCGAAGGACCGGGCGCCCGACGCGTCGCGCGCGGCGGCCGGCGACTCGCCGACCCACGCCAGCTCCGGCAGCAGCTGCAGCAGGTCGCCCCGGTAGGCGGCGGAGCCGGTCGCCTCGTCCCCGGCGCTCGCGAACACCTCGAGCGCGACCGGCACCACCACCGCGGCACCGGCCGCGAGCACCAGCAGCACGGTGAGCCGGAACCGCCGCGTGACGTGCCGGCCGAGGAACAGCAGGGACAGCACGAGCGCGCCGCCGACGCTGACCATGCCGATGCGGCTGAACGTGAAGACCGCCGCCGCGGAGACGGCCAGCAGGGTCAGCGCCTTCAGCCAGGGCCGCAGCGCGCTCACCCACACGAACGGCACCGCCATGCCCAGCGTCGCGCCCAGCGCGATGGAGTGCCCGAACGCGGCCTCGGCGCGCGCCTGCCCGCCCCGCACCTGGATGGGCGACCACACGCGGTACCCGGAGCGCTCGACGAACGGCGTGCCCGCGCCCAGCCCGACGAACGGGTTCTGCCCGGTGAGGAACTCGGCGACCGCGAACAGCGCCACCACGCCGAGCACGACGGCGACGCACGTCGCGACGACCGCGGGCGGCAGCGACACCGACGTCACGCGCCCCACGACGTAGGGCACCGCCCACCCCAGCACGACCGCGTACGCCGACGCCAGCGGCACGTACCCCGCGAGGAACGACGTGACCACCGCGGTGACCACCGCGAGCATGATCAGGTCGAACCCGTGCAGGCGCAGGTCCACGCGGCGCCACGCGGCGGCGACGAGCGCGACGCCGAGCGCCGTCGCGGGCGTCAGGAACACCACCATCTGGAGCCCGAACCACGCCGGGACGAACGCGAGCAGCACGAGGAAGCCCACGAGACCCAGCACCGGCCGGGCGCGCACGACGGCCAGGGTCGCCAGGGCGAGCGCCCCGAGCACGACGAGCACGGCGAGCTCGTCGACGGCCTGCGCGGACAGCGTCATGCCGTGCCTCGCCCCCCGCGCGCCCCCACCGGCCCCAGTCTGGCCACGGCACCGACGGATGTCGACGCCCGCCGGGGGCCGGTGGACGCGCGCGTCACCCGAGCGCCGTGGCCGTCAGGTCGTCCCAGCTCACACGGATCGGGCCGTTGGTGGTGGACGCGGCGGTGTACTGGCCGACGCCGACACCGCCGCCGTCCTGCAGCTCGGGCGTGGCGTCGGTCGACTGCACGAGCCACCCGGACGGCTCGGCCGCGGACGCCGGCCACACCTTCGCGCGCAGCGCCGTCGTCCCGGAGCCCTCGAGCTGCAGGCGCAGGCGCAGCGGCGTGCCGGCGGCCGTGGCGCCGCCGGGCACGGCGGCGTTCGCGAGGGTCGTCGTGCCGGTCGGGAGCCGGCGGACGAGCTGGGCCGTCGTCGCGCCGGTGGACGTGATGCGGACGGCGACCTCGTACTGCGAGTCCCAGCCGCTGGTGCGCCCGGCCAGCCAGAGGGTCGTCGTGCCCGCGTTCGAGAGGCGGTCGAGCGTGACCGTCGCGGTCACGTCGGCGGACTGCACGGCCGTGGAGTCGACGCGCAGCCGCGGCGTCGACCCGGCGCCGAGCGAGACGCGGCCGGCGCCCTCCTGCACCTGGAACAGGCTCGCCGACCCGGTCGCGACCCACGTCCCGCCCTGGTCGGCGGCGCCCCAGCCGCTCGCGCTGGTGCGCCCGAACGCGTCGGCGACCAGCGCCGCCGGGCCGGGGCCGGGTGCGACCGTGACGGCCTGCTCGGTCGTCCCCGTCGCGCCGTCGTCGTCCGTGACGGTGAGCCGCACCGTGTACGTGCCCGGGCCCGCGTAGGTGTGGGTGGCGGTGGCACCCGTCGCGCTGCCGCCGTCGCCGAAGTCCCACGCGTGCGCGACGAGCGTGCCGTCGGGGTCGCTCGACGCCGAGCCGTCGACGGCGAGGTCCGCGCCGGTGAGCGTCGGCGTGAACGCCGCCGTCGGCGCCTGGTTCGGCGGCGGCGGGGCCGTCACCGTGACGGTCTGCTCGGTGGTGCCGGTGTCCCCCAGGTCGTCCGTCACCGTGAGCCGCACCGTGTACGTGCCGGCCGCGGTGTAGGTGCGCGACGCGGTCGGGCCCGTGCCGGTCGTCCCGTCGCCGAAGTCCCACGCCCACGCCGTCACGGTGCCGTCGACGTCCGTGGAGCCGGACCCGTCCACGTCGAGGCGCAGGTCGGTCGCGCTCGTCGTGAAGGCGGCCGTCGGGAAGCGGTTCGCGGTCGTCGTCGCCAGCGCGGCGGCGTGGTGCTCGGCCACCTTGTCGGCGCTCAGCGCCCGGCCCCAGACCGAGACCTCGTCGATCGCACCGTCGAGGTAGTTCGACGACGGCGCGTTCGAGAAGCTCGACACGCGGTCGCCGCCGATCCGCCAGTAGCCCCAGTACGGGCGCACCCACGGCGCGTCGGACCGCTCGCCGACCTGCTGCCCGTCGACGAACAGGCGCATGACGCCGTTCTCGTACGTGCCCACCAGCTGGTGCCACGCGCCGTCGTTGACCGCCGCCGGCGAGCGCAGCGTCCGCCGGTCGCTGCCGTAGGTGCCGAAGTTCACGCGCCCGGAGTTGTCGAGGTACAGGACGCGGTCGGACGTCGACGTGCCCGACAGGCCCGTCGCGGAGCTGCCGAACCCGACGACGGCGCCGCCGCGCGTCGTGGTGGTCCGCACCCACGCCTCCACCGAGAACCGGTCGGGCGCGTTGGTCGGCGCGGTCTGCACGGCGAACGAGCCGGTCGTGCCGGGGAAGTCGGTGGCCGTGTCGCCGTCGCCCGCGACCGCGCCCGGCACGCCGCGTGCGATGCCGCTGCCGACCGTGCGCATGTCCTGGAACCCGGCCGAGTCGACCACCGCACCGCCCGACGGCTCGCCGAGGCGGTGGTGCGCGACGGGCTCGTCGGCGCGCAGCGCGGCCACGTACGGGCTCGTCGTCCCCCCGGACGCGACGGTCGCGGAGACGGGCGCCGACGTCGCCCGGTTGCCGAACGCGTCGGTCGCGGTGACGACGTAGGTCTGCGTCGACCCGGGCGCCCGGCCCGTGTCCGTCAGGCCCAGCGACGGCGTCTCCCAGTACCGGTGCGTGACCGCGCGCGTGACCAGCGGCGTGCCCGACGGGCTCGACCCGCGGTAGACGCGGTACGTCAGCGTCTCGTTGTCACGGTCGTAGTTGCCGGTCCAGGACACGCGGACCTGGCCGGCGGCGGTCGACGTCGCCCGCACGTCCCAGGCGGTGCCCGACAGGCGCGGCCCCTGGTCGTCCGGGGCGATGTCGCTGCGGGCGAACCGCACGAGGCCCTGCTGCGCCCGCCCGTTCACGCCGGGGAACTCGCCGCCCATCGTGATGTAGTCCGCGTTGCTCGCGACCGACCAGCCGGCCTGGCCCTGCCCCGTGTACGAGCCCGTGTAGAAGTCCGGGTAGAAGTGCAGGAGGCCCGGCGCCGGCTGGCCGGCCGAGTGCGGGTAGCCGTAGATGTCGGGCGTGTTGGTGCCCTCCGCGCCGATGGTGAACGCGTTCAGGTGGTGGTGCGACCACGGCTCGGTCTGCGGGAAGCCGGCGGGGATGTTGCCGCAGTAGTGCGAGTGGCTCGCGGTGTAGACGACGTCGCCCATCCGCGTCACCGAGTAGCTGTCGCCGTGGCAGTCCGCGATCCAGACGATCTCGCCCGTCTCCGGGTCGGCACGGAACGTGCCCTCGAGGTTGCCCGCCTTGCCGTAGTGGTAGCCCGTCCCGTACACGCCGGTCTCGTCGGCGAGCAGGCTGAGGATGGCGGCGTTCGTGCTGCCGTTGCGGATCTGCGTCGACGCCGGGTACGGGATGGTCGCGCCCGTCGTCGGGTGGACCGACGCCAGGCCCACGGCCGCGGTCCCGTTGACCGTCTGGAAGCGGCCGCCGAGGATCAGCCGCTCCCCGTTCGCCTGCCGCGCCAGCGCCGTCACCGGTGCCGACGCGTCCGCCGTGAACGGCCGGACCGCACCCGTCGCCGCGTCGAACGCGGCGACGTAGCGGCGGGGCTGCAGGGTCGCGCCGGTCACCGGGGCCACCGAGGTGAAGTTGCCGCCGACGTAGACGGTGTCGTCCGTCGCCGTCACGGACAGCCCGCGCGACGCCAGCGTCGGGCGGAAGCCGGGGACGAGCTGCTTCGTCGCGGTGTCGAAGGCCGCGACCCGCACGCGCCACTGGCCGTCGACCTTGTTGAAGTCGCCCGCGACGTACACGCGGCGGCCGTCCGGCGACGCCGTGACGGCGAGCGCCTGCCCGTCGAGCACCGGTGCGAACGTCGGGTCGAGCACGCCCGTGCGGATGTCGTAGGCGAGCAGGTTCGCGCGGGGCACCGTGCTGGTGCCCGGAGCGGCGCCCGCGGGACGCGCCGTGGTGAACTCGCCGGCGACGTAGACGGTGTTGCCGACGACGACCTGCGCCCACACGACCCCGTCGACCTGCACGGTCGGCAGCGCGTCGGCGGTGACGGTGGTCGCCTGCCCGGGCCGCTCCGGGTCGGCCGGCGCGGTGTCGGCGTAGGCGGGCGCCGTGACGGCGAGGAGGGCGGTCGCCAGCAGGGCGACGGACCGGGCTCGACGGTGCAGGCGGACGGTGACGGACACGGGATCCTCGCCCTCTGGTCGCAGCAGGCAGCGGCCGGTCGACAAACGGTGCGAAGGGGACGTTAGACGCGTATCGCCTCGTCGGAGGCCCTCCGACGGGACTTCACCCCGGGCCGGACGCGGATTCACCCGGGCGCCCCGCTGTCACAGTGGACGGTCGTCCGGGTCGAGGTGGTCACGACCGGTGCGTACGGGCACGCGTCGAGCACGCGTGGGCGGGCCGGGACGCCGGCACGGCGCGACGTCAGGGTGCGCGTCAGGGTGCGACGAGGCCCTGGACGACGACGGCCGGGGCGTCCAGGCGCAGCAGCACCGTGACGGCCAGCGGGGTCCCCGCGGCGGGTGCCGCGAACACGTACGTGCCGCGCGCGACGCCGTCGCCGGGCAGCGCCGCCGGCAGCGGCGCGCTGCGCTCGTCTGTGTCCGCGGGACGCAGCGGGACGCCGTCCGCGCCGGCGTGGGCGGCGACGGCAGCGGCGTCGAGCTGCGTGCCACCGGGGCCCCGCACCTCCACGGTGACGACGACGCCGGCGGACGCGATCTCGCCGATGCCCTCGGCGCCCGTCGTCACGCCCTCGAGCCCGGTGACGGTCACGGTCAGCGGCCCCGCGGCCACGGGCTCCTGCCCGCTGCCGGTCGCGGGTGCCACGTCGCCGAGCGGCGGGACGGGGACGGGTCCGCCCGCGGCCGGCGGCGCACCCTCGGGCGCGGCGGGTGCGGGCGCCGCGGCGTCGGGGGCGGCGGGCGTCGCGGGACCCTCCGAGGCGCCGGACGCGGCGGGGGTCGGCGTGGCGCTGCGGGCCGGCGCGGTGGCGACCGTGCCGGTCGGCTCCGTCGCCTGCGCCGCGGGCGCACGGTCGTCCCGGGTGGCGAGCGCGACGCCGAGCGCGACGGCCGCCACCGCCGCGAGGGCGGCCGCCACGAGGAGGAGGCGCCGCGTGCGCGCACCCTGGTCGGCGACCGGGTCGGCGGTCGGGTCCGCCGCCGGGCCGGCGGTCGCGCCGGCTGTCGGGTCTGCCGTCGGGTCGGCGTCGCCCGGGCCCGGCGCACCCGTCCCGACCTCGTCGCGCTCCTCCATGGGACGACCTCCCGCTGTCGCTGGCACCGGCTCGGGCACCGTACCCGCCGTCCCGCGGCAGGACGGGGAGCGACCGGGTGATAACGGCCGCGGTCGGGACGAATCATCCCAAAGGGCCCCTAGACTCGCCGCGACCGGCGCGCCTGCCGGCCGCCGCCGGGGGGAGGACAGCCGTTGCGCGTGCTCGTCATGTGGGCCGACGACCGGTCCTCGAACCTGGGGGTGCGGGCGCTCGCGCAGGGCAGCGCGGCGCTGGTCCGCCGCGTCCACCCCGACGCCGAGGTCGTGCACGTGCACTACCGCAGCCGCACGGCGCCGTCCCCCGTGGGCGACTGGCGCCCGCTCGTGCGGGCCCGCCTCGACCCGCGCGTGCCGCTGCGCGACTGGCTCGCCGGGTTCGACCTCGCCGTCGACACGCGCGCGGGCGACTCGTTCGCCGACATCTACGGGCTGCGGCGCCTGACGACGCAGAGCCTGCTCGCGCGGCTCGCGCACGGCGTGGGCGTGCCCGTGGTGCTCGCACCGCAGACGATCGGGCCCTTCGGCTCCCGCCGCGGGCGCGCGCTCGCCCGCGCGACGCTGCGCCACGCGCGCGTCGCGATGTCGCGGGACCGGGTCAGCGCGGACGCCGCCCGCTCCCTCGGCCGCCCCGTCGACGTGGTGAGCACCGACGTCGTGTTCGCGCTGCCCCGCCCGACGGTGCCGCGCACGCGCGACGTGCTGCTCAACGTCTCCGGGCTGCTGTGGGCGCCGAACCCGCACGTCGACCACGAGCGCTACCGCACCGTGGTGCTCGACCTCGCGCGCGGCCTGCGGCAGCGCGGCCGGCGCGTCGGCCTGCTGGCGCACGTGCTGGACTCGCCCGTGGCCGACAACGACGTGCCCGCCGTGCACGAGGTCGCGCGTCTGCTGGACGACGGCGACGTCGAGGTCGTCGTGCCGACGGACCTGGAGGACGTGCGCCGCGCGACGGCGTCGGCGCACCTCGTCGTCGGCTCCCGCATGCACGCGTGCCTGAACGCGCTGTCGACGGGCACGCCCGCCGTCCCGCTCGCCTACTCCCGCAAGTTCGCGCCCCTGCTCGCCGACCTCGGCTGGCACCGTACCGTCGACCTGCGCGCCGAGGACGACCCGGCGTCGACGGTGCTGCGGCTCGCCGACGCGGACCTCGACGCCGACGTCGCCCGGCTCAACGCGCGCGCCGACGAGCTGCTCGTCGGCGCCACGACCGCGCTGGCCCGCGTGCCGTGACGACGCTCGACGGTCTGGTCGGCCGCGTGGTCGCGGCCGGTGCGTGCAGCGGGTGCGGCCTGTGCGCCCGCCTCGACGACGGCCTGACGATGGCGCTCGACCCGGCGGGCTTCGCGCGGCCCGTGCGCACCGGGCCGTCCACCGCGGACGCGTCCGACGTGCGGGCGTTCACGCGGTCGTGCCCCGGCTGGACCGTCCGCGCGGCACGCCCGCCGGGCACCGTCCGCCACCCACTGCTGGGCCCGGTCGCCGGCTGCTGGGAGGCGTGCGCGACGGACCCGGAGGCGCGCCGGCGCGGCAGCAGCGGCGGCGTGCTCACCGCGTTGACGACCTGGCTGGTCGCGCAGGGCGAGGCCGTGCGCGGCGTCGGCGCCGCGCGGGACGCGGACGCGCCGCGCCGCACGGTGCCCGTGACGATCCGGTCGCGCGACGAGGCGCTCGAGGCCGCCGGCTCGCGGTACGCGCCGGTGGGCGTCTGCGCGCACCCCGACGCGGCGGACCCGGCGTCCGTGACCACCGGCAAGCCGTGCGAGGCGGCCGCGCTGCGGGCGCTCGCCGACGGCGGGCCCGCACCGCTGCTGCTGTCCTTCTTCTGCGCCGGCACCCCGTCCGCGCACGCGACCGACGCAGTCCTCGAGCGTCTCGGCGTCGGCGCCGGCGAGCCCCTGTCCGCGCTGTGGTACCGCGGCCGCGGATGGCCCGGCAGCTTCACCGCCGAGCGGCCGGACGGGTCGCAGGTGTCCACGTCGTACCACGAGTCGTGGGGCGAGGTGCTCGGGCGCTCGGTGCAGTGGCGGTGCAAGACGTGCCCCGACGGCGTGGGCGAGAGCGCCGACGTGGTCGCGGGCGACCTGTGGCGCACCGACGGGCGCGGGTACCCCGTCTTCACCGAGTCGGACGGCTGGAGCGCCCTCGTCGCCCGCACACCGCGCGGCCGGGACGTCGTCGAGCGCGCCGTCGCCGCCGGCGTCCTGCACGTGCGGCCCGTCGACCCGGACGTCGTCATGGGGGTGCAGCCGCTGCAGACCACCCGCCGCCGGACGCTCGCCGGCCGCCTGGTCGGGGCGCGGCTCGCCGGCGCGCGGGCGCCGCGGTACCGCGGGTTCGGGCTGGTGCGGCTCGCGCTCGGCGACCTCCGCACGACGCTCCGCACCGCTCGCGGCACCTACCGGCGCGTCCGCTCGGGGGCCGCGCAGAGCTGATCGGGGCCGGCACCCGTCGTCCCCGCGCCGGCACGCGCACCGGCAGCGGCACGCCTGACCCGGGCCGGCTCGGGGTCCGCACCGGCGTCCGGGCCGCCCGTGGTGCGCGCGTACTCGACGACGACGTGCCCCAGCGCACCCGTCACCATCCCGCGCCCGCGCTCGACGTTGCGCCGCCCGACCAGGCGCAGCACCGGGTCGCGGCGCAGGACGCCCGCGGCCACGCGCACGCCGCCCCCGACCACCCGCACCGCGCCGCGCGCCAGGTACCGCGCACGGACGGCCGCGCGCTCCCCGGCGTCCCGCGCGAGCACGAGCTCGGCCCGGCTCGCCGAGTTGCCGCTGCGCCGCGCGCGGCGCAGCACCCAGCCCGGCGTCATGCGGTCCGCCGGCACCCGGTCGACCACGACGGCCTCGTCGCACCACACGAGCCGCCCGCCGCGGCGCACGAGGTCGCGCGTGAACAGGGTGTCGCTGCCGCCGCTGAGGCCGAACCGCTCGTCGAACCGCACGCCGAGGCGACGCACCACGGCCACGTCCAGCAGCAGGTTGTTCGTCGCCGCGACGTCCACCACGGTGCCCGTGGGCAGGCGCCGCCGCTCGAAGAAGCGGCCGGCCGTCACCCACGGCTCGGGCTCGTGCACGAACTCCGAGACGACGGCGCCCACGACGCCCGCCGCGCCGCTCGCGCGGTGGCAGGCGGTGAGGGCGTCCCACCAGCCGGGCTCCGGGCGCTCGTCGTCGTCGACGAACACCAGGACCTCGGCGTCGGGGCACTCGTCGAGCGCGCGGTTGCGCCCGGCGGCGATGCCGGGACGCGGCTCGTGGACGTACCGGACCCGCGGCCCGCCGTGCGCCTCGACCCACGCGCGGGCCGAGCCGTCCGGGTCGTTGTCGACCACGAGCAGGTCCGCGCCGTCGTGCGCGGTGGCGGCCAGGAACGCGGGCACCGCGACGCGCAGGTCGTCCGGCCGCCGGTAGGTGAGCATCGCGACGACGGCGGTCACGGCGTGCCCCTGCCCCACGTGGCCCCACCCCGCGTGCCCCTGCCCCGCGCCGCCGCGAGCGCCGCCTCGTACGCGCTCACGTGGCCCTTCGCCACGGCGTCCCACCGCCGCGCGCGCAGGTCCGGGAACCCCGTGGGGGCGTCGGCGCGCAACGCGGCCACCTCGCGCCGCAGCACGTCCGCGGTCAGCGGCGGCGTGAAGCGCCGCACCCACGCCGGGCCGACCTCCGCGGCCAGGTCCGCGACCACGTCGCCGTCGGGCACGAGCACCGGCCGGCCGAGCGAGAGCGCGAGCAGCGCGGCCCCCGAGTTGTGCATCGTCCGGTACGGCAGCACGACGAGCTCGGCCGCCGTGACCTCCGCGACGAGCTCCTCGTCGTCGACGTGCCGCAGGTCGAGCCGCACGCGCGGGTCGCCGCCGGCGGCGGCCCGGACGCCGTCGGCGACCGCGGGCGTCGCCGCGCGCCCCGCGACGACCAGGTCGAGGCCCGCGTCCGCCGGCGTCGCGCGGACCGCCGCGACCAGGTCCTCCACGCCCTTGTACGCGCGGACCAGCCCGACGGACACGAGCCGCCCGGGGACGGCCGCCGCCGGCGGGTACGCCGTGAACCAGGCGGCGTAGTCGCCGTGCGGCACCGTGCTCGCGCGCGTCGCGTCCGGCACCGGGGTGCGGTCGTTCAGGCGGATGCGCCAGGCGGTGCGCCGGTCGCACCACCGCGTCACGGCGGCGGTCGCCCGGTGCGGGCGCTCGTGCGGCGCCACGTTGTGGACGGTCCGCACGAGCACGCGTCCGCCCGTCGACGCCCGCAGCACCACGACCGCGAAAGCCACCGTGGCGGCCCAGCGGCGCACCCGGGTGCCGCGGTCCACGACGACCTCGGGCCAGTGCACGTGCAGGACGTCGTACCGGCCCGCGAGCGCGCGCGGCCAGCGGAACGTCGCGACGTCGGCGTGCGGCTCGAGCGAGTCGCGGAGCTGCACGAGGTACGGGTTCGTGGTGGTGCGGGGCTCGCGGAAGGACTGCAGCACCCGCAGCCGCGGGGTCGACCGGTCCCTCGTCACACGACCCCTCCTCCGCGCTCCCACCCGCGGCTTCACCCGGGCGCCCGGCTCGCGACGCTACCCGCTCGGCTAGGGTCGAGGAGACGGTTTGCCACGATTTCGCCCGCTTCCCCACCCGCTCCGACCACCCGATCCCCGGAGGCCCCCGCATGCTCGACGGCGCTCCCCGGTACGGCGTGGTCGTCGTCAACCACCGCTCGGCGGACCTCCTGCGGCGGTACCTCGCCGCGACGGCGGCAGGGCTCGACGACGCCGTCGTGGTGGTCGTCGACAACTCGCCGGGCGTCGACGACCGGGCGGCCGCGCGCGCGGTCGTCGAGGAGCACGGCTGGGAGCTGGTGACGGCACCGAACGACGGCTTCGGGGCGGGCGTGAACCGGGGCGTCGCGCACGCCCTCGCGCTCGGCGTGCACGCCGTGCTCGTGCTCAACCCCGACCTGGCGCTCGCACCGGCCGGGGCGGCCGCGCTGCTCGCGGCCGCCGCCCGCGAGCCGGACGTGCTGCTGTCCCCGGTCGTCGTCGACGAGGCCGGGCGCGTGTGGTTCGGCGGCGGCGCGCTCGACCTGCGCCGCGGCAGCACGCGGGCCGGGGCCGGTGCGGTCGGCGACGGCGCCGTCGACTGGCTGTCCGGCGCGTGCCTCGCGTCCTCCGCCGCCGCGTGGCGGCGCGTGGGCGGCTTCGACCCGGCCTACTTCATGTACTGGGAGGACGTCGACCTGTCGTGGCGGGCGCGTGCCGCGGGGCTCCGGCTGGCCGTGCGGGACGACGTCGTCGCGACGCACGCCGTCGGCGGGACGCAGGAGCACGCGGGCAGCCGACGCCGGTCCGACCTCTACTACGTGCAGAACTGCCGCAACCGGCTGCTGTTCGCGGGCCTGCACCTGGGCCTCGCCGACCGGCTGCGCTGGGTGCTGCGCGCGCCGTGGTGGGCGCGGCGGGTGCTGCTACGCGGCGGGCGGCGCCAGCTCCTGGAGAGCCCCCGGCCGCTGCTGTCCGTCGTCGGCGGCACCCTCGGTGGCGTGCGGGAGGCGCTGCGGCCGCGCCGGCGGGCGCCGCGTGCCCACGTCGCGCCGGGACGCGCGGGCGGCGGTGCGCGGCGGCTCGTCGTCGCGCACCCGTCGACCGAGCTGTACGGCGCGGACCTGCAGATGCTCGAGACCCTGCGGGCCGCGCGCGCCGACGGCTGGGACGTCGAGCTCGTCCTGCCCGGCGAGGGTCCGCTCGCGGCCCGGGCCGCCGCGCTGGGCGTACAGGTCACGCGTGCCGACCTGCCGGTGCTGCGCAAGGCGCTGCTGCACCCGGCGCGGCTGCCGGGGCTCGCGGTCGCCGCGGCGCGGGCGGTCGTGCGCACCACCCGGACGCTGCGGCGCACGCCGCCCGACGCCGTCTACGTCAGCACGCTGACGATCCCGTGGTGGGTCGCCGCCGCGCGCCTCGCCCGGGTGCCGGTGCTGTGCCACGTGCACGAGGCGGAGGAGGACCAGCCGCGCGTCGTGACGGCGGCGCTGACCGCCCCGCTGCTGCTCGCCGACCGGGTCGTGACGAACTCGGCGGCGGCTCGGCGCAGCATCGGGCCGGTGTTCCGGTCGCTGGCCGAGCGTGCCGTCGTGGTGCACAACGGCGTGCCGGGGCCCGCCGCGACGCCCGCGCCGCCCGCACCGGGCGGTCCGCTGCGCGTGGTGCTGGTCGGACGCCTGTCACCCCGCAAGGGCACCGACGTCGCGCTCGAGGCGGTCGCGCAGGCCGTGGCCCGAGGGCACGACGTCCGCCTGCGCGTCGCCGGCAGCACGTTCACCGGCTACGAGTGGTTCGAGCGCGACCTGCGGGCGCGGCTCGACGAGCCCGCGCTCGCGGGGCGCGTCGAGCTGCTGGGCTTCGTGCACCCGACGTGGCCGCTGCTGGCCGAGGCCGACGTCGTCCTCGTGCCCTCGCGCGTCGAGCCCTTCGGCAACACGGCCGTCGAGGCGATGCTCGCCGCGCGCGCCGTCGTGGCGTCCCGCGTGCAGGGCCTCGCCGAGATCGTGCGGGACGGCGAGACCGGCCTGCTGGTCCCGCCCGGCGACGCCGCCGCGCTGGCCGACGCGCTCGGGCGCCTGGCCGAGGACCCCGCGCTGCGTGCGCGGCTCGCCACCGCGGCGCGGGCCGACGCGGTCGCCCGGTTCTCGACCGAGCGGTACGCCGCCGCTGTGCGTGCCGAGCTCGACCGCCTCGCGTCACGGGGCCCCGCCACCGAGCCGGCGCCCGCGCTCGGCTGAGCGCAGGCCCGGGCGCCGCGGTCGGGACGGCGGCGGGACGGGCGTCGGCGGGGTCAGCTCCGCGCAGGGTCAGCTGCCGCGCAGGGTCACGGTCGTCGCGACGCCGTCCGCCCAGCGGTTGCCCCTCAGCTGGAGCAGGGGGATCGTCCCGGCGTCGGCGATGATCGCGCAGCCGCGGTGCACCTGCGTGCGGTCGAAGACGTTGTCCGTGAGCACCAGGCCCGCCAACGGACCGACCGACTTCTCCGCCAGGTTGACGGAGCACCCTCCCCCGCCGATCCGGTTGCCGACGAGCTGCAGGTCACGCACGGCCCCGCGGTCCTGCGTCACCATGACCGCCGCGTTGTGCGTGCCCTCGAGGACGTTGCGCAGCAGCCGGATGTTCGACCCGGCCGCGATCTGCACGTTGTCGTCGTGCGTCGGCCCGCCGCCGAAGTTCGCGTCCTTCTCCCAGTGCAGGTTGTCGTGCAGCCACGAGTCCTGCACGAGCACGTCACCGCCGGTGAGCATGAGCTGGTCCGTGACGGAGTGCACGTCGACGCGCGTCATCGTCAGCCCGTGCCCGATGACGCCCCGGACGTGGGGCGACCGGTCCTTCGAGTAGAGCTCGGAGTCCTCGATCGTCAGGTTGCGGGCGTCGCCGATCATCATGACGAGGCCGACGCTGCTGTCGGCGGGGCGTCCGCTCACGACCGAGCGCCGGATGGTCACGTTCGACGCCTCCACACGCACGATGCCGCGGATCTCCATGCCGTCGACGACCGTGCCGGGCGTCGTGATGCGCATGTCGCCCTCGTGCACGGTCAGCCGGGTCCCCGCAGGCACGCCGGTGGTGTCCGGGCCG
This sequence comes from Cellulomonas sp., assembly GCA_031178625.1. Classification (GTDB taxonomy): domain Bacteria; phylum Actinomycetota; class Actinomycetes; order Actinomycetales; family Cellulomonadaceae; genus Cellulomonas. The sequence continues at coordinate 13,765 of JAPSIR010000030.1, forward strand.
GGCACGCCGGCGGGCGGGCGCGCGGCGGACCCTCGCGTCGGCGTCGGTGTGGGCGTCGCGCTGCGGGTCGGGGTGGGCGACGCCGTCGGCTTCCGGGTGGGTGCCGAGGTCGGCGTGGGTGTCGAGGTCGGCTTGCGCGTCGGCGTCGGCGCCGGTGACGCGGTCGGCTTGCGCGTCGGCGCCGGTGATGCGGTCGGCTTGCGCGTCGGCGCCGGTGACGCGGTCGGCTTCCGGGTCGGCGGCGGCGCGGCACCCTCGACGTCGTACCCGACGACACGGACGGTGAGGCTGACGCTGGCCGCCGAGCTGTGCAGCGTGACCTCGCGGTCGGCGCCGCGCAGGTCGACCGCGACGTGGGTGTTGCGCGCCGTGCGCGTCGGGGTCGTCATGGCCGGGTCCGCGAGGCACGCCCGCGTCGTCGTGCCACCCGGGCAGACCGAGACCTTCGTCGGGCGCCACGCGAGCCGTCCCGTCACGGACAGGCGCACGCCCGTCGCCCGTGCGGGGACGGGGAGGCGCAGCGTGTGCTTCCCGCCGGGGCCGACCACGTGGTTCGTCAGCACACGCTCGTCCAGCGTCACGAACGTCGAGGACGCCTCGGCGGACGCGTCCCGCAGCACGGCGGGGCCCGTCGCCAGGCCGATCGCCAGGAGCGCCGTCAGGACGGCACCCACCAGCCGCCGCCGGCGGCGCCGTCGTTGCGCCTCGTGTCGCAGGACTCCGCGCGTTGCCGTCATGTCGGTACTCCCCGTCGGCGGCGGGACCGCTGGCCCCCGGATACGGGAGGCGACACTAGGACAGCCCGGCCGAACGGGTGAACAACGGACAAACGTCACCCACACGTGTCAGTCGTGGACCCATGACCACCGTCGGCACGGGCAGGGCCGCTCACCTGGGACGTCGGCCGGATCGTGACCCGACCGAGACGTTGCTGTGATGTGTGTCACACCGGTGCTATCGCCAGCGCCCGCATCTCGCGGTACCACTTCACCCCGGCGGCGGCCGTGAAGGCAGCCGTGCAGGCCACGAGGACGGCGTAGACGACGAGGAACACCCCGGGGACCGCGAGGAGCAGGAACGACAGGCACAGGACGCCGTAGTCCGTCGGCGCGACCAGCAACGACCGCAGCCACGGGGCGCGCCCGCCCGTCGCCGCCACGCTGCGCACGCCGTGCGCGCGACGCAGCTGCTCGGTGAGGATCATCGCGAAGAACAGCACCGAGCCGACGACGACGTGCACGAGCGGCACCACGGACCACCACGCGTCCGCCCAGCCGTGCAGGTGCATGCCCACGAGCAGCGCGACCGGCAGCGTCACGATCTTCACCGCGTCGACCACGTGGTCGAGCCACTCCCCCGCGCTGCTGCCCGTGCCCGTGAGCCGCGCGAGCTGCCCGTCGGCCGAGTCGAGCGCGTAGCCGAGCACCAGGCACGCCGTCACGGCCACCGCCTGCACGGGTCCCGCCGGCAGGACGGCGAGCAGGGCCACGCCCGTGAACGTCGCGAGCGCGCTCAGGCCCGTCACCTGGTCCGGCGTCAGGCCTGCGCGGTACGCCCACGCGGCGAGGTGCCGGCCCAGGCGCCGGTTGACGAAGCGCGAGTACGCCGGGGCGCTCCGGGCCGCCTGCTTCTGCGCGGACCCCAGCCGGCCGAGGACGTCGCGGTGCGACTCCCGCACCCGCGGGCGACCGCCCCCACGGCCCCGGACCGCCGCCCGCTCCGTCGTCGTCCCCGTCATCGACCTGCTCCCGTCACCGTCTCCGCCCGTCCCGCCGTCGCACCGGCGCGCGGCGCGGCCGTCCCGGCGCGCGACGCCGTCGCGGGCCGGCGGCGCACCCGCTGCGGTCCCGGCGTGCGCCGTGCGTGCAGGTCGCGCGCGAGCGCCTCGTACCCCGCCGCCACGTCGTCCCAGTCGTACGCCCGCGCCCTGCGCTGCAGGTCCCGCCCCCGGGCGCGCGTGTCGGCCACGTGCAGCTCGGCGGCCTCGACGGCGCGCGCGACGCCGGGCACGTCGTCCACGTACACGCCGTCGCCCCCGAGCACGTCCCGGTTGAACGGCACCGCCCAGGCGACCGTCGCCGTGCCGGCGCCGATCGCGCGCAGCAGCGACGGGTTCGTGCCGCCGACGGAGTGCCCGTGCAGGTAGGTGCGGGCGTTGGCGTACAGCTGGTCGAGCAGCTGCGCGTCCCACACGCCGCCGACGAGCCGCACGCGGGGGTCGCCCCCGGCCGCGGCCCGGACGCGGGCCGTGTAGGCGTCGGCGTACGGCGCCGAGCCGACGACGACGAGCGGCAGCCGCGCCCCGCTCGCGACGTAGCCCGCGACGAGGACGTCCACGTGGTTCTCCGGCTCGAACCGGGCGACCACGAGGTGGTACCCGTCGGGCGCGAGGCCGAGCTCCGCGAGCCGGTCGGCGCCCGCGTCCTCGAGGATCGGCGCGCCGTACGTCAACAGCGTGGTCGGCACGCCGAACTCGGCCGTGTAGTAGGCGGCGATGCCGGGGGCGTCGGCGATGAGGGCGTCGGAGCAGCGCACCGCCATCTCCTCGGCGCGCCGGTAGTACCGCTGACCGGCCGGGCCCCACTTCGCGCGCTGCCACTCGAGGCCGTCGACGTGCGTCGCGACGGGCACCCGCGCGGCCCGCAGCACGGGCAGCAGCGGGGCGTTGGCGGCGTTGAAAACGAACGCCACGTCGGTCGCGCGGGCCGCGACGAGGTGGCCGACGGACAGGGCCGTGTGGCTCAGCGTCTCGAGCGAGCGCCGCCGCACCGCGGGCACCACGACGCGACGCATGCCGAGGTGCTCGCGCACCCCGACGTCGGACGCGTGCTCGCGGCTGTAGACGACGACGTCGTGCCCGCGCTCGACGAGGCGGCGCCCGACCTCCTCCACGGCGGTCTCGAACCCGCCGTACCGAGCGGGCACGCCGCGCGTGCCCACCATCGCGACCCGCAGCGCGGCGTCCTGCGCGCGCGTCCCCGCCTCAGTACGCACCCGCGCCTCGCAGCACCGCACGGCCGGTCTTCCACAGGATCATGAGGTCCATCGCCACGGACCAGTTGTCCGCGTAGCGCAGGTCGAGGCGCACCGACTCGTCCCACGCGAGGTCGGACCGGCCGCTCACCTGCCACAGCCCCGTCAGACCCGGCTTCACCGCGAGGCGCCGGTGCACCTCGTCCGCGTACGCGTCGACCTCGCGGGCGAGCGGGGGACGCGGGCCGACGAGCGACATGTCGCCGCGCACCACGTTCCACAGCTGGGGCAGCTCGTCGACCGAGAACCGGCGCAGGACGCGACCGACGGGGGTCACGCGCGGGTCCGCGCGCATCTTGAAGAGCACGCCGGCGCCCTCGTCCACGCCGCGCAGGGCGGCGAGCCGGTCCTCCGCGTCGGTGTGCATGGTCCGCAGCTTCCAGATGGTGAAGGGCCGGCCGTCGATGCCGATGCGCGTCTGCCGGAAGAAGGCCGGGCCGGGCGACGTCGCGGCGACGGCCGCCGCGGCCGCCAGCACGACCGGCAGCACGACGACGCCGAGCAGCGCGGCGAGCGTCACGTCGAGGACGGTCTTGGCGACCATGCGGCGCCGCGGCGGGTCGACCTCGACCTCGAGCAGCGACAGGCCCACCGTGGGGCGGACGGACAGGCGCGGGCCGGCGACCTCGACGATGCCCGGCGCGACGACCAGGTCGGCACCCGCCCGCCCGAGCGCCCACGAGAGCCGGCGCAGCGCCTCGCCGCTCAGGCACGAGCCGGTGACGATGACGACCTCCCCCGCGAGGTCCGCGACGACCTGGACGACGTCGGCGACGCCCCCGACCACGGGGACGTCCGCCACGAGCTCGGCATCCTGCACCGACGGCAGGCACACGCCGTCCACGCGGAAGCCGTGGTGCGGCGTGGCGGAGAGGTCCTCGACGACCCGCCGGGCCGACGCGGCGTCCCCCACGACGATCGTGCTGCGCATGCCCACGCCGTCGCGGCGGCGCAGGTGCAGGTGCCGGCGCAGCGCGTAGCGCCCGGAGCAGGAGGCGAGCGCCAGCGCGGGCAGCCCGACGAGGACCGCGGGGCGGGGCACGGAGACGCCGAACGCGAAGGCGACCGCCATGGCGAGCACCGCGGCGGCGCCGGACGCGCGCAGCACCGCCTGGAACTCGCCCGGACCGTCGCCCAGCACACCGCGCCGGTAGCCGCCGCAGGCCGCGACGAGGGCCACGAAGGCGGCGGCCGCGAGCGCCGGGACGAGCGCGCGGTCGCGCCCGGCCAGGCCGTCCCCGAGCACGGCGGCCGACACGGCGAGCGCGGTGGCGCCGTCGAGGGCGACGGCCACGAGCGCGTGGCGCAGCCCCACGGTGCGCCAGGCGCGTGCTCGTGCGGCCCGGTCGTCGTTGAACGGCGTGCGGCGTCGTTCGAACGGCTCGGTCGAGGCCCACGACCGGCGCGGGCCCAGGGCCGGCGCGCGGCGCTCCGACCCGTCGTGCGACGAGATCTCGCCACGGTCTGCGGTCAGCGTCACAGGTCCTCCCCCCGGTGGATCGATGCGTGGCCGTCTCAGCGGTTTCCCGAAGGGTAGGAGCGCCATCTGCCCGCTTCATCATGTTCCGTCCGATTTCACCCTGTGTCTGCCGTTCTCACCCCGTCCGCCCGGACGGCGCGGCCGACCCGGGGCGCAGGACAGCGCGCGGCCTGGGTGCCACCTCCCAGACGCGCGCGAGCGACCCCTCGGCGCCTCATGACGCCGCGACAGGGCCGTCCCCCGGTCGAGCGAGCGCGATTCCCCAGGTCAGCGCCGTAAATAGCCCGCAAGTACCCCGAACCACGCCATCACGGGCGTCGGGTGAAAATCGGTGATACGTATCACCGATAGTGATATCACCTAGCCGGGTTTGGGCGCGTATGTCCGGGTTTGCACGGGCCTAGAACGCTGATATCGCGCAAATCGGGCACTGATCGCGCTCTTCACGTACGAGTGAATGCTTCGTAGGATCGAGTCATCGCCGCAGCCGATCGGCTGGCCAGGCTCCCCGGGAAATTGCGCCACAGGGCCCGTGCGCGCATTCGTGAACCCGGCCACACGCTCTTTCCCTGAAATCGGAGTCATCTCGTCATGCACTCGTTCTTCCGCAGCTCGCGCGGTCCCGTCCGGGCCGTCGCTGCCGCCGCCGTCACGGCCGGCCTGGTCGTCGCCCTGTCGCCCACCGTCGCCTCCGCCGCTCCGCGGCAGGAGTGGCCGGTCCTCGCCGCCGACGCCTTCTCGCGCACCACGGCGGGCGCCTGGGGCTCCGCCGAGAACGGTGGCGCCTGGACCCACAACGGCTCCGCCTCGAGCTACGCCGTCTCCGGCGGCGTGGGCAACCTCGTCGTGCCCCGTGCCGGCTCGACGATCCAGTCGTGGCTCGGCACCGTCGCCTCCACCGACAGCGACGTGTCGCTGACGGTCGCCGCCGGCTCCGCCATGACCGGGTCCGGTGCCCACCTCGGCGTGACGGCCCGCCGCGTCGGCGGGCAGGAGTACGCCGCGAAGGTGCGCCTCCTCGCCGACGGCACCGCCACCGTCGCCCTCGTCGACGCGGGCACCGTCCTGCCGGCCGTCGCCCTGCCGGGCACGTTCGCGCCCGGCGAGCGCATCGCGGTCCGCGTCCAGGCCTTCGGCACCGCCCCGACGACGCTGCGCGCCAAGGCGTGGCGCGCCGGCCAGGCCGAGCCCGCCGAGTGGACCGTCTCCGCCACGAGCGGCACCGCAGCCCTGCAGGCCCCCGGCCACGTGGGCGTGAGCGCCTACCTCGCGGGCAACGTGACGAACGCGCCGATCACGTTCGGCTTCGACGACCTGCGCGTCACCACGGCCAACCCCGTCGCGATCCCGAACACCGCCCCGGTCGCGACGCTCGACGCCTCGACCGCCCGCAAGAGCCTCGTCGCGCGCGTCGACGGCTCCCGCTCGACCGACGCCGACGGTGCCGTGACGGCCTGGGCGTGGGACTTCGGCGACGGCGCCAAGGCCACCGGCCGCACGGCCGAGCACGCCTACGCCAAGCCCGGCACCTACACGGTGGCCCTCACCGTGACGGACGACGAGGGTGCGACCGCCACGGCCACCCGCCCGGTCACGGTGACGGCGCCCAACGTGGCCCCCACCGCCGCCTTCGCCGCGCCCGCCGTCGACGGGCTGACCGCCTCGGTCGACGCCGGTGCGTCGGCCGACGCCGACGGCCAGATCGCCTCGTACGCGTGGTCGTTCGGCGACGGCGCCACCGCCACCGGCCGCACCGCGCGGCACACCTTCGCGGCCGCGGGCACGTACTCCGTGCAGCTGACCGTGAAGGACGACGACGGCGCGACCAGCACCGCGACCCGCAAGGTCACCGTCGCGGCTCCCTCCACGGCCGCGACGACCGGCCGTCCGAACGCGGACAGCACCGGGATGCCGGCCGGCAGGTCGTTCAGCAAGGTGCACGAGGGCAACCTCGTGATCACCCAGGCCAACACGGTCATCGACGGCTGGGACATCCGCGGCTACGTCACGGTCAAGGCGCCGAACGTCGTCATCCGCAACTCCTACATCCGCGGCACGAAGACCCCGCAAGCCATGGACCTCGTCCGCGTCCAGGGCGACGCGTACTCCGTGACGATCGAGGACTCGACGCTCATCCCGCAGACCAAGTCGGCGAACCAGGACGGCGTGAAGGGCTGGAACTTCACCCTGCGCCGCGTCGAGATCGCGGACGTCATCGACCCGGTGCACATCCACGGCAGCAACGTCCTCATCGAGAAGTCGTGGCTGCACCGCAACGCGCACTACGAGCAGGACCCGAACTGGGGCGGCAAGCCGAGCCACGACGACTCGATCCAGCTCCAGAAGGGCGCGAACGTCACGATCCGCGACAACA
>JAPSIR010000211.1 GCA_031178625.1 Cellulomonas sp.
GACGAAGGGGTGGTGGCATGACCCGGGTGCTCGTCACGGGAGCCGGCGGTCCCGCCGGGGTCGCCGTCATCCGCTCGCTGCTGCGCCGCGGCGACGTCGAGGTGCTGGCGGCGGACATGGACCCCTGGGCCAGCGCCCTCTACCTCGTGCCGGCCGCGCACCGCCGCCTGGTCCCCGCGGGCCGGGCGGACGACTTCGTCGACGTCGTCCGCGCGATGTGCCGCGACGACGCGGTCGACGTGCTGTTCGCGACCGTCGACGTCGAGCTGCCGCGGCTGGCCGCGGCCCGCGAGGAGCTCGCCGCCGCGGGGACTGCCCTGGCGGCGCCGTCGCTCGCGACGATCGAGACGTGCCTCGACAAGCTGGCGCTCGCCCGGGCGTGCGAGCGCACGGTCCGCACGCCGCGCACCGAGCTGGTCGGCACGCCCCAGGCGCTCGACGGCTGGCAGTTCCCGGTCATCGTCAAGCCGCGGCGCGGCGCCGGCTCGCGCGGCGTGCGCACGGTCGCGTCCGCGGCCGAGCTCGACGCCGTGCACGCCGAGGAGGACCTGCTCGTGCAGGAGCTGCTGCCCGGCGACGAGTACTCCGTCGACGTCTTCGCGGCCCCGGACGGGCACGTCGTCGCCGCCGTCCCGCGCGCCCGCACGCGTGTCGACTCGGGGGTGGCCGTGGCCGGCGTGACGCTGCACGACGCGGACCTCGTCGAGACGGCGTCGGCCGTCGCGCGCGCGGTCGGCCTGACGTCGGTCGCGAACGTGCAGCTCAAGCGCGACGCGGACGGCGCGCCCGCGCTGCTCGAGGTCAACCCGCGCTTTCCCGGCGCGATGCCGCTGACGATCGCGTCGGGCGTCGACATGCCGTCGCTCGTCCTGGACGCCGTGCTGGGCCGGCCGGTGCCCGACCGCGTCGAGCACCGCTCCCTCGCCAACGTCCGCTACCTCGAGGACGTGTTCCTGCCGGTCGAGGACGTCCTGGGCCCGCGATGAGCGCCGACCGCACCGCCGACCCCACCGCGGCCGCGGCGGGCACGCCGCGGTTCGACGAGGACCACCACGTCCACTCGAGGTTCTCCGACGACGCGGTGTCGACGCCCGCGGAGAACCTCGCGGCCGCGCGTCGGGCCGGCCTGCGGCGCGTCCGCATGGTCGACCACGTGCGCACGACCTCCACGCACGTGCCCGACATGCTCGCGGCCGTGCGCGCCCTGCCCCCGGTCGACGGGCTCGAGGTGCTGACGGGCGTCGAGGCGAAGGTCCTCGACGTCGCGGGCCACGTGGACGCGCCGGCCGACGTGCTCGCCGCGCTCGGCACGCCCGACGGGCCGGACCGCGTGCTGCTCGCCGACCACCAGCTCCCCGGTCCGGACGGGCCGTGGAGCCCGCGGGTCGTGCGCGAGCGCCTCGACGCGGGCGCGGTGCGCGCGGCCGACGTGGTGGAGATGCTCGTCACCGCCACGGCCCGGGCCGTCGAGCGCACCGGCCGCGCCCAGCTGGCCCACCCGTTCTCGGTGCTGCCCAAGATCGGGCTCGGGGAGGACGACGTGCCCGACGCGCTGCTCGACGCGCTCGCCGCCGTGCTCGTCGCCACCGGCACGCCCGCCGAGGTCAACGAGAAGTGGGCGTGCCCCGGGCCGCGCGTGCGCGCACGCTGGGCGCAGGCGGGTGTGCTGCTCGTCGCGTCGACCGACGCGCACGTCGCCACCGACGTGGGCGTCTACCGCCGGCTCGCGCCGGCCCGTGGCACCGGGGGGACCGCATGACGGGGGACGTGCTGCACGACGTGCTGGTGGGCCTGCTCGTGGCGTGCGTCGCCGTCGCGGTCATCCCCGCGATCGGCGGGCTCTACCAGTACGCGCTGCTGCCCCTGCACGCCTGGCGCAACCACCTCCCCGCGGCGGCGCCGTACCTGCCGAACGTCGCGGTGCTGATCCCCGCCTGGAACGAGGGCGCGGTCCTGCACGCGTCGGTCGACCGGCTCATGCGGCTGCAGTACCCGCCGGAGCGGCTGCGTGTGTACGTCATCGACGACGCCAGCACGGACGACACCCCCGACGTGGTGCGCGCCGAGGCGGAGCGCTACCCCGGGCGCGTCATCCACCTGCGCCGCGAGCAGGGCGGCCAGGGCAAGGCGCACACGCTCAACCACGGCATCCGCGAGGTCCTCGCCGACGACTGGATGCAGGCGCTGCTCATCACGGACGCCGACGTCATCTACCGTCCGGACGCGCTGCGCCGCATGACGCGCCACCTCGCCGACCCGACGATCGGGGCCGTCACCGCGTACATCCGCGAGGGCAGCCGCAGGCCCGGCGGCGTCGCCCGCTTCATCGGCTACGAGTACGTGACCGCGCAGGCGTGCGCCCGCCGCGCGCAGAACGTCATCGGGGCGCTCGCGTGCCTCGCCGGCGGCGCGCAGCTGCACACCCGCACGAACCTCGAGGCGCTCGGCGGCCGCATCGACACGGCCACGCTCGCCGAGGACACCGTCACGACCTTCCTCACGCAGATGGACGGGCGGCGGGTCGTGTTCGACGGCTCGGCGGTCGTCCTCGCCGAGGAGCCCGACTCCGTCCGGGCGCTGTGGAAGCAGCGGGCCCGCTGGGGGCGCGGCAACGTGCAGATCACCAAGCGCTTCCGGCGCGTGTGGTTCCGCCCGTCGCGCACGCACCGGCTCGGCTCGTTCGGCTTCGGGCTCGTGTGGTTCTCCACGTACGCGCTGCCGTTCACGCTGATCCTGGCGTCCCTCGGTCTGGTCGGCCTGCACCTGCTCGAGCCGACGCTCGCCGCCCGGCTGTTCGGCGCCCTCTGGTGGGTCGGCGTCGCGGCGTACGTGTACGTCACGGTCACCGCGCTGCTCGTCGACCTCGAGACGGCCCGACGGTCGTGGTTCGAGGGGCTGACGTTCCCCGGCTTCGGCGCGCTCGTGCTCATCGTGGCGGCCGGCTTCCCGCAGTTCTGGGTGGTCACGGTGCCCGGGTGGTTCGGGCTGGAGCTGAGCGCAGGCGGCCGCGAGGCGTGGCTGCTGACGCTGTACTCGTGGCCCGCGCTGTCCATGGCCATGGCGCACGTGGTGCGGGCGCTCGAGGGCCGGCGCCGGGTCGGGTGGCTCTCGCGGCCGCTGCTCTACGCGGTCGGCTACGGCCCCGTGCTGTGCGCGATCACGCTCGACGCGTACGTCAAGGAGTGGCGCGGCGACGCGATGGTCTGGGACAAGACCGAGAAGACGGGGAGGGTCGCGGCATGAGCGCCCCCACACCGCCGGCTGACGGGTCGCCCGGCACCGGCACGCGCACGCAGCGGTGGGCCACGCTGACGCCGGACGCGCTCGAGGACGAGATCGAGGCGAACCGGCGGGGGGAGCGGTGGATCGTCGTCGCGTCCGCCGCCGGCGCGCTGGCGACCGCCCTCGTCGTCGTCCTGCAGGCAGTGACGCGGTGACCGGGACCGGCACCTCCGCCCGCGACGGGGTCCACGACCCCCGCACCGCGCGGGCCGGGGAAACGTCGACGCCCGACTGGGCCACGTCGTCGTCGCGACTGCTGCGCGCGGTCTCGCGGCGCCTGGGACCCGACGGCACGGTCCTCGAGCGGCAGCTGCCCTTCGCCGTCCTGTTCGTGGTGGCGGCGGCGACCCTCTGGCTGCCCGGCGTCGACATCACGGGACCCGTCGCCGTGGTGGTCGCCGTGGTGCTCACGGTCACGTCGCTGGTGCTCGCGCTCGCGCTGCCCTGGCGCGAGCTGCGCAGCGGCACGCAGGACCTGCTCCCGCTGCTGCAGATCGCGGCCGTCGCGGCGCTGCGGGTCGGGACCGGCGGCCTCTCGTCCCCGTACGCGGCGCTCGTCTACATCCCCGTGATCGCGCTCAGCGCACGGCCGGGGCGCGCCCGCATCGTCGTCGCCACGCTGGGCACCGCCGCGACCGTCGCCGTGTCGGCCGTCTTCGACCCGTACGTCGACCGGGACGTCGTCGCGCTGCGCAGCTTCCTCGTCGCGGCGAGCGCGCTGGCCGTCAGCGTGCTCGTGCACGAGACGACCGAGCGGATGCGCGCGCACAACCACCGCCTCGTCGCGCTGCAGGCCGAGCAGGCGGAGCTGCTGGCGCGCACCCGCGAGTCCGCCGTCGAGCTGCAGCGCGCCGCCAGCGCGCACCGCGCCGCCCGCGACCAGCTCGTCTCCGTCATCGACTCCGCCACCGAGCAGGCCATCATCGCGACCGACCGGGAGGGCCTGGTCGAGATCTTCAACCCCGGTGCCGAGCGCCTGCTCGGCTACCCGCAGGGCGGCGTCGTCGGCCGCATGCACCTGACCGACTTCCACCTGCGCAGCGAGATCGACGACCGGCGCGCGCGGCGGCGGTCCGCGCCCGTGCGCGCCGGCGACGGCCCGCTCGCCGAGCAGCGCGACCTCGTGGAGGCCCTCGTCGCCCCCGTGCGCGCGGGCAGCGCGGACGTCCGGGACTGGACCTACGTGCGCGCGGACGGCACGCACGTCACGGTCCGGCTCGCGGTGACGCGGCGCCTCGAGGCCGACGGCTCGGTCGGTGGGTACGTCGTCGTGGCCACCGACGTCACCGCCGAGCGCGAGGCCGCGCGGCTCAAGGACCAGTTCCTCGGGCTCGTCAGCCACGAGCTGCGCACGCCGCTCACGTCGGTGCTCGGCTACCTGGAGCTGCTGCTCGACGGCACGGAGCCGCTCAGCGACGAGCAGCGCGAGTACCTGACCGTGGTCGAGCGCAACGCGCGCCGCCAGCTGCGGCTCGTCAGCGACCTCCTGCTCTCCGCGCAGGTGGACGCCGGGACCTTCGCGATCACGCCCCAGGCGGCCGACCTCGGTGCGGTCGCGCGCGCGTCGCTCGCGTCGGCCGCTCCCGCAGCCGAGCAGGCGCAGGTCACGCTCGTGCCGGCCATCGTGGACGCCCCCCTGCAGGCCGACCCCGTGCGCCTCGGGCAGGCCGTCGACAACCTCGTCTCGAACGCCCTGAAGTTCACGCCGCAGGGCGGCTCGGTGCGCGTCGAGGTGGCACCCACGGACGACGGCGGCGCGCACCTGGCCGTGTCGGACACCGGGATCGGCATCCCCGCGGACGAGCTGGGGAACCTCACCGCCCGGTTCTTCCGCGCGACGAACGCCGCGCGCCGCGCCATCCCCGGCGTCGGCCTCGGGCTGTCCATCACCAAGGCGGTCGTCGACGCGCACGGCGGCCGGCTCGACGTGCAGAGCACGGTGGGGGAGGGGACGACGTTCCTCGTCACGCTGCCGGCGGTGCCGCCCGCGCAGGGCGGCTGCTAGGCGCGCGCACGGCGAGCCGGAGGGCGCGGTGCCGAGGAGGCGGGCCGGCCCTGGGCGCACCCGGCTAGGTGCGCGGCTCGCGTCCCGGGGGCTGGCGCGGCGGCGACGGCTCGGCGACCGGCTCGAGGGCGCGTCGCACCTCGGGCTCCGCGGACGTGAGGACGAGCGGCTCGTCGCCGTGGTGCAGCGCGGCGTGGCCGCCGGTCA
>JAPSIR010000031.1:0-14128 GCA_031178625.1 Cellulomonas sp.
ACGACGACGCCGTTGCCGCCGGTCGACTCGATCGTGAGGGTGTACGCGACGACGTTGCCCCACCGGTCCGCGGTCGTCAGGTGCGTCGTGGACGTGCCCTCGGTCGCCTCGGGACCGGCCGACGTCGCCGTGCCGCAGCCTGCGTAGTCACCGTCGGGCGTGCCGGCCGCCACCGGCTTCGGCAGCGCCGCCGCGGGGTCGACGAGGCACGCGCGCTCGGCGGCGAACCCGTCGGACAGCAGCTCCGCGAGCGGGATGTCGACGAACGCGGGGTCGCCCACGTACCGGTTGCGGTCGGCGAACGCGAGCGCGCTCGCCTCGAGGTAGCGGTGCAGGGCCTGCGTCTCGTCGAGGGTGCCCAGGTCGGCCGTCTCGAGAATGTTCAGCGCCTCGCCGACGGTCGATCCGCCCGACGACGGCGGGGCCATGCCGTACACGTCGAGACCGCGGTAGGTCACGTGCGTCGGGTCACGGCGCAGCGCCTCGTAGGCGGCGAGGTCCCCGAGCTCGAGCAGGCCGGGCCGGACGACACGCTCGCTGCCCGGTACGACCGGCGGTGCCTGCACGGTGTCGACGATCTCCCGCGCGAGCCGCCCGGTGTACAGGGCGTCGACCCCGCGGTGCGCCAGCAGGGTGTAGGTCCGGGCGAGGTCACGGTTGCGGAACACCGACCCGACGCGCGGGGGAGCGCCGCCCGGCAGGAACAGCGCCGCGGTCGACGTGACGTCGTCGAACCGGTCGGCGTTCTGCGCGGTCTGCTCGGCGAAGGTCTCGTCGACGACGAACCCGTGCTGCGCGACGCGCGTCGCCCCGGCGAGCGCCCGGCGCAGGCTGATCGTGCCCCACGCGTCGAGCGCGGTCTGCCACGTCGCCGGCGTCCCAGGCACGCCGACCGAGAGGCCGGACGTCACCGCCTCCTCGAACGGGATCGGCGCGCCGTCCTCGACGAACGCGTCCGGCCCCATCGCCACGGGTGCGGTCTCGCGCCCGTCGATCGTGTGCACGCGGCCCGTGCGGGCCTCGTAGTAGACCAGGAACCCGCCGCCGCCGATGCCGGCCGAGTACGGCTCCGTGACGCCGAGCGTCGCCGCGGCCGCGACCGCGGCGTCGACCGCGTTGCCGCCATGGCGCAGGACGTCGAGGCCGACGCGGGTCGCATCCGGGTCGACCGTCGCGACGGCCCCGCCGGTGCCGACCGCGACCGGCACCTTCGCGGGCGGCCGTCCGCCGTGACCGCCGCCGTGCCACCCGCCGTCCCAGCCGCCGCGGCCGCGGTCGAGCCCCTGCGCGTCCGGCAGCGCCCCCGTCCGGGCGCCGTCCTCGGCCGGCGCCGCTCCGGGCGCCTCCGCCACCAGCGCCTCCACGTCCGCGGGCGACACGTCGGCCACGTCGGTGCCGGCGGTGGCCGGGCCCGGTGGGGCGGCCGCGACCGGTGCGACACCGGCGGCGAGCGCGAGGGCGGCGGCCGCGACGACACCCGCGGGACGGGCCAGCGGGCGGGCCAGCGGGCGGGCCGGCGGACCAGCCGGCGGCCGGGCCGGTCGACGGGAGGACGGACGGGCGAGCGACGACGGTGTGCGCATGACGGCCCCCTGTGGCGAGATGTGCGCCGGGAGTCCGGTCTACCACCGCGGCCCCCCGCTGCCCACCCCCTCCGCGGTACCCGTCGAACCCCCACCCCGCCGAACCCCCACCCCGCCGAGCTCCCACCGCCGAGCCCGCCACCGCGTGCGCCACCCACCCCTGCGGCTCGGTGCGACGACCTCGTCGGATGTGCGCCCACCTCGTCACCCCTCCCTGACGAGGTCCAGGCATACCTGACGAGCTCGACGTGCAGCGGTGCCGTCGGCCCGGGCGCCGCCTGCCCCTGCTCGCGGAGCTCGCCCCTTCGGTGCCGAGGTCGCCGCCCGGGACCGGCGGCCTCGGCGTCGGGGCGGGCGGGGTGCGCCCGGCGGGCTACGGCAGGCGGGACGGCGGGCGGCGGACCGCGGCGCCCGCGCGGGCCGGGTCGAGGGGCACCGGGCTCACGAGCACCGCGGGCCCGCGGTGCAGCACGCCGTCGGTCAGCGGCATGCACCGCACGCCGCCGCGGCCGCGCATCGCCGCGTGCGCGCCCGGCGCGAGCACGCGGTCCATCCACGCGCAGGGGTGGGCGGGCCGGCCGACGCGCAGGCGCACGCTGCTGCCGCCGGACTCGAGCACGACCTCCTCGCCGAGCAGCGGGGCGAGCTCCGCGCCGCGGAGCACGACGTTGCGGCGCGTGAGCAGCGGGTCGAGAGGCCCGGCACCGAGCTCGGCGGCGATCGCGTCGAGCGCCTCGACGGCGAAGAGCGTCACGGCGGCGTCCATGTGCGCGGCCCGCCCGAAGAACCGGTCGCCGACGATCCCCTTGCCGGCGACGACCTCGGCACGGTCGGCGTCGGTGGTGGGCACGTCCGCGGCACCGTCACGGGGCCGGCCGAAGTAGGCGTGCTCGGGGGAGACGAGCAGGTGGAGGATCTCGACGTCGTACCGGTGGGACCCGCTCACGCGACCAGTGTGCGCGGTGCCGCGCGCCCGCGCGTGGCCGCGATCGGCGTCCGGATGTGCGTCGGGTCACTCCGTGCCACGCTGACCGGGAGGGCGGCGAGCACGGCCGGGCCGCACGAGGTCGGGCCCGGCGCGCGGACCGGTGGCCTCGCACGACTTCGACGAGGGAGACGAAGACGTGGACGCTCGACGACCCCTCGGGTCCCTGGACCTGACGCGGCGCGGCTTCCTGCGCGGCGTCGGTGCGGTCGGTGCGACCGCAGCGCTGGCGTCGTGCGCGCGCCCGGCGGGCGCCCGCACCACGGAGATCGTCTTCTTCCAGTCGAAGCCCGAGGTGATCGGCTACTTCGACGACCTCATCCAGCGCTTCCACGAGGCGCAGTCCCGGGTGCGCGTGCGGCACGACGCCACGTCGAACCTGGCGGGGTCGTTCGTGCGCGAGACGCCGCCCGACCTGGGGCTGCTCAACTACAACTTCGAGATCTCCCGGTACGTCGAGCGCGGCGCGCTCAGCGACCTCGGCGACATGCCGGAGGCGGCGCGGATCCGACCGGACCTCCTGCCGCTCGTCGAGGTCACCGCGACGTACCCCGGCCGCACGAGCGTCATCCCGTACTCGCTGATGGCGGCGGCGGTGCTCTACAACCGCACGATCTTCGCCGAGCACGGTCTGACGCCCCCGACGACGTGGGACGAGTTCCTCGCGGTCTGCGACACCCTGCAGGCGGCCGGCGTCACGCCGGTCTACAGCACGTTCCGCGACCCGTGGACCATCGCGCAGGGTCACTTCGACTACGCGGTCGGCGGCATGCTCGACACGACGGAGTTCTTCACCGACCTCAAGGCGCAGGGCGACGACGTGGGACCGGACTCCCCGGTCGCGTTCCAGCAGCAGTTCCGCGAGCCCGTCGAGCGGATGCAGCAGATCGTCGCGTACACGAACCCGGACGCGGCGAGCCGCGGCTACGGCGACGGCAACCTCGCGTTCGCGAGCGGCGCCGCCGCGATGTACCTGCAGGGCCCCTGGGCCCTCACCGAGATCGCGAAGACCAACCCCGACCTGGACGTCGGCGCCTTCCCGCTCCCGGTCACGGACGACCCGGCGGACCGCAAGGTGCGCGTCAACGTCGACCTCTCGCTGTGGATCCCCGAGGGCTCGACGAAGAAGGAGGCGGCGCGCGAGTTCCTGTCGTTCCTCATGCAGCCCGAGGTCATCGACACGTACAACGCCGACAACCTCGGCTTCGGGGTGACCACGGACGCGCCGCCCGTGACCCACCCGACCCTCGTCGAGCTGCGGGAGTACTACGACCGTGCGGCGTTCTACCTCGGCGCGTCGCAGCTCGTGCCGCAGTCGATCCCGTTGCAGAACTACGCCCAGTCCCTCGCGTCGGGCGCCGACCCGCTGCCGGTGCTGCGCACGCTCGACGCCGACTGGGCGCGCCTGGCGTTCCGCTCCTGACGTACCGACGACCGGAGGACCCCGATGGCCACGACGGCAGCAGCCCCGCCCGGGACGTCCCGCGCCGCGGCGGCACCGCGGCGCGACCGTCGGCCGACGGTCAACCGCACGTACTACCTGTTCCTCGTGCCGGCGCTGGTCCTCTTCACGCTGGCGATCACCCTGCCCGCGGTCATGGGCATCACCCTGAGCTTCACCGACTCGGTCGGCTTCGGGGAGTTCTCGTTCACCGGGCTGACCAACTACGTGGCGCTCGCGTCCGACCCCGCGATCCTCGGCTCGTACGGGTTCACGATCGGGTTCGCGCTCGTCACCGTGCTCGTCGTCAACGTCGTCGCGTTCCTGCTCGCGGTGCTGCTGACGTCGCGGATCCGGGCGAAGGTCGCGCTGCGGGCCGTGTTCGTGCTGCCGATGGTGATCTCGGGGATCGTCATCGCCTACGTCTTCAACTTCCTGTTCTCGAACTCGCTGCCGCAGCTGGGGCAGGCGCTCGGCCTGGGTCCGCTCGAGCAGAGCCTGCTCGCCGACCCCGACCTGGCGTGGACGACGATCGTCGTCGTGACGGCGTGGCAGGCGATCCCGTCGGCGCTGCTGATCTACATCGCGGGGATCCTGTCGATCCCGGGCGAGGTGTACGAGGCGGCGGCGATGGACGGCGCGTCCGCCGCCCGCCGGCTGCGGTCGATCACGCTCCCGCTCGTGGCGGGCTACGTGCTCATCAACCTCGTCATCGGCTTCAAGAACTTCCTCAACGCCTACGACATCATCGTCGGGCTCACGAACGGCGGCCCCGGCACCGCGACGCGCAGCGTGGCGATGACGATCTTCTCGGGCTTCACCGGCGGCGACTACGCGTACCAGATGGCCAACGCGACGATCTTCTTCCTCATCGCGGTCGTCCTGGCCG
Organism: Cellulomonas sp.; assembly: GCA_031178625.1. Classification (GTDB taxonomy): domain Bacteria; phylum Actinomycetota; class Actinomycetes; order Actinomycetales; family Cellulomonadaceae; genus Cellulomonas. The sequence goes on from JAPSIR010000031.1 coordinate 4,899, forward strand.
TGCTCCAGCTGCGCCTGACGCGCGGGAAGGCGGCGGTGTGAGATGACCCAGCAGACGCTCGTCACCACGACGCCGGGGCAGGTGCCGGTCCGGCGCCGCCGGCCCTTCGCGCGCGGCGGCGGCGAGGACCGTCCCAACCGCGCCGCGACGACCGCGCTGGTCGTGTGCTCCGTCGCGGTGTTCCTGCCGCTGTACGCGACCCTGTCGATGGCGTTCAAGACCACCGCGCAGGCGGTGGACGGGCGCGTGTTCGCGCTGCCGTCGCCGCTCAGCATCGAGGGCTTCGTCGAGGCGTGGCGGCTGACCAACTTCCCGCGCGGCTTCGCTATCTCGGTCTTCGTCACGGTCGTCACGGTGGTCGGCACCGTCGCGCTGAGCGCCCTCGCGGCGTACGCCATCGCCCGCAACTGGGACCACAAGCTGTTCCGCTGGTCGTTCTTCTACCTGCTCGCGGCGATGTTCCTGCCGTTCCCCGTGCTCGCGCTGTCGCAGGTGAAGCTCACCGGCATGGTGGGGCTGGCGAACCCGGTGGGCGTCGCGCTGCTGCACATCATGTTCCAGCTGTCGTTCAGCGTGCTGCTGTTCACGGCGTTCATCCGCTCGCTGCCGGAGGAGCTCGAGGAGAGCGCGCGGCTCGACGGCGCCTCGACGTGGGGCGTGTTCCGCCGCGTGGTGTTCCCGATGATGGCGCCGATGAGCGCGACGGTCGCGATCTTCGCGTTCCTCGCGTCCTGGAACGACTTCATGATGCCGTCGCTCATCACGGCCGACTCGACGCTGCAGACGCTGCCCGTGCTGCAGAGCGTGTTCCAGTCGCAGTTCAGCAGCAACTACAACGTCGCCTTCGCCTCGTACCTCATGGCGATGGCGCCCGCGATCCTCGTCTACCTGTTCACGCAGCGCTGGGTCATGGCGGGGGTCACGCAGGGCGCGATCAAGTAGCGCCCGGCGTCCTCGGGCGGGCCCCGCGCAGGGCCGCACCGCCCCGCCCGGTCGCCTCCCGTCCGCCTCCCGTTCACCGGCGTGTGCGAGCATCCCGGGCCGACCAGGACGAGCGACGGGTGCAGCAGCGTGCCCGGGCAGGAGCGAGACGACACGTGACGACCCAGGTGCCCGTCGCCGACCCCCTGCGCGCGGCGGACCGCGCGCCCGCGCCCCGCACCCTCGTGGACGTGTTCGCCGCGACGGTGCGCCGGCACCCGACGGCCGTGGCGATCGACGACGGCGACGAGGTGCTCACGTACGCGGCGCTCGACGAGGCGGTGCGGCTGCGCGCCGAGCGCCTCGCCGCGGCGGGCGTCGTGCCGGGGGACCGCGTCGGCGTCCGCGCGACGTCGGGGACGGTGGGCCTGTACCTGTCGGTGCTGGCGGTGCTGCGCGCCGGCGCCGCCTACGTGCCGGTCGACGCCGACGACCCGGACGAGCGTGCGCGGCAGGTGTTCGGCGAGGCCGGCGTGCGGGTCGTGCTGGGCGACGGCCCGGACCCCGTCCGGCCGGACGGGACGCCCGTGACCGGCGGCGACGCGCAGCGGGCGGCGCCCGGGCCGGACGACGACGCGTGGGTGATCTTCACGTCGGGGTCCACGGGACGCCCCAAGGGCGTGGCCGTGTCGCACCGCAGCGCCGCCGCGTTCGTCGACGCCGAGGCGCGCCTGTTCCTGCAGGACGCGCCGATCGGCCCGGGCGACCGCGTGCTGGCGGGGCTGTCCGTCGCGTTCGACGCGTCGTGCGAGGAGATGTGGCTCGCGTGGCGGCACGGGGCGACGCTCGTCCCCGCGCCGCGCTCGCTCGTGCGCGCGGGCACGGAGCTCGGCCCGTGGCTCGTCGAGCGGGAGATCAGCGTCGTGTCGACCGTCCCGACGCTCGCCGGGCTGTGGCCCGCCGACGCGCTCGCGGGCGTGCGGCTGCTCATCTTCGGCGGCGAGGCCGTCCCGCCCGAGCTCGCGGCGCGCCTCGCCGGGCCCGGCCGCGAGGTGTGGAACACGTACGGCCCCACCGAGGCGACCGTCGTCGCCTGTGCGGCGCCCCTCGTGGCGGGCGAGCGCGTGCGCATCGGCCTGCCGCTCGACGGCTGGGACCTGGCCGTCGTCGGGCCGGACGACGCGGAGGTGCCCGAGGGCGGCACCGGTGAGCTCGTCATCGGCGGCGTGGGCGTCGCGCGCTACCTCGACCCCGAGCTCGACGCGGTGCGGTTCGCGCCCGCGCCCGCGCTCGGCTGGGACCGCGCGTACCGCACCGGCGACCTCGTCGAGCGGCACGCCGCCGGGCTCGTGTTCGTCGGGCGCGCCGACGACCAGGTCAAGGTCAACGGGCACCGCATCGAGCTCGCCGAGGTCGACGCCGCGCTGCTGGCCCTGCCCGGCGTCGCGGGCGCCGCGGCCGCCGTGCGCCGCTCGGCGACGGGGGCGGCGCTGCTCGTCGGCTACGTCGTCCCCGCCGACGGCGGCCCGCTCGACACGCCGGACCTGCTGGCGCGCCTGCGCGCGGTCCTGCCGGGCTCGATGGTGCCGCTGCTCGCGGGCGTCGACGACATCCCGACACGCACGTCCGGCAAGGTCGACCGCGACGCGCTGCCGTGGCCCGTGCCGGGGGCGGGGGAGCCGCCCGCCGGCGCCGGCCTGACGGGCACGGCGGCGTGGGTCGGGCAGCAGTGGGCCGACGTCATCGGCGTGCACCCCGCCGACGCCGAGGACGACTTCTTCCAGCGCGGCGGCAGCTCGCTCACGGCCGCGCAGCTCGTCTCCGCGCTGCGCACGCGCTACCCCGAGGCGACCGTCGCGGACGTGTACGCGCACCCCGAGGTCGGGGACCTGGCGGCGTACCTGGAGGCGACGTGGCCGGACCTCGGCGGGGAGCCCGCCGCGGCGGCCCGGACCACGCCGGTGCGGCCCGTGCCCGTCGCGAGCCAGGCCGTGCAGCTGCTCGCGCTGCTGCCGCTGCGCGGGCTCGTGGCGCTGCGCTGGCTGACCGTGCTCGCGGCGCTCGGATGCGTCGCGCACCTCGTCGCCCCGCTGCCGTGGCTGCCCCCGGTCTCCTGGTGGTGGGTCGCCGCGGGGTGGCTGCTCACCATCAGCCCTGTCGGCCGCCTGGGCCTCACCGCGCTCGGCGCCCGCCTGCTGCTGGCCGGCGTGGGGCCCGGCACGTACCCGCGCGGGGGGTCGGTGCACCTGCGGCTGTGGGCGGCGGAGCGGCTCGCCGAGCAGTTCGGGGCCATCACGCCGACGACCGCGGCGTTCGTCGGGCTGTACGCCCGGGCGCTCGGCGTGCGGCTGGGGCGGGACGTCGACCTGCACTCCGTGCCGCCCGTGACGGGCATGCTCACGCTCGGGCGCGGGTGCGCCGTCGAGCCCGAGGTCGACCTGTCCGGGCACTGGGTGGACGGCGACGTCGTGCACGTCGGGCACGTGACGATCGGCGCGGGCGCGACCGTCGGGGCGCGCAGCGTGCTCTACCCGGGCGCGCACGTCGGCGCCGGCACGGACGTCGCCGCGGGCTCCGCCGTGCACGGGACGACCGGCGAGGACGAGTACTGGACCGGCTCGCCCGCCGCGCGCGCGCACGAGGCGCGGCACCCGTGGCCGTCCCGGCGGCCCGAGGCGGGCGCGCGCCCCGGCCTCTGGACGGCGACGTACGCGCTCGCGGGGGCGCTCGTCGCGGCGCTGCCCGTCGTGTCCGTGGCCGCCGGCGTGGTCGTCGTCGGCCTCGCCGTGCGCGACACCGCGACGCTCGCCGACGCGGTGGGGCCCGCGCTGCTCGCGAGCGTGCCCGCCGGGCTGCTCGCCTACGCGCTGTACGCGCTGCTCGTCGTCGTGTCCGTGCGGCTGCTCGGCCGGGGCCTCGTCGAGGGCTACCACCCGGTGCGCTCGGGGCAGGGGCTGCGGGCGTGGACGACGCAGCGGCTCACCGACACGGCCCGCACCACGCTGTTCCCGGTGTACTCGTCCGTGCTCACGCCCGCGTGGATGCGGCTGCTCGGCGCCCGCGTCGGCGCGGGCACGGAGATCTCCACGGTGGTCGGCCTGCCGACGATGATGCGGGTCAAGGACGGCGCGTTCCTCGCCGACGACACGATGGTCGCGCCGTACGAGCTCGGCGGCGGGTGGCTGCGCGTGGCCGCGGCGAAGGTGGGCCGCCGCGCGTTCCTCGGCAACTCCGGGATGACGGCCCCCGGCCGGGCGGTGCCGAAGAACGGCCTCGTCGCGGTGCTGTCGGCGACGCCGAACCGCACGCGCGCCGGGTCGAGCTACCTCGGCAGCCCGCCGGCGCTCCTGCCGCGGGCCGCGACGCTCGACGACCCCGGCCGCACGTACGACCCGCCGGCGCGGCTGCGCTGGGCGCGCGCGGCGGTGGAGTGCGCCCGCGTGGTGCCGGCGCTGCTCGTCGGGACGCTCGGGCTCGCCACGGCGCTCGTGCTCCAGGCCGTCGTGCTCACCGCCGGCTGGGGCGTCGCGGTCCTCGTGGGCGGGGTCGTGCTGCTCGGCACCGGCGTCGTCGCGGCTCTCGTGACGATCGTCGCCAAGTGGCTGCTCGTCGGCCGCCACCGGACCGCGGACCACCCGCTGTGGAGCGCCGCCGTCTGGCGCGGCGAGCTCGCGGACACGTTCACCGAGATGCTGGCCGCGCCGTACTTCGCGGACGCGGTCACGGGTACCGTCGCCCTGGTGTGGTGGCTGCGCGGGCTCGGTGCCCGGATCGGGCGGGGCGTGTGGTGCCAGTCGTACTGGCTGCCCGAGGCGGACCTCGTCCGGCTCGGCGACGGGGCGACCGTCGGGCCGGGGTGCGTCGTGCAGACCCACCTCTTCCACGACCGCGTCATGAGCCTCGACACCGTGACCCTCGGCGACGGCGCGACGCTCGGGGCGCACGGTGTCGTGCTGCCCGCCGCCGGCATCGGTGCGGGCGCCACCGTGGGGCCAGCGTCCCTCGTGCTCCGCGGCGAGCAGGTCCCGGCCGGGTCGCGCTGGGTCGGCAACCCGATCGCGCCGTGGCGCACCGCCCCGGTGCCCGGGTGAGCGCGTCCACGCCCACCGCACCGCCCGACGACCGGTACGCCACGGGGCACGGGGACCCGGCGTTCCACGTCGCCCACTACGACCTCGACCTGACGTACCGCGTCGCGCCGAACCGGCTGCGCGGCACGGCGACGCTCGAGGTCGAGACGCGCACCGCCACGGACGTCCTCACGCTGGACCTCGCCGGGCTCACCGTCGAGAAGGTGACGGTCGCCGGCGCCCGGCTCGCCCGCTGGACGCACCGTGGCGGCCGGCTGGCGCTGCGGCTCGCGCGCGAGGTGCCGGCCGCCACGCGCCTGACCCTCGCCGTCGCGTACGGCGGCACGCCGCACCCCGTGCGCAGCCCGTGGGGGACGGTCGGCTGGGAGGAGCTCGAGGAGGGCGCCCTCGTCGCGAGCCAGCCCACGGGCGCGCCCTCCTGGTTCCCGTGCAACGACCGGCCCGACGACAAGGCCACGTACCGGACGGCGCTCACGGTCGACCAGCCGTACCGCGCGCTCGCCCACGGCGTCCTGGTCGACCGGCGCACGCGCGCCAGCACAACGACGTGGGTGCACGAGGAGCGCCGCCCGACGTCGACGTACCTGGCCACCGTGCAGGTCGGGCGCTACGAGGAGGTGCCGCTCGGGGACGGGCCGGCGCCCCAGCGCGCGCTCGTCCCGGCGCACCTCGTGCCGGCCGTGCGCGAGCGCCTGACGCACCACGACGCGCTGCTGCGGTGCTTCGCCGACGCGTTCGGGCCCTACCCGTTCGACACGTACACGCTCGTGTGCACCGCCGACGACCTCGAGATCCCGGTCGAGGCGCAGGGCGTGTCCGTGTTCGGCGCGAACCACCTCGCCGGCGACGACGACGACGGCCGGCTCGTCGCGCACGAGCTTGCGCACCAGTGGTTCGGCAACAGCGTCGGCGTGGGCACGTGGCGGGACATCTGGCTCAACGAGGGCTTCGCCTGCTGGGCGGAGTGGTGGTGGTCGGAGGCGTCCGGCGGTCCGGACGCCGCGACGCTGGCCCGCACGTGGCACGCCCGGCTGCGCGCGCAGCCCCGGGACCTGGTGCTCGCCGACCCGGGCTACGAGCGCATCTTCGACGACCGCGTCTACAAGCGGGGCGCGCTCACGCTGCAGGCGCTGCGCGCCGTGCTCGGGACGTCGGTCTTCCTGGGACTCGTGCGGGCGTGGACGGACCGGCACGCGCACGCCACCGCCGCCACCGACGACCTCCGCGCGCTCGCGGACGAGCACGCACGGGCGGCGGGCGGGGACGCGCTCGCGGCGGAGGTCGGCGAGCTGCTCGCCGCCTGGCTCGACCGCGCGGCCCTGCCGCCGCTGCCCGCCGCCCGCTGACCGGTCCGTCGGGGGCGGTCGCGGCAGAGGCGGTCGCGGGCGCGCCGCGCCTCAGCGCCCGGTGAGCCCGGTGAGCAGCGCGGACCCGTCGTGCACGGCCACGGTGACGGTGCGCAGGCGCCGCGGCAGCGCGCGCAGCGGTCCGGCCGACGTCGCGCCCGGGTGCGGCACGGTGACCGCGACCGCCCCGGCCACACCGCCGCCGAGCGCGAGGTCGCGCACGCGCACGGGGAAGCGGGCACCCGGCACGCGCACGGGGTCGCGCCCGACGTCCACGCGGGCGGGGTCGACGCGCAGCCCCGTGCCGTGCGCCTTGAGCACCGCCTCCGTGCGCGCCCACGCGCGCGCGAGCGCCGCGGCACGGGCGTCGGCCGGCAGGCGGTCGAGGCGCGCGCGCTCGCGCGGCCCCAGTGCGACGTCGGCGAGCGGTGCGGCGGCCACGTCGGCGCACGCCACGACGTCGACGCCGACGGGGCCGGCGGTGGTGAGCGCGACCGCGAGCACCGGGCCCGTGCGGGTGACCGAGACGTGCAGCGGCGGCCCGGCGGCGACGGTCACGGCGACCGGCCCGTGGTCGCCCGCGCACACGGGGCAGCGCGCGCTCAGCGCGACCGCGTCCGGCGCGACGCCGAGCCGGCGCCCCGCCACGCACCGCAGCAGCGCCCTGGCCTGCAGGAAGCCGGTGCGGTGCACCCCCGGCAGCGCGGCGTGCCGCGCCCGCTCGAGCGGGTCGAGCACCGGCAGGAGCGCGTCCTCCGGCACCGCGACGGGTGCCGTCCACCAGACGTCGACCTGCGGGCGCAGGGGGCGGGACGCGGGCGAGGGCACGGTGGCATCCTCCCGCGCCCACGGCCCCGTGGACCGGACGCGGCCTCAGGACACCTTGCCGCGCAGCAGCCGGTGCCAGTAGACGGACGGCTCGAGGTACCGGTCGAAGAACCAGACGCCGAGGCCGGGCCGCACGAGGTCCGGGAACGGCACGCTCGGTTCCGGCCGGCCGTCCCGGTCGTGCTCCGCGAGCAGCAGCGCGCGCCGCGACGTCGTCACCGGCGCGACCGTGTACCCGTCGTAGCGGCGCACCGGCCCGCCCGTGCGCCGGGCCGCGAGGTTCTCCGCGACGACGGGCACCTGCTTGCGCAGCGCACCGCCGGACGGCGAGGTCTGCACCGTCGCGACGTCGCCCAGCGCCCACACCCGCGGGTACGTGCGGTGCTGCAGGGTCTGCGGGTCGACGTCCGCGAAGCCGTCGGTGCCGTCGGCCGCGAGCCCCGACGCCGCGACCCACGCCGGCGCACGGTGCGGCGGGACGAGGAAGAGCGCGTCGTAGCCGAGCGTGTCGGGGCCGTCCGGCGTGCGCAGGCGCAGCGTGTGCGCGTCGGCGTCGACGGACTCCACGGTCGTCCCCGTGCGCACCCGCATGCCGTAGCGGGCCGCCGCGGCGCGCAGCTCCCGGTCGGCGCGGGCGAGCCCCGCCAGGGCGTCGCCCTCGAGGACGAGGTCGACCGTGATCGCGTCGAGGACGCCGGCGCGCCGCCAGCGGTCCGCCGCGAGGAAGATCGGCTTGAGCCCGACGGGCGCGCACGGGACGTGCCGCGTCGACAGCGCGGCCACCACGCGGCCGGACGTGAGCGTCGACAGCATGGTCCACGCCTGCGGCGCGTGCTCGGGCAGGTAGCTGGTGGACGCGTGCGAGGTCGCGACGGCCGCGCGCGCGCCCGGGAGCGCGTCCCAGTCGACCTCGGACCCGGGGCAGACGACGAGGTCGCCGTACGTGAGCGTCCCGCCGTCGGCGAGGTGCACCGCGGACCCCCGCGGGTCGACCCCGACGGCGTGGTCGCGGTACCAGTGCACATCCCGCGGCATGACCTCGATCTGCGGGCGGCGCAGGTCGTCCAGCGTCGCCTGGCCGCCGGCGACGTACGACAGCAGCGGCCGGTAGTGGTGCACGTCCTTCGGCTCGACGACGGCGACGTCGCGGCAGCCGTCGCGCAGCAGCCGCGCCGCGAGGGAGATGCCGGCGTTGCCGCCGCCGAGGATCACGACGTCGTGGTGACGCTGGTGGCTCATGGGCGACCACGCTCCCGGGGCTCGAGGACGGGGACGTCCGCCACGCTAGGCGACGGCGCCCGTGCCCGCTCCTCGGGCTGCCCGCGGCGACCGGCACCGCGCGGGCCCTACGGCTCGCCGGGGGCGGCCGCGCAGGTCAGCGCTCGAAGCGGCCGGTGCGCGGCGGGCCGGCTCTGACGGCGGACACGATGTCGGCCGCGATGTCAGCTGCTGCGGACGCCGTGCGCGACGGCGTGCGTAACGGCGTGCGCGCCGTACCGGGGCCACCGCGGGTCCGCCAGGTAGTCCTCCACCACGAGCAGCTCTTCGGAGGCGGGGCTCTCCAGGCACGGGCCCTCGTCCGCCTCGTACTGGAGCTCGTCGACGTCGGCGGCGAGCCGGTCGCTCGACGCGACGCGCTCTGCCCCCCGCCGTGGCGGACGGTGATCCCGCAGGCGACGACGCCGGGATCCGTGGCCGCGGCGACCGTTGCGATCTCGGCCAGCTGCTCCTCGACCGACCCGAGCCGCAGCACGAGGTCGAGCAGGGCGCCCGTGCTGCCGGAGGTCTCGCCGGGGGCGCGCTTCGTGCGGGCAGCACGGGATCGCGTCGTGGGACATGGGGCTCACGCTCTCCGGCGGCGGCAGCAGGAGCGGCGCCGTAGGCACGTCGGTCCCGGTCCCGGTCCCGGCCCGGTCTCGGTCTCGTCGCGTGTCGACGTCCGACCGCAGACCGCGGCGGACGGTCCCGCCGCTCGGGGGTCCCCGGTCACCCCGAGGTTACGCCGTCCGCCGGTGGCCGCGTCCGACTCGTCGGGTCCGTTCCT
>JAPSIR010000031.1:14228-20462 GCA_031178625.1 Cellulomonas sp.
CGGTCTCGTCGCGTGTCGACGTCCGACCGCAGACCGCGGCGGACGGTCCCGCCGCTCGGGGGTCCCCGGTCACCCCGAGGTTACGCCGTCCGCCGGTGGCCGCGTCCGACTCGTCGGGTCCGTTCCTATCGTCCCGGAGCGGCGTTACAGTGGGACCTGGTTGGGACGCAGCCGTCCCGCCGGCCTCACCGTCGGCGGATCCGCACGCGCCGGCCCCTCGGTCCGGTGCTCGGACCGAGGAGACACCGTGGCCATACTCCCCGCCCCGCGTCCGGTGCCGGACCCGACCGTCGCCCACGGCTGCACCGTGGCGCGCGCGTCCGGCCCGGCCCCGCTGCTCGTGCTGCAGGGCGAGCTGGACCGGGACGCGGCCCCACCGGTGGAGGCCGTCCTGCGGTCGGCCCTCGCGAGCGACCGACCGGCGATCCTGCGCCTCGACGTGGGCGACCTCTGGTTCGTCGACGTCGAGGGAGTTTGTGTGCTGGCGCGCACGTACCGCGCCGCCACGGCGCGTGGCGCACGCGTGGTTCTCGTGCGGCCACGGCCGTTCCTCCTCGACGTGGCCGCGATCGTCGCGCCGGACCTGGTGCGCGCCGCGCACGTCGTGGACGGGGCACGCGGCCCGGGCGGGTAGGCGCCGGCCGAGCGGGTGCCGCGGCGCGCGTGCGGTGGCAGCGTGGGCGCGTGACCGTGCCGCCGATGCTCCTGACGTTCGGTCACGGGACCCTGGACGAGGACGCGCTGGTCGCGACGCTGCGGGACGCCGGCGTCGGGCTGGTCGTGGACGTCCGCCGCTTCCCGGGCAGCCGGCGCCACCCGCACGTCGCGCGTGACGCGCTCGCCGGGAGTCTCCCCGCCGCGGGCGTCGCGTACCGGTGGGAGGGACGCCTCGGCGGTCGGCGGTCCGTCCGCGGGACGGATGCGGTGGACACGTGGTGGCAGGTCGAGGCGTTCCGCGCGTACGCCGCGCACACCCGGTCGGCCGAGTTCCGCGCCGGCATGGCGGACCTGCTCGACGCGGTGGCCGCCGCGACCGACGCCGGCCGCGGCCGCGTCACCGTGATGTGCAGCGAGTCCGTGTGGTGGCGCTGCCACCGCCGGCTCGTCGCGGACGTCGCGGTCCTGCTGCACGGCGTCGACGTGCAGCACCTGGGGCACGACGGGCGCCTGCGGCCGCACCCGCCCGCGGCCGGTGCCCGGGCCACCCCGGACGGTCTCGTCTACGACGCCGCCCCCGGCGTCGACTGACCGCCCGGCCGGCGCCGCCGCACCAGGTCGACGACGCCGATCGCGAGCGCCACGCCCAGCAGCGCGGTCGTGGCGAGCAGCCCGTGGGTGATGCCGACGGTGCCGTCGCCCGTGCCGGTGCCCGCGAAGTACAGCGCCCCGACGACGGCGATGCCGACCGCGGACCCGAGGCGCTGGCCGGTCTGCAGCACGCCCCCCGCGGCGCCGGCCTCCGCCACCGGGACGTGCTCGAGCGCGAGCGTCTGGTTCGGCGAGATGACCAGCCCGCTGCCGAGGCCGGCGAGCAGGAGCGGCGCCGCGGTCCACCAGCCGGTCGTGGGGCGGCCGTCGGCCACGCCGAGCAGCAGCTCGGTCAGGAGCAGCCCTGCGATGACGAGCACGAGACCCGTGACGACCACCACGCGACCGCGCGTGCTGACGACGCGCCCGCCGACCGCCGCGGTGACCGCCGATCCCAGCGCGAACGGCGTGATCGCCAGCCCTGCCTGCAGCGGCGTGTAGCCGATGCCGTCCTGCAGGTACAGCGTGAGGACGAAGAAGATGCCGGTGAACCCGGAGAAGTAGGCGAGCGCGAGCAGCGCGCCGCTCGCGTACCCGGGCACGCGGAACAGGGACAGCCGCACCATGGGGGTCCCGCCGCGTGCGTCGAGCCGGCGCTCCCACGCGGCGAACACCCCGAGCACGACGAGGCCGGCGACGAGCAGCGCCGCGTCGACCGGCTCCCACCGCTCGCTCACCAGCGGCCACAGCACGCCCACCACGCCGGCGCCGAGCAGCACCGCGCCCACCGCGTCGAGGTCGCGCGCCGGCTCCTTGTCGCGGCGCGGCGCGAGGTACCGCAGCGACAGCAGGATCGCGAGCACGCCCACGGGCAGGTTGACGAGGAACACCCACCGCCACCCGTGCTCCGCGCCGACGACCGCGAGGATCACACCGCCGAGCACCGGCCCGATCGCCGTCGAGACGCCGATCGTCGTCCCGAGCCGTCCGAACGCCCGGCCGCGCTCGGCGCCCTGGAAGAGCTGCTGGATCAGCCCGGACACCTGGGGGTTGATGATGCCGCCGCCGACGCCCTGCGCGAGCCGCGCCGCGACGAGCCACTCCGCCGACGGGGCCAGCCCGGCGGCCAGCGACGCCAGCGTGAACACCACGACCCCCGCGATGAAGAGGGTGCGCCGCCCGCGGGCGTCCCCGAGCCGGCCGGCGCTCACCAGCACCAGCCCGAACGTCAGCGCGTACCCCGACACGACCCACTGCAGGGCGGACGCCGACGCGTCGAGCTGCTCCGCGATCGACGGCAGCGCGACGTTGACGATGCTCACGTCCAGCAGCGTCATGAAGCCCGCGGTGAGGCAGACGCTCAGCGCCTTCCACCGGTTCGGGTCCGGCGCGGCGGCCGGCTCGGCCGGCGCCGTGGTCCGCGCGTCCGTCACCCGGCCGACGCTACGTCGGGCGTCGGGCGGCCGCGCGGCGACGACAGCACCGGACGCGACGCGTCGCGCCGGGACCGCTCAGCCCGCGTGCTCGGCCGAGAGCCCCGCCGGGTCGTCGGCCGCCTCGCCGGCCCGCTGCGCGTCCAGCTGCTCCCGGGCCCGCGCGCCGTCCGGCTCCTGCGCCAGCCCGCGCTGCATCTGCTCGACCTTCGACGCGGGCGTCCGGGGCGCCAGGAGCGGCGTGTCCCGGTCCGTCACCGCGTGCAGGACGCACGGCCGGTCGGCCGCCAGCGCGTCCCGCCACGCGTCGGCGAGGTCCGCCGGGTCGTCGACCCGGATGCCGCGCAGCCCGAGCAGCTCGGCGTAGTCGGCGTAGGGGAAGGCCGGCACGGTCTGCGACACCGGGAACCGCGGGTCGCCCTCCATCTCGCGCTGCTCCCACGAGACCTCGGCGAGGTCGCCGTTGTCGAGCACCAGCACGACGAAGCGCGGGTCCGCCCAGTCGCGCCAGCGGGACGCGACCGTGATCAGCTCGTTGATGCCGTTCATCTGCATCGCGCCGTCGCCGGCGAGCGCGACGAGCGGCCGGTCCGGGTGCAGCAGCTTGGCGGCGAGGCCGTAGGGGAGGGCCGAGCCCATGGACGCGAGCGTGCTCGACAGGTGCGCGGGCACGCCCGGCGGCAGCCGCAGGAACCGTGCGTACCAGTACGTGACGGAGCCGACGTCGACGGAGACCTGCGCGTCGGCGGGCAGGTGCCGGGACAGCTCGTGCAGCACGGCCTGGGGGTTGAGGGGCGACGCGGGTGCGGCGGCGCGCTCCGCGGCGATGCGGTGCCACGCCGCGACGGACTCCTCGACCCGACCCCGCCACGGCCGGCGCTCCTCGGCGGTGCGCCGCGGCAGGCGGTCGAGCAGCGCGCGCAGCGTGGTCGCGGCGTCCCCGGCGAGCGGGACGTCGACCGGGTACTTCGCGCCGAGGTTGCGCGCCGCGACGTCCACCTGGACCGTGCGGACCTGGCCGAGCGGCGGGTAGAACTCCGTCCACGGGTCGCTGCTGCCGACGATGAGCAGGGTGTCGCAGCCCGCCATCAGGTCCGCCGAGGCGGTCGTGCCCAGGTGCCCCATGACGCCGCAGTGGAACGGCAGGCCCTCGTCGAACAGCGGCTTGGCGGGCAGCGACGTCGTCAGGCCCGCGCCGAGCCGCTGGACGACCTCGAGCACCTCCGGGGTCGCGTGCGCGGCACCGCGGCCGGCCAGCACGGCGACGCGCTCGCCCGCAGCGAGCACCTGGGCGGCGCGGTCGAGGTCGTCGTCGTACGGCAGGCTGCGCGCCCGGGCGCGCGCGGGTGACGTCGTGACGACCCCGTGCGTCTGCTCGGGCTCGGGCAGGTCGGCCTTCTGCACGTCGTGCGGCACGATCACGCACGTCGGGCTCGACGTCGCGAGCGCGGTCCGCACGGCGTCGTCGAGCACGTGCATCAGCTGCTCCGGTGCGACGACCGTCTGCACGTACTGCGCGCACACGTCCTTGAGCAGCACCGGCAGGTCGACCTCCTGCAGGTACCCGCTGCCGAGCGCGGTGGTGACGACCTGGCCCACGACCGCCACGACCGGGGTGCGGTCGAGCTTCGCGTCGTACAGCCCGTTGAGCAGGTGCACCGCCCCGGGGCCCTGCGTCGCGAGGCACACGCCGACGCCGCCGCCGTACTTCGCGTGGCCCGTGGCCATGAAGGCGGCCATCTCCTCGTGCCGCGCCGTGACGAGCTCGACCGAGCCCTCGGCGCGGTGCAGCGCCGCGAGGATCGGGTCGATGCCGTCGCCCGCGTACCCGAAGACGCGGTCGACCCCCCACTCCGCGAGCCGCTGCACGATCCCGTCCGCCACCGTGGCCATGCCCGTCCCCGTCCCTCGACCGTCCGTCGTCCCCGGCCATGGTCGGCAGCGGAGCGGGGCGGCGCACCCCGGCCCGGGGATCCGGACGCCGGAGAGGCGCGGCGCGGTGCGGGGCCTACCAGGTGGCGGCGGCGGCCAGGCCCAGCAGGTAGGACTCCCACGGCTGCCCCGCCGGCGGGCCGCCGTTGCACGAGCCGTCGCTCAGGCCGACGGTCTTCACCCAGAGGTTGGCGACGTGCGGGCCGCCGTCCGTGGCGCCGGCCGGTGCACCGAGCGCGCGGCCGGGAGGGTTGCACCAGACCGTGCCGTCCGGGCCGGCGAGCGGACCGTTGCCGTTGCGGGACGTGTCCACCACGAAGGACGCGCCGCCGAGGAGCGCGGACAGGTAGGTGCCGTAGGCGACCTCGTGCTCGGTCCGCTGGAAGTTCGACGTGTTGACGGCGAACCCGGCCGCGTCGTCCACGCCCGCCGCGCGCAGGCGCAGCGCCATGTCGCGCAGCGACACCGTGCCCCAGCCGAAGCTGTTGCTGCTGGCGGCGTCGAGGTAGACCTCCGCGCCCGCGCCCGTCAGTGCGGCCACGGCGTGGCGGAGCATCGCCAGGCGCGCGTCGCGGTCGCCGCAGCGGTCGAGGTGGAGCAGGGCGTCCGGCTCGACGACGACCACGGCGCGTGCACCCGCGAGGCCGGCGGCGACGGCATCCACCCACGCGGCGTACTCGGCCGCCGTCGCGAGCCCGCCCGCCGAGTGCCCGCCGCAGTCGCGGTCGGGGATCGCGTAGGTCACGAGGACGGGCGTGCGTCCCACCGCCGTCGCCGCCTGCGCGTACGCCCGGACGCTCGCCTCCACCGTCGCGGTGGGGTCCTGCGGGCCGAGCCAGCGGGCCGAGCCCTGTGCGGCGGCCTTGTCGAGCAGGGCCGCGTCGGCGGTGCGGCCCTCCGCACGGGCACCCGCCGCCGCGCGTGCCGCCGGCGAGCCGGGGTGGGCGTACGGGGGAGCCGATGCGAGCACCGTGCGGTGCGCCGCGGGTGCGGCCCCGGGCGCGGTCGGCGCGGGTGCGGTGGGCTCGGGTGCGGTGGGCTCCGACGCCGTCGACCCGGACGGCGTCGAGCCGGACGGGGCGGGGTCCGACGGCGCCCCGGTCAGGAGGGGCGACGACGGGCGTGGGCCCCACAGGGGCGACGTCGGCGACGGGCTCGGCGACGGGGTCGGGGTGCTGCCGGCGGTGGGGGCCGGCGTCGGCGCGGGCGTGCTCGCGGGGACGGGCAGCGCCTCGGGCAGCGGCAGGTGGACGACCGTCGGGACCCGCTCGCCGAGGGTCTCCGGGTTCGTCCAGACCGAGGCGTGCGTCGCCGAGATCAGGTAGGCGCGGCCGTGGTCCTTGACGACGAGGCGGGCACCGGGGGAGGCGGTGCCGCTCGACCAGACGACGGCGCCGTCGGGTGCGACGACCCGCAGGTCGCCCTCGGGCGCCACGACGGCGGACGCGCCGGCGCGGGCGGTGGGTGTGCGCCACGTCGTGCGGCCCGCGACCGTGAGCGTGAGCGCGCCGTCGGCGCCCATCGTGAGGGCGACCCTGCCGTCCGGGCTCGCGACCGACTCGCGGGGCAGCAGCAGGCCGCCCGGCAGGACCCGGTCGGTTCCCGTCGTGCGCAGCGCGGC
>JAPSIR010000032.1 GCA_031178625.1 Cellulomonas sp.
CCGGCGCCAGGTACCCGGGCGTGCCGAGCACGAAGCCGGCCGTCGTCAGGGTCGCGTCGTCGTCGACGCCCTGCGCGAGGCCGAAGTCGATGAGCACGGGCCCGGCGTCGGTGAGCAGCACGTTCGAGGGCTTGAGGTCGCGGTGCACGACGCCGGCGGCGTGCACCGCCGCGAGCGCGGACCGCAGGCCCTCCGCCAGGCCGAGCAGGTCGCCCTCGTCGAGCGGCCCGTGCGCACGCACGCGCTCGGTGAGCGTCTCCCCCGGGACGAGCTCGGTGACGATGAACGCCTCGGTCGAGTCCGCCTCCGCGTCGAGCACCGCGGCCACCGCCGGGTGCCGCAGCCGCTGCAGCGCGGCGACCTCGCGCATGAGCCGGGCGCGCACCGCCGCGTCGGCGCCGACGTGCGGGTGCAGGAGCTTGAGCGCGACCGCCGTGCCGCCGCCGTCGACCGCCCGGTACACCGTCCCCATGCCGCCGGAACCGAGGGGCGAGACGACCGTGTACCCGCCGATCTCCGACCCCGGCGCCAGGCCGATCCGCTCCATGACGGGCACGCTAGCGGGCGCGTCGCCGCACGTGGGGGACGCCACACCCGGGCGGACCACGGGCGGGGCCACGGCGGGAGCACTAGGGTCGGCACCGATCCCGAGGAGTTGATCCGCGTGCCCTTCGACGTGCCCGCCGACGGCCACGACCTGGTCGTCGTCGCGAACCGCCTCCCTGTCGACGTGAGCCTCGACGAGGCCGGCGAGCCGACCTGGACCCGGTCGCCCGGCGGCCTGGTGACCGCCCTCGCGCCCGTGATGGCGAACGCCGAGGGCGCCTGGGTGGGGTGGGGCGGGTCGCCCGGCCTCGAGCTCGACCCGTTCGTCGTCGACGGCACGCGCCTGGTCCCCGTCATGCTGACGGAGCAGGACATGGAGCGGTACTACGAGGGCTTCGCGAACGACACGCTGTGGCCGCTCTACCACGACGTGATCGCGCCGCCGCAGTTCCACCGGCAGTGGTGGGACGCGTACCAGAAGGTCAACCGGCGGTTCGCGGAGGCGGCGGCGCGGCAGGCGGCACCGGGCGGCACGGTGTGGGTGCACGACTACCAGCTGCAGCTGGTGCCGGCGTTCCTGCGCGAGCTGCGGCCCGACCTGCGGATCGGCTACTTCCACCACATCCCGTTCCCGCCGCTCGAGATCTTCGCGCAGCTGCCGTGGCGCAAGCAGGTCGTCGAGGGCCTGCTCGGCGCGGACCTCGTCGGCTTCCAGCGCGCCGGGGACGCCGCGAACTTCGTGCGCGTCGTGCGCCGCCTCACCGACCTGACGACGCGCGGCCAGGTCGTGACGATGGGCGACGGCACGCCGCAGCAGCGGCACGTGCGCGCCGCGGCGTTCCCCATCTCGATCGACTCGCACGCGTTCGACCAGCTCGCGCGCACGCCCGAGGTGCAGGCCCGCGCCAAGGAGATCCGCACCGAGCTCGGCGACCCCGAGGTGCTGCTGCTCGGCGTCGACCGCCTCGACTACACCAAGGGCATCCGGCACCGCATCAAGGCCTACGGCGAGCTCCTCGAGGACGGCCGCCTGTCGCCCACCGATACCACGCTCGTGCAGGTCGCGAGCCCCAGTCGCGAGAACGTCGGCGCCTACCAGCAGCTGCGCGACGAGGTGGAGCTGCTGGTCGGGCGCATCAACGGCGACCACGGCACGGTCGGCCACGCGCCGGTGCAGTACCTGCACCAGTCGTTCCCGATGGAGGAGATGGCGGCCCTGTACCTGGCCGCCGACGTCATGCTCGTCACCGCGCTGCGCGACGGCATGAACCTCGTCGCCAAGGAGTACGTCGCCGCACGCTCCGACGACCGGGGCGCGCTCGTGCTGAGCGAGTTCACGGGCGCGGCGGACGAGCTGGTCGGCGCGGTGCTCGTGAACCCGCACGACATCTCCGGCATGAAGGACGCCATCACGTACGCCGTGCACATGGAGCCGCGCGAGTCGCGCAAGCGCATGCGCCGCCTCCGCCGCCGCGTGCTGGGGCACGACGTCGCGGCGTGGTCCCAGCAGTTCCTCTCCGCGCTGACGTCGGTGCCCGCGCGCGACGCCTCGGGGCGCACCGGGCCGGGCCCCGGGCCCGGCGACGACCGGGCGGACGACGGCCCGGCCACGACCCCGCGCTACCAGGACGCGCAGCGCCACGGCGACCCGTTCGACGCCGACCGCTACCGGGACGAGAACCGCGCCGCGCAGCAGGACCACGACCGCGACGGAGACCGGGATGCCTGACCCGACACCCCTGACCGCCGAGCCGCAGGGCGCGCACGCGCTCGCGGAGCGCCTCGAGGCGGTGCTCGCCGACCCGGCGCGCCGCCCGGTCCTGCTGGCGTTCGACTTCGACGGCACGCTGTCCCACCTGGTCGACGACCCGAGCACCTCGGCGATCCTCCCGGCCGGGGTCGAGGCGCTCGCCGCGCTCGCCGGGCGGGAGGGCCTCGCGCTCGCGCTCGTGTCCGGCCGGGCGATGGCGGACCTGCACGCGCTGGCGCAGGTGCCGCCGGGCACGTACCTGGTCGGCAGCCACGGCGCGGAGCGTGCACGCGTGACGGCGTCCGGGCTGGACCGCGACGTCGTCGAGCTCACGCCCGAGCAGTCCGACCGGCTCGTGACCCTGGGCGCGCGCGCCGCCGCCGTCGCCCGCGGCCGCGACGGCGTCTGGGTCGAGACGAAGCCGACGGCGGTCGTCGTCCACACGCGCCTCGCCGAGCGCGACGTCGCCGGCCCCGCCGAGCAGGAGGCGCTCGCGCTCGGTGCCGAGCTGGGCGCCGGCACGCTGCACGGCAAGGACGTCGTCGAGCTCACCGTCCTGCCTGCCGACAAGGGCAGCGCGCTGCAGGCGCTGCGCGGCGAGCTCGGTGCGCCGGTCGTCCTGTACGCGGGCGACGACGTCACCGACGAGCACGCCTTCGCGGCCCTCGGCGAGGACGACCTCACGGTCAAGGTGGGCCCGGGCCCGACCGCGGCCCGCTACCGCCTGGGCGCGCCCGAGGACGTCGTCGCGGCGATCGCCGCGGTCGAGCGCACGACGCGCTGACCTGCACGGTCACGCGTCGACCGTCCGGGTGAGCGCCCGCGCCCGTCCGGGCGGCGGCGTCCGCCGGGAACGGACGTCCCGGACAGGCCGGACGTGGCGTGTGCCATACTGACGCCCCGGCCGAGGGTGTTCGTCACCCCCGGTCCGTGTCAGCGGAGACACAGAGCTCGGCAGGGTGCCTCCACCGACCCTGCGTTGACACTCTTCACGACGGATCGTCCGGCACGTACCTGCCGGTGAAGGGAATGACGGCTCATGGCCACGGTCACTTTCGACAGCGCGACCCGGATCTACCCGGGCACGGAGCGTCCCGCGGTGGACGCCCTCAACCTGCACATCGAGGACGGCGAGTTCCTCGTCCTCGTCGGCCCCTCGGGCTGCGGCAAGTCCACCTCGCTGCGCATGCTCGCCGGCCTGGAGGACGTCAACGCCGGCCGCATCCTCATCGGCGACCGCGACGTCACGGACGTCCAGCCGAAGGACCGCGACATCGCGATGGTGTTCCAGAACTACGCGCTGTACCCCCACATGACGGTGGCCGACAACATGGGCTTCGCGCTCAAGATCGCCGGCACCCCGAAGGCGGAGATCCGCACCCGCGTCGAGGAGGCCGCCAAGATCCTCGACCTCTCGCAGTACCTGGACCGCAAGCCGAAGGCCCTCTCCGGCGGTCAGCGCCAGCGTGTCGCCATGGGCCGCGCGATCGTCCGCCAGCCGCAGGTCTTCCTCATGGACGAGCCGCTGTCGAACCTCGACGCCAAGCTCCGGGTCCAGACGCGCACGCAGATCGCGTCGCTGCAGCGCCGCCTCGGCGTCACGACGGTCTACGTCACGCACGACCAGACCGAGGCCCTCACCATGGGCGACCGCATCGCGGTCCTCAAGGACGGCATCCTCCAGCAGGTCGGCACGCCGCGGGACATGTACGACACGCCCGCCAACGTGTTCGTCGCCGGCTTCATCGGCTCGCCCGCCATGAACATCGGCACGTTCCCCGTGCTCGACGGCGCCGCGTCGGTCGGCCAGTCGCGCCTGCTCCTGCCGCGCGAGGCGATCAGCCGCCTGTCGGACGACGACAAGGGCCACATCACGGTCGGCTTCCGCCCCGAGTCGCTGGACGTCGTGCCCGCCGGCACGCCGGACTCGTTCCCGGTCGAGGTCAACATCGTCGAGGAGCTCGGCTCGGACGCGTTCGTCTACGGCTCGCTGACCAACGAGTTCGGCCAGGCCAGCCAGGTCCACTCGGGCGCAGGCGACGCGCAGGTCATCGTGCGCGTCGACCCGCGTCAGGTGCCCGCCAAGGGCGACGCGATCCACGTCCGCATCCGCCCGAACGAGCAGCACCTGTTCCACGCGGGCTCGGGCGAGCGCATGTCCTGACGCCCACGCGTCACGCACCACGACGAGGCGGGTCCGGTCACGACCGGGCCCGCCTCGTCGCGTCCGGCCCAGACCTGAGAGGATCGACGCATGAGCGGCACGGCGCAGCGTCTGCAGATCACGGCTGCGAGCCCTGACCCGGCACTCCTGGACCTCCCCTGGCACGTCCCGCTCGAGGACTGGCCGGCCGAGAACCTCGCCGCGCTCCCCCGCGGCATCTCGCGGCACGTCGTCCGGTTCGCGCGACTGTCGGGCCGGGTCATCGCCATCAAGGAGATCGGCCAGACCGTCGCGCACCGCGAGTACGAGCTGCTGCGCCAGCTGCGCAAGCTCGACGTGCCGAGCGTGGAGCCGGTCGGCGTCATCACCGGCCGGCGCGCGCCCGACGGCGAACCGCTCGAGGCGGTGCTCATCACGCAGCACCTGTCGTTCTCGCTGCCGTACCGCGCGTTGTTCAGCCAGTCGCTGCGGCCCGACACCGCGACGCGGCTGATCGACGCCCTCGCGGTGCTCATGGTCCGCCTGCACCTCGCCGGGTTCTACTGGGGCGACGTGTCGCTGTCGAACACGCTGTTCCGCCGTGACGCCGAGACGTTCGCGGCCTACCTCGTCGACGCGGAGACGGGCGACCTGCACGACCGCCTCTCGGTGGGTCAGCGCAGCTACGACCTCGAGGTCGCGCGCGTCAACATCATCGGCGAGCTCATGGACCTGCAGGCCGGCGAGTTCCTCGACGAGGATGAGGACGCCGTCGCGATCGGCGACGCGCTCGCCGAGCGGTACCAGGAGCTGTGGAAGGCCCTCACCGAGGTCGAGTCGTTCGGCTACGGCGAGCGCTGGCGGGTGCAGGCACGCATCGACCGCCTCAACGACCTCGGTTTCGACGTCGGCGAGCTCGACATCACCACCGACGTCGAGGGCACCTCGGTGCGCATCCAGCCGAAGGTGGTCGACGCCGGCCACCACTCGCGCCGGCTCATGCGCCTGACCGGCCTCGACGTGCAGGAGAACCAGGCACGGCGCCTGCTCAACGACCTCGACGAGTTCCGCGCCGCGACGGACCGGCAGGCCGAGGACGAGTCCTTCGTCGCCCACGACTGGCTGACGGAGATCTTCGAGCCGGCCGTGCGCAGCGTGCCGCGCGAGCTGCGCACCAAGCTCGAGCCCGCGCAGGTCTACCACGAGCTGCTCGACCACCGGTGGTACCTGTCGCAGCAGCAGGGCCGCGACGTGCCGATGCCGGAGGTCGTGACGAGCTACGTCCGCAACATCCTGCCGACGCGTCCCGACGAGCAGGCCGTGCTCGGCACGCGCGCGGAGGACCTGCGCGACTCCGACACCGTCGGCGCGCCGCGCGTCGACGACCTGGACCCGGACCAGCTCATCGGCTGACCGCCGCCGCGCGTCCGCGTACCCCGGCCGCCGAGCGCGAGACGTCAGGCCGTGCGCTGGCGGGCGACCTCGTAGAGGGCGATGCCCGCGGCCACGCCGGCGTTGAGGGACTCCACCGCCGACGCGATCGGGATCGAGGCGATGGCGTCGCACTGCTCGCGCACGAGCCGCGACAGCCCCTTGCCCTCGGACCCGACGACGAGCACGAGCGGGTCGTTCGCGTACGGCAGCTCGCCGAGCGGCACGTCACCGCCCGCGTCGAGGCCGACGACGAACACGCCCGCCTGCCGGTACGCCTGCAGCGCCCGCGTCAGGTTGGTCGCGCGGGCCACCGGCACGCGCGCGGCCGCACCGGCGGACACCTTCCACGCCGCCGCGGTGACCCCGGCCGACCGCCGCTCGGGGACGAGCACGCCGTGCGCGCCGAACGCCCCCGCGGAGCGCAGCACGGCGCCGAGGTTGCGGGGGTCCGTCACGCCGTCGAGCGCCACGACCAGCGGCGGCACGCCGGCCTCCTCGGCCGCGTCGAGCAGGTCGTCCGGCTCGCCGTACTCGTACGGCGGCACCTGCAGGGCCACGCCCTGGTGCACGGCGTCGTCGGTGAGGCGGTCGAGCTCGCCGCGGCCCACCTCGAGCAGCGGGTACCCGGCGTCCGCGGCGATCGCGACGATCTCCCGCGTGCGGTCGTCCGCCTCCAGGCGCGCCGCCAGGTACACCGTGGTGACCGGGATGCCGGCGCGCAGCGCCTCGAGCACCGAGTTGCGGCCCGCGACCATCTCGTGGGTCGAGCTGGTGCGGCCGCCGCGCCCGCCGGCCGCGCTGCGCGACGCTCCGGCCGTCGGGCGGCCCGAGGTCGTGCCCTTCTGCGCGGCGACCTTGCGCTTGTGCGCCACGTGGTACGGGCGGTCCTCCGCCTTGGGCGTCGGTCCCTTGCCCTCGAGCGCGCGGCGCCCGTGGCCGCCGGTGCCGACGCTCGCGCCCTTCTTGGTCCCCGTCTTGCGGGTCGCGCCGCGACGCGATGAGTTGCCGGCCATCAGTCCTCCGTGGTGTCGGTGGGGGCGGCGAGCGTCCAGCGCGCCCCCGTCGGCGAGTCCTCGACGACGACGCCCGCGGCCGTGAGGCGCTCGCGGATCGCGTCGGCGGTGGTCCAGTCGCGTGCGGCCCGGGCGGCCGCGCGTGCGTCGAGCTCCGCGGCGACGAGGGACGCGAGCGCGCGCTCCGCGCGGTCGTCCCCGCCCGCGGTCGTCCACTGCGGGGACGCCGGGTCGAGACCCAGCACGTCGAGCATGCCGCGCAGCGAGACCATCGCGTCGCGCGCCGTCGCGTCGTCGCCGGCCGCGAGCGCGCTGTTGCCGGCCCGCAGCGTCTCGTGCACCACCGCGAGCGCGGCGGGCACGTTGAGGTCGTCGTCCATCGCGGCGGCGAACCCGGCGGGCAGCGCGACCGCGGCGACCTCGTCGGCCGTGGCGGCCCCGACACGCTCGGTGGCGCGCTCCACGAACCCGGCGAGACGGTCCCACGTGGCCTCGGCCTCGCGGAGCGTGTCGTCGGTCCACTCGAGCATCGACCGGTACTGGACGGCCGTCATGGCGTACCGCAGCACGACCGGCCGCACCGTCGCGAGCACCGCGGTGACGAGGAGCCCGTTGCCGAGCGACTTGCTCATCTTGGCGCCGCCCTGCGTGACCCAGCCGTTGTGCAGCCAGTACCGCGCGAACCCGTACCCGGCGGCGTGCGACTGCGCCTGCTCGTTCTCGTGGTGCGGGAAGCGCAGGTCGAGCCCGCCGCCGTGGATGTCGAACGTCTCCCCGAGGTAGCGGTGCGCCATCGCGGAGCACTCGAGGTGCCAGCCGGGGCGGCCGCGCCCGTACGGCGTGTCCCACGCGGCCGTCGCCGGCTCGCCGGGCTTGGGCGCCTTCCACAGCGCGAAGTCGTGCGGGTCGCGCTTGCCACCCGCACCGGTGTCGTCCGGGGAGTCGACCATGTCGTCGAGCCGCTGGTTGGTCAGCTCACCGTACGACGGCCAGGACCGGACGTCGAAGTACACGTCGCCCGCGCCCGCGACGTACGCGTGGCCGCGCTCGACGAGCCGCGTCATCAGGTCGAGCATCGCCGGTACGTGCCCCGTGGCGCGTGGCTCGTAGCTCGGTGGGAGCACACCCAGCGCGTCGTACGCGGCGGTGAAGGCGCGTTCGTTCGCCATCGCCCACGCCCACCACGGCTCGCCCGCGTCGGCGGCCTTGGTGAGGATCTTGTCGTCGATGTCCGTGACGTTGCGGACGAGCGTCACGCGCGCGCCGCCACGGCGGAGCCACCGGACGAGCACGTCGAACGCGACGCCCGAGCGCAGGTGGCCGATGTGCGGGGGCGCCTGGACGGTGGCACCGCACAGGTAGACGCCGACCTCGCCCTCGACGAGAGGGACGAAGTCGCGCACCGACTGGGTGCCGCTGTCGAACAGCCGCAGGCTCACCGGCCCAGGCTACCGGCGCGGGCGCCGCCCGCCGGTCGTGCGCGGCGCCGGCGGCCCGCCCCCTGGGGGCCGCCGGGCGCCCGCACGCTCACGCCAGGGCGGTGAGGTTCGGCGCGGCGAGCCGGTGGGCCTCCGCGGGCACGTGGTCGGCGCCGTCGACCGCGGCGCCGTCCGTCCCCGTCCCGTCCTGGTGCGGCACGGCGCGGTCCTGGACGCCCCGGTCCGTCGCGGGCCCGTCGACACGGGTGCCGTCGCCCGGCTCGTCCGCGAGGACCTCGAGGCGCGGCGTCGGCACGGCCAGGTTCGCGAGGTGCTCGGCGAACAGGCGCAGGCCCGCGTAGCCCGCGTCCGCGTCGCCGTCGACGAGCCACGCCAGCGAGAAGCCGTCGATGGCCGCGATGATCGAGCGCGCGACGGTGAACCGCGGCACGCGCCACGTCACGGAGCCGACGCGCTCCACCTCCTCGAGGAAGTGCTCGGCGGCGGCCCAGCTGTTCACGTACTGGTCGACGCCGACCTGCTGGAGCTCGGCGTGCCGCAGCGACGTCGTCGTCAGCTCGTACGTCAGCAGCTGCGGGCCGCGGGTGTTGCGGATGTTGGTCCACAGCCCGTCGAGCACGCCCACGATCAGGTCGAGGACGGGCGCCTGCTCGGGCATCTCCGCCATCGCGCGCGCCGTGTTGCGCTCGGTGATGGCGTGGGCCATCGCGCGCAGGAGCTCGTCCTTGTCGCGGAAGCAGTAGTGCACCACGCCCAGGGACACGCCGGCCTCGGCGGCGACGGCTCGGACCGTCGTGCCGTCGACCCCGTCACGGCTGGCGACGGCGAGCGCCGCCTCGATGAGCTGCTCGCGTCGCTCGGCGACCGGCAGTCGGTTCATGACTCCTCCTCGCGGGTGACGTGCGCGACCCCCCCGGCCCGCTCCGCCCCGGTGATCATCTCATCGATCCGCGTGACGATAGTCAAGGATTTCACGCACTTGTCCTGGACGGCCGCTCAGGATCACCCGTGCCGACGTCGCGCGGTGGACGTGGAGCGGACGCCACCCCGTCGTGGCGCCCTGCCCCAAGGCTGGCACGTGAGGAGGAGTCACGCAGGGCGAGGACCTGCACGGACGGGCGGGGGCCGGCGGCCGCCCCCGCCCCCCGCCCGCCCTCCCCGCCGCGCGCGCCGGCACACCACGCACCACCCGGCGCACGGCCCCGAGGACCGGTCCCGCCCCGACGCGCACGGCCCGGCCTGACACGGCCGTCACGACGTGAGGCGTCACGTGTCACACGCACCCCGCGCGCCGCGGCTGTGACATCGCCGTGTGCGCATTCACCCGCACGGGTGGTGCGGCATCGACGTTCCGACGATCGGGTGACGCGCGCCGCTTGGTGCGGGCACCGACGCAGGACAGGCTGTCGGCGTGACGTACAGGGGACGTGCCGTCGTGGCGGGCTCGCTCGGCGGGCCGGAGGTGCTCCGGGTGGTGTCCCGCGACGCGCCGGACCCGGGCCCCGGCGAGGTGCTGGTCGCCGTCGAGGCCGCCGGCGTGAACCCCTGGGACTGGAAGAGCTACGCGCCCGGGTCCGGCGCCGCACCGCCCGTGGACCTCGGCGTGGAGGTCGCGGGCGTCGTCCGTGCCGTCGGCACGGGCGTGCGCTGGTTCTCCCCCGGCGACGAGGTCGTGGCCTGGCCGGTGCGCGGCGGGTACGCCGACCTCGTGACGGTGCCGCAGCGCGTCCTCGTGCGCCGGCCCCCGTCGCTGCCCGCCACCGCCGCGGCGGGGCTGCTCGCGGCGGGCGCCGCCGCCCTGCACGCCGTCGTGGCGACCGAGGTCGACGCCGACGAGGTCGTGCTCGTGCACGGCGCGTCCGGGGGCGTGGGCCGGATGGCCGTCCAGCTCGCGGTGCTGCGCGGCGCGCACGTCGTAGCCACCGCGTCGCCCGCCTGGCACGCGTGCCTCGCCCGGCTCGGCGCCGTCCCCGTGGCCCACGGCCCCGGCCTGCTCGACCGCGTGCGCGCCGCGGCCGCCGACCTCGGGGAGGTGGTCGCCGCCGTCGACGCCGTCGGGACGCCCGAGGCGCTCGACACGTCCGTCGCGGTCGTCGCCGACCGGCGGCGGGTCGCCACCCTCGTGGCGCTGGACCGCGCAGCCGGCCTCGGCATCCGCGCGCTCGGGCACGGGCACGGCGCGGACCCGGGCACGGACGTGCGCGACGCCGCCCGCGGCCAGCTCACGGCGCTCGCGGCAGACGGCTCGCTCGACGTGCTCGTCACCGGCGCCTACGCGCTCGAGGACGCCGGCCGGGCCCACCGCCGGTCCCGCGACGGGCACGCCGGCGGCAAGCTCGTCCTCGTCACGGACGCGACGCAGGCCTCCGGGGACCACGCACCGGTGCACTGACGCGCCGTCACCGGCACGGTGCCGGACGGGGGACGGGACGGGCAGAGACGGGACAGGCAGGTACCGGACGCCGGCGCGAGAGATCACCGACCGGAGGTCGTCGACCCGACGGTCGTCGACCCGACGTCAGCGACCCGCCCAGGGCAGCTCGACCTCCGGGGGCGGCGCGGGCGGCGCCACGGGGCGGGTGCGCTCGTCGATCTCCTGGAGGCCCGCGAAGGTGGCCTCCAGCGTCTCGAGCGGCACCCGGTTGCGCTGGCGGACGGGCAGCGGCGCGGTGCGGTGCGGTAGGGCGGGTGCGGGTCGCGGGGCGCGCGTGCCCGTGGGCGGCGCGTCGTCGCGCTCGTCGGTGGTGGGCATCGTCACGCCGTCGCACGGTACCGGCGTTTCGTCCGGTTCGCGACGACCGTCCGGCTGACGGCCACCGGCAGCGGGTCCGCCCGGTCAGGCACGTCGCGGCCCGCGCGGCCGCGCAGCCGGCGGCCCCGGGGCGTCGGCGGCGAGCGCGCGCAGCTCGTCGAGCACGCGCCGCACCACCCGGCGCTCGGCCCGGTCGGGCCGGAGCAGCGCGTCGACGTGCCGGCCCGCACGGACGCCCTCGAGCGGCAGCAGGCGGAACCGCACGCCGTCGCCGGCCCGCGCCGTCCAGCGCGGGAGCAGGCTGATGCCGTGGCCGGCCGCCACGAGCGCCTCGACGACGGCGAAGTCGTTGATGCGGTGCACGACGCGCGGCTCGGTCCCCGTGCGCGCCGCCACCTCGTCGAGCACGCGCGCGACCGGGAAGCCCTGCCGCACGGCGATCCAGGCCGCGTCCGCGAGGTCGGCCGGCGTCACGACCGACCGGTCCGCGAGCGGGTGGTCGAGCGGCACGGCGACGTCGAGCGGCTCCCGCAGCAGCGGCACGACGACGACGCCGGGTCCCCAGCCGGCGCTGCCGTCGGGGCGGTGCGCGACGACGACGTCGACGCGGTCGGTCAGCGCGACGAAGTCGTCCTGCGCGACGTCCTCGTCGGAGCACTCGAGCGTGATGCCCTCGAGCGCGGCGACGCGTGTCAGCAGGCCGGGCAGGAGCATCTGCGCGCCGCTGGAGAACGCGCTCACACGGACGGTCCCGACAGGACGCGCGACGAACGCGTCGCACGCGGCGCGTGCCCGCTCGAGCGCGACCGCGACGTCGAGCGCCGCGTCGGCGAGCGCCTCGCCCGCCGGCGTCAGCCGGAGGCCGCGGCCCACGCGCTGCGTGAGCGGCACGGCCGCCTCCCGCTGCAGCGCCGCGAGCTGCTGCGACACGGCGGACGGCGTCAGGTGCCGCACCGCGGCGGCCGCCGTCACGCCGCCGTGCGCCCGCACGGCCCGCAGCGTGGCGAGGTGGGCGGGATCCATGCAGCGACGCTACAACGTCGCTGCACGACATCTCGATGGTGCTGCACGGCGGTACGGCGCACACTCGACGCGTGCCGCTCCGCCACCGCCTGCTCGCCGCGCTCGTCGCGGTCACGTGGGGCCTCAACTTCCCGGCGATCCACCTCTCCCTCGAGCAGTTCCCACCGTTCTTCCTGGTCGCCCTGCGCTGGACGCTGATCGCGGTGCCGACCGTGCTCCTCGTGCCGCGCCCGCGCGTCGCGTGGCGCTGGGTCGTCGGCTACGGGCTCGGGTTCGGCGTGCTGCAGTTCGTGTTCCTCTACCTGGCGATGGACACCGGCATGCCGACGGGCCTGGCCTCACTCGTCCTGCAGTCGTCCGCCCCCTTCACCGTGCTGCTCGCCGCCGCCCTCCTGCGTGAGCGCCTCACGCCGCGGCAGGGCCTCGGGGTCGCGGTCGCCGTCGCCGGGCTCGGCGGCATCGCCGTGCACCGCGCCGGCCTCGACGGCGGCGCCACGCTGCTCCCGGTCGTCCTCACGCTGTGCGGCGGGCTCGGGTGGGCCTTCGGCAACCTCTGCAACCGGCGCGCGCAGCCGGACTCGCCGTTCCGGCTCATGCTGTGGATGTCGGTCGTGCCGCCGCTGCCCATGCTCGTGCTGGCGTTCGCCCTCGAGGGGCCGGACCGCATCCGCACGTCCCTGACCGGCCTCACGACGCCCACGGGGCTGGCCGCGGTCGGCGGTCTGCTGTTCACCGTCCTCGTCGCCACGCTCGTCGGGTCCGGCGTGTGGACGTGGCTCATGGCGCGGCACCCGTCGAGCGTCGTGGCGCCGTTCTCCATGCTCGTGCCGGTCGTCGGCATCGGGTCGTCGTGGCTGGTGCTCGGCGAGCCCACGGAGCCGGCCGAGCTGCTGCTGGGCGTGCTCGTCGTCGGCGGCGTCCTGCTCGGCAGCACGCCGCCCCGGCGGCGGGAGGTCGACGCCGGCGCCGGCGCGGGCGTCGACGCGCGGCTCGACCCACCGACGGCGGAGGTCAGCCCTCCGGCGCGGTGACGGGCCCGGTGACAGGCCCGGTCACGAGCGCGGTCGCGATCGCCGCGACGCCCTCGCCGCGGCCGGTCAGGCCCAGCCCGTCCGTCGTCGTGGCGCTCACCGTGACGGGCGCCCCGCACGCCGCCGACAGCGCCGCCTGCGCCTCGGCCCGGCGTGGCCCCAGCTTCGGCCGGTTGCCGAGCACCTGCACCGCGACGTTGCCGATCTCGAACCCGGCCGCGCGCACGCGCCGCGCGGTCTCCCCGAGCAGCGCGGCGCCCGACGCCCCCGCCCAGCGGGGATCGCTCGTGCCGAACTGCGCGCCGAGGTCGCCCAGGCCGGCGGCCGACAGCAGCGCGTCGGCCGCTGCGTGGGCGGCGACGTCCGCGTCGGAGTGACCCGCGAGCGGGCGCTCCCCCGGCCACGCCAGGCCCGCGAGATGCAGGACGGCGCCCGGCGCGGGGTCGGGGTCGAAGGCGTGCACGTCGACGCCGACGCCGGTGCGCAGGTTCACAGGGTGCCTCCGGGGGCGGGAGCGGCGTGCAGCGCCTCGGCGAGCACGACGTCGCGCGGGGTGGTGATCTTCGCGGCGCGCTCGTCCCCGGGGACGACCCACACGCGGCCGCCGGCGGCCTCGACAAGCCCGGCGTCGTCGGACGCCGCCGTCGCCTCGTCGCCGGCGCGGTCGGCGCCGAGGGCGTGCGCGTGCACGAGGACGTCGCGGGCGAACCCCTGCGGCGTCTGCACGGCGCGCAGCACGTCGCGCGGGGGCGTGTCGAGCACCGGCCCGCCGTCGGCGTCCCACGCGGCCACGCGCTTCACCGTGTCGACGACCGGCAGGCCCGGCACGACCGCGCCGTGCCCGGCGTGCACCGCGTCGACCACGCGCGCGACCAGGGCGGGCGGCGCGAACGCACGCGCGGCGTCGTGCACGAGCACCACGTCGGCGTCCGGGGGCAGCGCGGCCAGCCCGGCCGCGACGGACGCCTGCCGGGTGGCACCGCCCACGACGACCCGCACGGGGACGGCCGGCGCCCGGTCGTCCCCGACCCCCCGCAGGGCGTCCGCGACCGCCGCGACGTGCTCGGCGGGCGCGGTGACGACGAGCGCCGTGACGCGCGAGCCGTCGGCGGCGCGGGCGGCGAGCAGCGCCCGCGCCGCGTGCGCGACGAGGGGCGCGCCCGCGACGGGCACGACGGCCTTCGGCAGCGCGTGACCCAGGCGGGACCCGCTGCCGGCGGCGGTGAGGACGGCCACGACGCTCATGCGGCTCCCGGCTCGGTGACGTGCGCGCACAGCAGAAGGTCCGGGTGCGCGGCGCGCACCCGGACCGTCGGCCGTGTCGTCAGGACGCGAGGACCTCGTCGAGGATGGCCTCGGCCTTGTCCTCCTCGGTGTGCTCGGCCAGGGCCAGCTCCGAGACGAGGATCTGGCGCGCCTTCGCCAGCATGCGCTTCTCGCCGGCGGAGAGGCCACGGTCGGCGTCCCGGCGCGACAGGTCGCGCACGACCTCCGCCACCTTGATGACGTCGCCCGACTGGAGCTTCTCGAGGTTCGCCTTGTAGCGGCGCGACCAGTTGGTGGGCTCCTCCGTGTACGGGGCGCGCAGCACCTCGAACACGCGGTCGAGCCCCTCCTGGCCGACGACGTCGCGGACACCCACGAGGTCGACGTTCTCGGCGGGCACCTCGATGGTGAGGTCACCGTGCGCGACCTTGAGCTTGAGGTAGATCTTGTCCTCGCCGCGGATCGTGCGGGTCTTGATCTCTTCGATCTTGGCTGCACCGTGGTGCGGGTAGACGACGGTCTCCCCAACAGTGAAAGTCATCTGCCGGTGTCCCCTTTCGCAGACGTGTATGGTATCACGCCCATATCCGCCCGAACCCGACTCCGGACACTCGTCCTGACGATGAAACCGCAGGTCAGCGAGGTGCAGTCGACGGGAGCGGGTCCGTGGGACGTCGCGGGGGTGACCGGTGGACGACCTGCGGAGCGGCCCGTCCGGCGCCCGCGCGCCGGTGCCGCACCCGCCCTGTACCCCTGCTGTGCCCGTGCTGCTGTGACCGTGCTGCGCCTGTGCTGGCCCGCCGCGCCGCCGCCGGTAGGCTGGCCGGGAGCCCGCCGCGCGCGAGCGGGCTGACGAGCGCACAGCCGAGCAGGAGACACCGTGACCACGCCCCGCCCCCGTGCCGTCCGCACGACCACCCGGTCGGCCGCCCCGTCGCGATCCCGGCGCCTCGCCGCGCTGGCGGTCGCGTCCGCCGCGCTGCTCGCGGGCTGCTCCGCCACCAACCAGATCACGACGGTCGACGACTACCCGCCGTCGGACGGCGTCGCGATCACCGTGGACGAGGTGCGGGCGCTGAACCTGCTGGTGCTCGCCGAGGAGGAGGGCGGTCCCGGCCTCCTCGTCGGCGCGCTGACCAACAACTCCGGCGAGGACACCACGGTGACGCTGGCCGTCGACGGCGCCGAGCCCGTCGACGTCGACGTGCCGAGCGCCGGCACCGTCCTCCTGGGCGGCGGCGGCGGGGCCACCGTGGGCCGCTACGGCGCGCAGGACGTCGCCATCGCGTCCGTCGCCACGGTCCCCGGCGGCCTGACGGACGTCACGGTGTCGACCCCGGCCGGCGGCAGCTCCGTCGTGCGGGTCCCCGTGCTCGACGGCACGCTCCCGGAGTACGCGCCGCTGCTCGCCCGCATCGGCGAGACGCCGACCCCCTCCGGCACCCCGAGCGCGTCGCCGACGCCCGGCCAGACGCAGGAGGCCTCCGAGCCGCAGCAGGGCCAGGACGCGGACCCCGAGGGCGAGCAGGACCGCGGCGAGGGCGACCAGACCGACGGCTGACGCCCCGCGCACGCCGCGGCACCGATACCGGCGCGGCACAGGTACCGGCACGGCACAGGTGCCCGCACGGCGCAGGTAGCGGCAGCCCGCCCGGCACGAGGACGACGAAAGGGCGCCCACCGCACGGTGGGCGCCCTCTCGTCGTGTTCGGGGGCGGGGTGCGGCCGCGGCGGCCGCACCCCGTCCGGTCACCCGAAGCGGCCGGAGATGTAGTCCTCGGTGGCCTGCTCGCGCGGCGACGAGAACATCGTGGCCGTGTCGTCCATCTCGATGAGCTTGCCGGGCTTGCCGGTGCCCGCGATGTTGAAGAACGCCGTCTTGTCGGACACGCGCGCGGCCTGCTGCATGTTGTGCGTGACGATGACGATCGTGTAGTCGCTCTTCAGCTCGGCGATGAGGTCCTCGATCGCGAGCGTGGAGATCGGGTCGAGCGCCGAGCAGGGCTCGTCCATGAGGAGCACCTGCGGGCGCACCGCGATCGCGCGCGCGATGCACAGGCGCTGCTGCTGCCCGCCGGACAGGCTCGACCCGGGGCGCTCGAGTCGCTCCTTGACCTCGTTCCACAGGTTCGCGCCGCGCAGCGACTGCTCGACGAGGTCCTGCGCGTCGCCCTTCGACATGCGGCGGTTGTTCAGCTTGGCGCCCGCGAGGACGTTGTCCGCGATGGACATCGTCGGGAACGGGTTCGGGCGCTGGAAGACCATCCCGATCTGGCGGCGCACGGACACCGGGTCGACGTCCGACCCGTAGAGGTCCTGGCCGTCCATGAGCGCCTTGCCGGTCACGCGCGCACCGGGGATCACCTCGTGCATGCGGTTGAGCGTGCGCAGGAAGGTCGACTTGCCGCAGCCCGACGGGCCGATCAGCGCCGTCGCCTGGCGGGGCTCGATGGCCATCGTGACGCCCTCGACGGCGAGGAAGTCGCCGTAGTAGACGTCGAGGTCCGAGACGTCGATCCGCTTGGACATGGGGTTTCCTTTCCTGATCCGGGACGGATCGACTTCAGCGGGCACCCTTGGGGGTGAACCAGCGGCTGATCAACCGGGCGGCCAGGTTGAGCAGCATGACGATGAGGATGAGCGTGAGCGCGGCGGCCCACGCACGGTCGATGCCGGTCCCGCCCTGCTCGTACTGCCGGAACGCGAACACCGGGAGCGTCGCCATGCGGCCCTCGAAGAGGTTCGAGTTCATCTGCGCCACGAGGCCGACGGTGAGGAGGAGCGGCGCCGTCTCGCCGATGACGCGCGCCAGGGCAAGCATGACACCGGTGACGATGCCCGCGGCAGCGGTGCGCAGCACGACCTTGACGATCGTGAGCCACTTCGGCACGCCGAGCGCGTAGGACGCCTCGCGGAGCTCGTTCGGCACGAGCCGCAGCATCTCCTCGACCGAGCGGATGACGACCGGCGTCATCAGCAGGGCCAGCGCCACGGCGCCCATGATGCCCGCGCGGTACGCGGGCCCGAAGATCAGCGTGAACAGCGCGAACCCGAACAGGCCGGCGACGATCGACGGGATGCCCGTCATGACGTCGACCAGGAACGTGATCGACCGGGCGAGCGGCCCGCGGCCGTACTCGACCAGGTAGATGGCCGTCAGCAGGCCGATCGGCACCGAGATGACCGCGGCGGCGAGCGTGATGAGCAGCGTGCCGACGATCGCGTGGGCGATGCCGCCCTCGGTCATGTCGCCGAAGATCCCGACCATGTTCGTGGTGAGGAACGTCCAGCTGAACGACTCCATGCCCCGCCCGACGACGAGCAGGATGAGCGAGACGAGCGGGATGAGGGCGAGCAGGAACGCGCCCGAGACGAGCGTCGTCGCGAGGCGGTCCACCGCGCGGCGACGGCCCTCCACGACGAACGACGCGACGGTCGACGCGACCGCGAACAGCACGGCGCCGAGCCCGACGACGCCCGCGACGGTCGGCGAGCCCAGCGCGAGCAGCAGCAGGAAGGCGACGGCCAGGCCGCCGGCGGCGAAGGCCCCCGTGCTCCACGAGGGCAGGCGGCCCTGCCCCGGGTCGACGAGCGACGAGCCGGACGCGGGGGCGGTGTCGACGGCCATCAGTTGGCTCCCGAGAACTCGGCGCGGCGGGCGATGACCCAGCGCGCGGCGAAGTTGACCGCGAACGTGATGACGAACAGCGCGAGGCCCGTGGCGATGAGCGCGCTGACCGACAGACCGCTCGCCTCGGGGAACTTCGCGGCGATGTTCGCGGCGATGGTCTGGTGCTGCCCCGGCTGGAGCACGTGGAAGGAGTACAGCAGCCCGGGGGAGATGATCATGAGCACGGCCATCGTCTCACCGAGCGCGCGGCCCAGGCCGAGCATCGAGGCGCTGATGACGCCCGAACGCCCGAACGGCAGGACGGCCTGGCGCACCATCTCCCAGCGGGTGGCGCCGAGGGCCAGCGAGGCCTCCTCGTGCAGGCGCGGCGTCTGCAGGAACACCTCGCGGGAGACCGCGGTGATGATCGGCAGGATCATGACGGCGAGCACGATCCCCGCCGACATGATGTTCCGCGCCGGTGCCTGGTAGTCCGAGAACAGCGGGATGAAGCCGAGCGTGCCCGACAGCCACTGGAAGAACGGGCTGACGACCGGCAGCAGCCAGAGGGCGCCCCACAGGCCGTAGACGACCGAGGGGATGGCCGCGAGCAGGTCGATCAGGTAGCCGAGGCCCTGGGCGAGCCGGCGCGGCGCGTAGTGCGAGATGAACAGCGCGATGCCGACGGACACGGGCACGGCCATGAGGAGCGCGAGCAGCGCGGCGAGCAGCGTGCCGAAGATCAGCGGCCCCACGTACTCGGCGACGCTGTCGCCCTGGAACCACGAGATGCCGTTGAGCTCCTCGGAGGACGCGGTGAGGGCCGGCCAGGCGCGCAGCACGAGGAACAGCGCGACCGCGGCGAGGGTGACCAGGATGAGGATGCCGGCACCGGTCGAGAAGCCGGCGAAGACCTTGCTGCCCAGGCGGCCCGTCGGGGCCGTGCGGACGGCCGCGGCGGCGTCGACGTGCTCACCGTCGGGCGAGGTCCCGGACCGGCGGGGAGTGGTGGTGAGAGCCACGGGTTCTCCGGTGGGTGGGGAGGGTGGGGAGGGTGTCGTGCGGGGTGCGCCCGACGGGTGGTGCCCGTCGGGACGCAGGGCGGGAGCCGCCCCGGGACGTCGTGTCCCGGGACGGCTCCCGTCCGGTGCGGTCACGCGCGTGGGCTCGGTCAGCCCGCGGTGATGGCGTCGATCGCGGCCATGACCTCGGTGCGCAGGTCGTCCGAGATCGGGGCGGCACCGGCGACGCTCGGGTCGGCGGCGCGCTCCTGGCCGGCCTCGCTCGCGACGTAGGTCAGGTACGCCTTGACGTTGTCCGCGTCGGCCTGGTCCTCGTACACCGAGCAGGCGATGTGGTACGAGATGAGGACCAGCGGGTAGGCGCCGGCCGCGGTCGTGGTGCGGTCGAGCTCGACGACGAGGCGGTTCTCCGTCGCGCCCTCGGCACGCGGCGAGGCGTCGACGACGGCCGCGGCGGCCTCGGCCGAGAACGGCACGTACTCCTCGCCGACCTTCAGCGCGACCGTGCCCAGGTCACCGGCGCGCGAGGCGTCGGCGTAGCCGATGGCACCCTCGGCACCCGAGACCGTGTCGATGAGACCCTGCGTGCCCTGGCCCGACTGACCGCCGGAGACCGGCCAGTCGCCGCTGGCCTCGTGGGGCCACGCGCCCTCGGACGCGGCGGCGAGGTACTCGGTGAAGTTCTCCGTCGTGCCGGACTCGTCCGAGCGGTTGACGGGGATGATGCCGATCGCGGGGAGCTCGACGTCGGGGTTCTCGGCGGCGATGGCCGGGTCGTTCCACGTCGTGATGTCGCCGTTGAAGACCTTGGCGATCGTGGCCGCCGACATGTTGATGTTCTCGGCGTCCACGTCGGGCAGGTTGTAGACGACCGCGATCGGGGAGATGTAGAGCGGCAGCTCGACGGCCTCGCCGCCGACGCAGCGCTCCTCGGCCTGCTCGAGCTCCTCCTCCTTCAGCGCCGCGTCCGAGCCGGCGAACTGCACGGCGCCGGAGAGGAACTGCTCGCGGCCCGCGCCGGAGCCGGCGGGGTCGTAGGAGACCGCGACGTCGGGGTACTGCTCGTTGAAGCCGGCGATCCAGCCGGCGACGGCCTTCTCCTGCGAGGAGGCGCCAGCACCGGCGAGCGACCCGCTCAGCTCGGCGTTGGTGTCACCGCCCGCGGTACCCGCGGGCTCCTCGGCGTTGCCACCGGAGCTGCACGCGGCCAGGGTCAGCGCCAGGGCGCCCGTGAGGGCGACGGCACCGAGACGGTTGC
>JAPSIR010000033.1:0-9872 GCA_031178625.1 Cellulomonas sp.
GTCCACGGGGGCAGGTCGCTGTTGATCGAGGTGATGACCGACCCGTAGGCGTCGTTCGTGACGAGGCGCGCCCCGGCGCTCGTCGGCAGGTACGCGGCCACCTGCTGCAGCGGCTCCCACGGGATCACCCCGAGGCCGTTCTCGACCACGAGCATCAGGCCGAGGACGACCGTGATGCCCGCGGCGCTGCTGCGCACGAGCGCGCCGATGCCGAACGCGAGCCCTGCCGCGGCGGCGAGGAAGAGCGGGGTCCCGGCGAGGATGCGCACCTCGTCGGGGTTGCCGAGGTCGACGGGCATGCCGCCGTCGGCGAGGGACGGTGCGGCGGCGGCCCAGCCGGCGCCCACCATGACGACGCCGGCCACCAGCGCCGCGGCGACGGTGACGACCAGCTTGGCGAGCAGCGCGGGCACGCGGGTGGGCGCGGCGGCCAGCGTCGAGCGGATCTGCCCGGTGCCGTACTCGCCGGCGATGGCGAGCACGCCGAACGTGCAGAACGCGAGCATCGCGAGCGGGATGCCGGCGACCGCGTAGGCCGAGCCGAGGCGCTCCGGGTCGGGGTACTCGCGGGCGATCGCGCTGATGCTCGACGACTGCAGCGCGGCGAACGCCACCCCGAGGGCGACCCCGACGCCGAGCGTCCACCAGGTCGAGCGCAGCGAGCGGAGCTTGATCCACTCGGACGCGAGCAGGCGGCGGAAGGTGACGGGGTGCACGGTGACGCGGCTGCGCGCCGGGGTGCCCGCGGTGGCGGTGGTGAGCGTGGTCATCGGCGGCCTCCTGCGGCGGCGTGGGGCGTGGTGGAGCGGTACTCGACCGCGTCCGCGGTCAGCTGCATGTAGGCGTCCTCGAGCGACGTCTCGACCGGGGCGAGCCCGTGCAGCACGAGCCCGGCGGCGGCCGCCACGGCCGCGATGGCCGGCGGTGTGCTGCCCCTGACCTCGAGCAGGTCGTGCTCGAGGGAGGTCACCTCGACGCCCGGGTCGCGGGTGAGCACCGCGGCGAGCTGCGCGGCGGACGGCGTACGGACGTGCACGGCGCTCGACTGCGCCCGGGCGACGATCTCCCCGACGGGCGCGTCGGCGATGAGGCGACCCCGGCCGACCACGATCAGGTGGTCCGCGGTCAGCGCCATCTCGCTCATCAGGTGCGAGGACAGGAACACCGTGCGGCCCTCGGCGGCGAGCCCGCGCAGCAGGTGGCGCACCCACAGCACGCCCTCGGGGTCGAGCCCGTTGACCGGCTCGTCGAGGATGAGCGTCTGCGGGTCGCCGAGGAGCGCGGCGGCGATGCCGAGGCGCTGGCCCATGCCGAGCGAGAACGTGCCGGCGCGCTTGCGGGCGACCGACCCGAGGCCGGTCATCTCGACGACCTCGGCCACGCGCCGGCGGCCGATGCCGTGCGTCGCGGCCTGCGCCAGCAGGTGGTCGCGGGCCGAGCGGCCCGTGTGCACGGCCTTCGCGTCGAGCAGCGCGCCGACCTCGCCGAGCGGTGCGCGGTGGGCGGCGTACCGCTTGCCGTTGACGGTGACGGTGCCGCTCGTCGGCCGGTCGAGGCCCACGATCATCCGCATCGTCGTCGACTTGCCGGCGCCGTTGGGCCCGAGGAACCCCGTCACCGTGCCCGGCCGGACCGTGAAGGTCATGCCGTCGACGGCCGTCTTGTCCCCGTACCGCTTCGTGAGCCCCGTGGCCTCGATCATGCGTCCTCCTCGTTCGGTGTGACTCGAACGTAGGAGCGGGCAGGGGCGGCCGGGACGCCCGTGCGGACCACATCGAGGACCCGGCGCGGTACGCCGCGAGGATGACCTCGTCATCCGTCGGGGCGCCGGGTGGATCCGCGCCGAGGGTGCAGTTCTCACCCCCACGTGCCGATGGGGAGGTGTACGCAGCGCCGTCCTGGTCCGCTCCTCACGGTGAGCAGGGCGGCACCGGAAGGGGGAGCCATGGCCGTGACGACCGTCGCAGGGGAGCTGTGGGACGGGTCGGCGTCCGTGCCGGTGCCCGTGTGCGTCCCCGTGCCCGTGCAAGTCCCCGTGCGGGTCCCCGTGCCGTGCGTCGCCCGGCCCGGCACCACGCTGTGGCACCTCGACGGGCCGTGCCGCTGCTTCGTCGGCGGACCGCCGCCCGAGTTCGCGCCGAGCACGGCGCGCGGCTGACCGGCGGCGTCAGGCGGTCGCGTCGCCCGGGGCCTCGGCCGCGTCGGCGGGCGTCCCGGCGGCGTGCCGCGTGGCCGTCACGGTGACCGTGGCGAGCAGGCGCGCGAGCGTCGCCATGTCGTCCGCCCCCAGTCCGAACGCGGCGCCGATCCGCGCGGGGACGTCGCGCGCCTGCGCGCGCAGCGCGACGCCGGCGTCGGTGAGGGAGATCGTCACGGACCGCTCGTCGTCGGCGCGGCGGCGGCGCTCGACGAGCCCGCGCTGCTCGAGCCGCTTGAGCAGCGGCGACACCGTCCCGTAGTCGAGCCGGAGCCGGTCGACGACCTGGCGCACGGGCTGCTCGCCGCCGGTCCACAGCACCACGAGCACGAGGTACTGCGGGTACGTGAGCCCGAGCGGGTCGAGCGCCTGCCGGTACACGGACGTCATGGCGCGCGACGCCGAGTACAGGTCG
This sequence comes from Cellulomonas sp., assembly GCA_031178625.1. Taxonomy (GTDB): domain Bacteria; phylum Actinomycetota; class Actinomycetes; order Actinomycetales; family Cellulomonadaceae; genus Cellulomonas. The sequence goes on from JAPSIR010000033.1 coordinate 2,613, forward strand.
AAGCACAGCATCGTCTCCAGGGCGATGCCGTCCGTTCCCGCCGCCGTCGGCTCGGTGTTCATGCACCCATCCTACGCTCGCGATTGACGCCCGCAATTAAGTTGTGCACGATGTAGTTGTGCCCACCGGACAGGCGGGACGACGTCGGGCCAGCAGCCCGCGAGCAGAGGGAGCCAGGGACATGCCGTACATCACCAGCACCGTCACCGACCAGCCCGTCGAGCTCTACTACGAGGACCACGGCGCGGGGCAGCCCGTCCTGCTCATCCACGGCTACCCGCTCGACGGGCACTCGTGGGAGAAGCAGACGGTCGCGCTCCTCGACGCCGGCTACCGCGTCATCACCTACGACCGCCGCGGGTTCGGGCGCTCCACCAAGGCCACGCAGGGCTACGACTACGACACGTTCGCCGGTGACCTGAACACGGTCCTCGAGACGCTCGACCTGCGCGACGTCGTCCTCGTCGGCTTCTCGATGGGCACGGGCGAGGTCGGCCGCTACCTCGGCACCTACGGCTCCGACCGCGTCGCGAAGGCGGCGTTCCTCGCGTCGCTCGAGCCGTTCCTGCTGCAGACCGACGACAACCCGACGGGTGTCCCGCAGACCGTCTTCGACGGGATCGACGCCGCCGCCCGCGAGGACCGGTACGCCTGGTTCGACCAGTTCTTCGCCGACTTCTTCAACACGGACGAGTTCCTGGGCAACCGCCTCAGCGAGGCCGCCCTGCGGGCGAACTGGGCCACCGCCGTCGGCTCGGCGCCGTGGGCCGCCTGGGCCGTCGTCCCGACGTGGCTGACCGACTTCCGCGCCGACGTCGCCAAGGTCGACGTGCCCACGCTGATCCTGCACGGCACCGGCGACCGCATCCTGCCGGTCGACGCCACCGCCCGGCCGTTCCACGCGCTGCTCCCCGACGCCACCTACGTCGAGATCGAGGGCGCACCGCACGGCCTGCTGTGGACGCACGGCGCCGAGGTCAACGAGGCGCTGCTCGCGTTCCTCGCGGCCTGACACCCGATCGACGCACGACGACGCCCGCACCGGTCCGGCCGGTGCGGGCGTCGTCGTGGTGGGGGTCGCCGTCGGCGCGGTCGACCTCGACGCTGCGCCCGGCTGTGCTTGTCGTCCGCCCGGTGTATGCCGCGATGCGCCGCGGCCACCGAGTCGCCGGCACCGGCGTCCAGATTCTCTGCTCCTCGAAAAGGGCGGCAAGCGCGCTGCGACATGCGGGCCGATGCGTGATCCGTCGCACAATGGCCGCTACTTCAAGATCGAGCAGCGTGACATGGCTGCCGTCCGCGTGCCCGTGAGGGGTAACCCGGCGCTGCGATGAGGAGGATCCGTGCTCGGGTTCGAGCAGTCCCTGCTGGCGTACCTCGCGTACGACTGGTCGAGCAGCTTCACGCTGGGGCGACTGGTCGCATGGTGGCCCGCCGAGCTGCGGCGTCGCGAGACGCCCTCGCTCGTCGCGTGCCTGCGTGAGCTCGAGATCGCCGGCCTCACCGAGACCTACGTGCCGCGAGAGGGGCGTCCTCTGCACTACCACGGCGGAGCCCTCCTCTCGTGCGCCGACACCGATGGCGACGAGTTGGCGCGACTGATCGGCGACGGTGTTCCCCCCGTTCTGCTCGCGGCGACCCCAATCGGCCAGAATCAGGTCGACCTCGCCATGAGCTCTCCGACTGACCGGCGGAATGCGGCCGTGTTCGCCGATCCTGAGTACGCTCCCGAGGCCTTGTGGGGTGATGCCTCGCTCTGGCCGAACCGGCTGGCGCGCGATGTCGGCCACCGGTTGCGTGCGGCGGCATCGTCCGGTGGCGTCGCCCTCGACCTGGCAGCGATCAATGACCTGTACGTCTCATATGCGCGCAAGGCCTACCCGGAGGATCCCGATTTTCTTGGTGAATTGACCTATTTCGACATCCTAGCCGGCCTGCTCTGGGTAGGGGACGACGCCGGCGTGAGCGCGTGGCTACGAGCGGTGCAGGCAAGAGGCATATTCGTATATGTCGCGAGTGGCACCGACTGGACTGTCGACACGATGGGGCCTCCGGAGATGTTCGATCCAGTGTCTGCGTGAGCCCGCATCGCGATCGAGAACTACCGAGACAGGGATAGGCTGATACTAGAACGAGAGTGCGCGCGCTCGCGAAAGAGATCAGCGGAGCAATCGCGCGCCAGGACGTTCTTGTGACGCTTGCCCGCGAAGGAAGTGAGACACACATCGACATCACCGTTCCGACGACGACACAGGGGATCTCAGGAACGGTCTACACCGTCTGAGACGTGGACGAGCGGCCTTGGATCCGCCAGCAGATGGCACGCGGCAGGGACCTCTGAGAACCAGTCAGCGCAGGGCCGGCCGGGCTCGAGAACGAACCGATCCTCGACGTTGTGACGCACCTACGGGTACGTCCTTCGTCCGCCGCTGGACGTCTCGGAACAGTCGGTCACCTGAGCGGAGCCCACGCCTGGTGCGCGTCGTCGACGGCTCGCGAGAGGTCGCTCAGTGTTGCCGAACTGTGCTCGCGAGTTCGATCCATGGCGCGGTTCGTGAATCGCGCGGGCCGTCGATGACCTGCTGCGGTGGCTGCGGACGACTGCCGGCCGCCGGGTCAGCGCAGCAGCGTCCCCGCGCGCCCGTACTGCTCCGGCACGGCCGGCTCGACGCCCAGCTCGACGGCGGCGCGCAGCGGCCAGTACGGGTCGGCGAGCAGCGGCCGGGCCAGCGCGACCGCGTCGGCGGAGCCGTCCGCCAGCAGCGCCTCGGCCTGCACGGCGTCCGTGATCATGCCGACGGCGACCGTCGGCACGCCCGCCTCCGCGCGGATCCGCGCCGCGAACGGCACCTGGTAGCCCGGGCCGGTGGGGATGCGCACCGACGGCAGGTTGCCGCCCGTGGACACGTGCACCATGTCGACGCCCAGCGGCGCGAGGTCGGCGGCGAGCCGCACGGTGTCGTCGGCCGTCCAGCCGGCGGGCTCGACCCAGTCGGTCGCGGAGACGCGCACCAGCACGACGACGTCCTCGCCGACGGCCGCGCGCACGGCCGTGACGACCTCGCGCACCAGGCGGGTGCGGTTCTCGAACGAGCCGCCGTACGCGTCCTCGCGCCGGTTGCTGTCGGGGGAGAGGAACTGGTGCAGCAGGTAGCCGTGCGCGGCGTGCACCTCGACCACGTCGTACCCGGCGTCGACCGCGCGCACGGCGGCGTCGGCGAACGCCCGCACGACGTCGGCGATCTCGTCGGTGGTCAGCGCACGGGGCGCGGGCGAATCCGCGGAGAACGGCACGGGGCTCGGGCCGACCGTCTCCCAGCCGCCCTCGTCGCTGGCCAGCGGCGCGCCGCCGCGCCACGGGGCGTCCGTGCTCGCCTTGCGCCCGGCGTGCGCGAGCTGCACGCCGGCCTTCGCGCCCTGCGCGTGCGCGAGCGCGGTGAGGCGCCGGTGCCCCTGCGTCTGCGCGTCGTCCCACAGCCCCAGGTCGAACGGCGTGATGCGGCCCTCGGGCGTCACGGCCGTCGCCTCGGTGATGACGAGCGCGGCCCCGCCGACGGCCCGCGAGCCGTAGTGCTGCACGTGCCAGTCGTGCGGGACGCCCGCCGCGGGGCCGGTCGGCTCCGCGGAGTACTGGCACATCGGCGCCATCCAGACGCGGTGCGGGAACGTGACGCCGCGCAGCGTGAGGGGCGTGAACAAGGCGGGGGTGGTCATCGAGGTCCTTCCGACTGGGCGGGCGGTGCGCGTGAGCTGCCGCCGCGGTGGTCAACCGCCGACGGGGCGTCGCTCTTCCGCCCGGACGCGCCGAGCGGGTGACGTGTGACGCGACGCACGCCCCGATCGGGGGACCCCCCTCGTCCGGAGGCCCGTGCGCGCCGATGACGCAGGTGCGGCGCACGTGTGCGCGCCGTCCCCCCGGCACGCCGCCGGTCACGAGAGAACGAGGCCCCGGTGCGACCTGCCCGCCCCACCACCGCCGCCGGCCCGCGCCGCGCCCGGCGTGCCGCCGCCGTCGTCGCGCTCGGCGCGCTCGCCCTCGCGGGTGCCGCCCCCGTCGTCGCCGCATCCGCCGCCGTCGCGCAGCCGACCCCGGACGCGACCGCGCCGGCGGCCGGCACCGTGCCCCTGCCCGCCGAGGACCAGGTCGACCAGGTGCCCGCCGTGCCGGAGGTCGGCGCCGCGGACGACGAGCCGACGCCCGGTCCGTCCCCGACCGACGCCCCGACGGTCGGGCCCGCGCCCAGCCCGTCGGTGAGCGACGCGCCGACCTGCCCCGAGGTTGTCACCGGGTGCTTCGGCACGGGCAAGGCGTACGCCGAGGTGGCGTCGCAGGACGGCGCGCCCCTCGCGGGCGTCGTGCTCGAGCTCGACGTCACGGGCACCGACCCCGCACCCGAGTGGACCGGCACCACCGACGAGGCCGGCGACGTGCGGGGCTGGTACGACCTGCCGGCGGGCGCGACGGCGACGGTTCGCGTGGTGTCCGTGCCCGCGGGGTCGATGGTCGTGGGAGCGACGTCGCAGAAGATCGGCCCGTGCGTCGTCGCCACCGAGGGCACGCCGGCGGACTGCGACCTCACGGCCTCGTTCGAGCTCACGCGCGCCTACCGCGTGCTCGACGTGGTCGTCGCCGACGACGCCGGTGCGCCGCTGGCCGGCGCGACGTTCGAGCTGTGGGGTGCCGGGCCCGCCGCCGAGCCGCCTGCGGAGCCGAAGCCCTCGCCGTCGCCGAGCGACGACCCGACGCGCGACGACGACGACCATGACGACGACGACCGCGACGACGACCGCGACGACGACCGCGACGACGACCGCGACGACGACCGCGACGACGACCGCGACGACGACCGCGACGACGACCGCGACGACCGCACAGCCGCCGGCGTGCGTGCCGCGCGCGTCCTGCAGCCCTTCGCGGCGCCGGTGCCGGCAGGGCTCGTGCGCGTCGCCACGGCCACGTCCGACGCCACCGGCCGCCTGTCGTTCGGGCGCGTGGCCCCTGGCACGTACGAGCTGCGGGCCACCGCGGTCCCGGCCGGGTACGCGCTGCCGACGTCCACCGTCCCGGTCACCCTCGACCAGGTGCTCGCCGCCGCCGACGCGCAGGCGCCCGTGGCCGTGCGGGTCCCGCTGCGGGCGGTCACCCCGCCCGGGGCGGCCGCCCCCGGGGCGCCGCCGGCGGCCGCCGGGACACCGGCGGCGTCGCGGTCGGCCGCCCGTCCCACGGCGCTCGCGGCGACGGGATCGCCCGCCGGCGTCCTCGGCGTTCTCGCGGCCGGCCTCCTCGCAGCCGGGCTCGGGTCCGTCGCGGTGGCCCGCCGCGCGTCGCGCCGCGTGACGCAGGGCGCGTGAGCACGCCGACGCTGCCGGGCCGGGTCCCGGTGTGGTGGGTGCGCCAGGTGCGCCGCGCGGCCGGCGCACCCGGCGCACCGATCGGTGCACCGGGTGCCGGTGCCGGCGTGGCGACGGCCGCGCACGACGCCGGCACGGTGGTCGTGCACGGCGTCGCGACCGACGAGCGCCCGGACGGCACGGTCGTCGACGTCGGCGGGCTCCCCGCGGGCGCGGCCGTCGCGGCGGGACGGATCGGCCGCGTGACGATGCGCGCGGGGTCGCTGCAGCTGCTCACCGTCGAGGTGCTCGGCGAGCACGCGGCAGCGGCGCCCCGGCTGGTCCTCGTCGAGCGGGTGCGGCGCGCCGCCGACCCCGTCACCACCGAGCTCGTCGCGTTCGCGCACGAGCACGTCACGGCGCGCGCGACCGCCCTCGGCACGTACGTCGCCGCGGGCACGGTCGTCACGCAGGCCGACGCGGCGCGGCTCGGGCTGCGCTCCGCCGACCAGGTGGGTGCCCTGCGCTGGTGCCCGTCGACCGGGCAGGTGCTCGAGGTGTACGTCGCGCCCGCGCACCGGCGCCGGCGCGTGGCGATGTTCCTGCTGCTGGCGGCGGAGGGGACGTGCGCCGCGCGCGGCTGGCCGCACCTGTGGGGCGACGGCGTGCGCACGGCGCTCGGCGAGGCGATGCTCCGGCGGCTGCGGTACGGCGTCGGGCGGATCGGTGCGCTGACGCGGCTCGCGCCGCCGATGACGCCGCCGGCCGACGCGGCGGGCGTGCCCCGGCGCCTGCTCGAACCGGTCGACTGACCGCTGCGTCCCGCACCCGGGCCGTCGTACGGTCGCGCCGGCGCCCTGGGCCCCTCGGCGGCCGACCCCGAGGAGCCGACGTGAGCACGACCCCGGCGGCGGTCGCGCACCTCGTCCTGGCGCGCCCCAACCGGTGCTGGACCCGAGCCGACCCGACCCGGCCCGACCCGACCGACCCGGCCGTGCGCCGGCATGCCCGGCCGTGCCACGATCCCGCCACCGCACCCGACCGCCGCGCAGGGGACCGGGCCGCCCCGGACCCCACCCGACCGTGCGTGGCGCCGCCAGGAGGACCGCCGTGACCGCGACCACCACCGTGACGATCGACCGCGACGACCCGCGCCGCGCCGACGTGCTCGCGCTGCTCGAGGAGCACCTCGCCGACATGTACGCGACGTCCCCGCCGGAGTCCGTGCACGCGCTCGACCCGGACGCGCTCGCCGTGCCGGCCGTGACGTTCTGGACGGCGCGCGACGACGACGGGACCCTGCTGGGTTGCGTCGCGCTCGCCGAGCTCGCGGACGACGACGGCGAGCTCAAGTCGATGCGCACCGCCACCGCCGCGCGCGGCCAGGGCGTGGGCGGGGCCCTGCTCGCGCACGTGCTGGCCGAGGCGCGCGTCCGCGGATACCGCACCGTGCACCTCGAGACCGGGACGCAGGACTACTTCGCGCCCGCCCGGCGCCTCTACGCCCGCGCCGGGTTCGCCGCGTGCCCGCCGTTCGGTGCGTACCTCGAGGACCCGCACAGCGTCTTCCTGCGCCGCGTGCTCGACGCGCCGCCCGCCTGAGCGGCCGGGGCGCCGCGCCGCCGACCCGCGGATCACCCGGGCGAAAAGGCGCAGAACGGCTCGAAGCGGACGCGTGCGCGTCGCGACACTGGCGGCGCAGCACCGGTCGCCCACGTCCGGTGCGCACCGATCCGGGGGATCCTCATGCGCGTCTCGTCCGTCCTGCCCGCCGTCGCGCTCGTCGCCGCGGCCGCCGTCCTCGCGCCGCCCGCCCACGCCGCGCCGCCGCCCGTCCCCGGTTGCGGCGCCGTCCTCACGTCCGACGCCCGGCTGACGGCCGACCTGACCTGCCCGGGCGGCACCGGGCTGACGCTCGCGGCCGGGGTG
>JAPSIR010000033.1:9972-20273 GCA_031178625.1 Cellulomonas sp.
CGCGCCGCCCGCCCACGCCGCGCCGCCGCCCGTCCCCGGTTGCGGCGCCGTCCTCACGTCCGACGCCCGGCTGACGGCCGACCTGACCTGCCCGGGCGGCACCGGGCTGACGCTCGCGGCCGGGGTGACGCTCGACCTCGGCGGGCACGCGCTGCGCGGCGACGGCACCGGGATCGGCGTCCTCGTGCCGGCCGCCGGCGACGTGACGATCCGGCGCGGCACGGTCAGCGGCTGGGGAACGGGCGTCGCGTCGCCGAGCACCGGCTGGGAGGAGGACCACGACGGGACCGTGACGGTCGAGCGGGTGCGGCTCGAGGGCAACGGCTCGGGCATCGTCGGCACGTCGCGCATCGCCGGGCCGACCAAGACGTACGCGGTGTCACGGTCCACCTTCGTCGACAACGGGACCGGCTTCTCGGCGCTCGTGGGAGTCCTGACGGCCTCGCGCAGCACGTTCGAGGGCAACGACCGGGTCGTCGGGCTCGACTCGGGGTATGCGCTGCTCGAGGACTCGCGGGCGACCGGCAACGGCGCCGTCATGTCCTGCTACGAGTCCGGCTGCGACATCCGGCGCAGCACCGTCGAGGACAACGGCACGGTGGTCGACGCGGCGTTCATGACGTGGGTCGAGGTCCTCGACAGCACGCTGCGCCGCAACGGCACCGTCGTCGTCAACCACGGGCCGCACGGGCTGACGACGTTCGAGCGCAACCGGGTCGTCGACAACCGCGTGGGCGTCGACGCCGGCGGCACGTCGGCCCAGGTCGTCGACAACACGTTCCGGGGCAACGACGTCGCGTTCACCGCACCCGCCCCGTGGGACCCGGCCGAGGTCAGCGTGACGGTGGTGGGCAACCGCTTCCGCGACGGCGGCGACGGCGTGCTGGTGCCGGTGGGCGCGGTCGAGCTCGGCGACAACGAGGCCGTCGGCAACAGTCGCTGGGGCATCCACGCGCCCGACGCGGTGGACCTCGGCGGCAACCGGGCGCGGCGCAACGGCAACGAGCCGCAGTGCGTCGGCGTGGTCTGCGGCGGACCTCGCTCCTGACGGCGCGGTCCCGACCGCACGCCGCGGACGGCGCGCGGGCCGGGACGCGGTGCGCGTCCCGGCCCGCGTCCGTGCGTCCGGTCAGGCGGTCGCGGTCAGGCCGTCGGCACCAGCGGTCGTGCCCGAGCACCCGTCGGGTGTCGTCGTCCGTGCGCGGGCGTCAGGAGCGACCGAACCGCTCCTTGAGCAGCGCCTTGCCCTGCTCGGCGCCCTTGCGGCTCTCGGCCTGCGCGCGGCGGAAGAACTCCGCGAGCTCGGTGTCGCCGTCACGCTCGGCGTCCTGCACGTACGTCTCGAGCCGCAGGACGTTGCTCAGGCACTGCTCGGTGAACCAGATGACGTTGTAGTCCTTGTCCTTCGTGCCGGTCACGGCACCCGTCTCGCCGTCGGTCATGTGCGCTCCTCCTCGATCCTCACGATGGTCCGTGGACGCCGGGAGCGGCCGTCCGGCGGCCGTGCCCGACATGACCACGCTAGGTCGGTCGGGCACGTCGGGCGCGTCGAGCGTGCCGGGGGCGGGCGGCGCGGGCCGTCAGGACCGGTCGCCGGCGCTCGCGAGCGGGCCCCGGGCACGGACCGCCGCCTCGGCGTCCGCGTGCACCAGGTCGGCGTTGATGCCGGCCCCGGCGAGCACGCCCGCCGCAGCCGAGGCGCCCACCATGGCCGGCAGGTCCGTGGCGTTGCCGGCCACCCACACGCCCGGCAGCTCGGTGCGCCCGCCGGGCGTCGAGCCGATGTACGTCCCGAACGCGTGCTCGCTCACGGTGCCGCCGAGCTGCTCGTACAGGTCGGCGTTCGCGACGAAGCGCGGGGCGACCGCGACGGCGTCGACGTCCACGCGGGTGCCGTCCGTCAGCACCACGGCCCGCAGCGCCTCGTCGTCGTGGTCGAGCCGTGCCACGGTGCCGCGCACGACGCGCACGTCGAGCGCCGCGAGCTGCGCCCACGACGTCTCGTCCGGCTCCGGCCCGGTGTGCAGGAAGAGCGTGACGTCGTCGCTGAGCTGGCGCAGCAGCAGCGTCTGGTGCACCGCGTTGTCGCTGGTCGCCAGCACGCCGATGCGGCTCCCGCGCACCTCCCACCCGTGGCAGTACGGGCAGTGCAGGACGTCGGCACCCCAGCGCTCGCGCACGCCGGGCACGTCGGGCAGGACGTCCGTCAGTCCCGTCGCCAGCAGCAGCACGCGCGCACGCACGTCGCCGCCGTCGGCGAGGGTCACGACGAGGTCGTCGCCCTCCCGGCGGGCGCCCGTGGCCCGGTCGCGGCGGACCACCGCGCCGTAGCCCTCGGCCTCGCGGCGGCCCGCCGCGAGCAGCTCGTGCGGCGCCACGCCCTCGCGGCCCAGCAGGTTGTGCGCGCCCGCCGCCGCCGCGTTGCGGGGCTCGCCCGCGTCGACCACCAGGACGGACCGCAGCGAGCGGCCCAGCGTCACTGCGGCGGCCAGGCCGGCGGCCCCGCCGCCGACCACCACCACGTCGTACCGGTCGGTCATCGTGCACCTCCGTCGTGCGTCAGGTCGGGGGTCGTCGGGGCGTCGGTGGGGGTCGTCCCGGCGGGCGTGCCGCTCGCGCGGCCACGAGCCGCGTCCGGGCGGTGCGCCAGCCACACGGTCCGGTCGGCGCGCACCGGCGACGCGTCGAGCACGGCCGGGTGCTGCGTCAGCAGCCGGTCGAGCGCCGCGACGTCGGCCGGGGCGAGCAGCTCGTGCGCCCGCGCCCGCACCCGGTCGAGCCACGTGCGGGCGTACCGCCCGTCGACGGCCTCGGTGGTCAGGTGGTGGACGCCGTGGAGGACCAACCCCGCGCGCTCGAGGTGCGGCCCCCAGTCAGGATGAACGTTCCACGTCGACGTGGCCTCCGCCAGGCGAGAGCCGAGACCGGGGGCGTCGCGCAGGTCGTCGGGCACGACGCGCGGCATCCGGTCGAGCTCGACGACCACGGCGAGCCCGCCGGGGCGCAGGGCGTCGTGCGCGTCGCGCAGCACCCGGTCGGGGTCCGCGAGGTGGTGCAGCGACGACGCGGCCCAGACGACGTCGGCCGTGCCGGTCGCCGGCCAGGCCCCGTCGAGGTCGGCCACGAGCGTCCGGACGCGGCCGCCGACGCCCGCCCGGTCGGCCGCCGCACGCAGCCGGTCGAGCATCGCGGGGGAGCGGTCGACCGCGACGACGGTCGCGTGCGGCAGCCGGGCCGTCAGGGCGAGCGTCCCGGTGCCCGTGCCGGCGCCGAGGTCCACCACGACGCGCGCGTCGGGGCGCAGGTCCCCGACGAGGTCGCTGACGGTGGCGAGCCAGGCGCCGAGCACCTCGGCGTCGAGGTCGAGGAGGGCCGCCAGCTCGTCGTCGTGGTCAGCCTCGTGGTGGTGCGGGCCGTGGTGGTGCGGCTCGTGCTGCGTGTCGGGGTGGCGCCCGCCGGAGGTGTGTCCGGGCGCGTGACCGAGCGGCGTCGCCGTCCCGGTGGAGGAGGTGCCGGTGGAGGAGGTCATGGCTCCACGGTAGGCAACCGATGCGTCCCAGACATAGCATCTTGCGCATGACGCAAGAAGTAGACCTCGACGCGGTCGTCCGCCAGCGCGTCCGCGGGCTGCGCCTGGCGAGGGGCTGGTCGCTCGACGCCCTCGCGGCGCGGTGCTTCATGAGCCCCTCGACGCTCAGCCGCATCGAGACCGGCCACCGGCGCATCGCCCTCGACCAGCTCGTGCCGCTCGCGCGGGCGCTCGGGACGACGCTCGACCAGCTCGTCGAGCCCGTGGAGGACGAGGACGTCGTCATCCGCCCCGACCCCGAGCACGTCGAGGGCATGACGACCTGGCTGCTGACGCGTCCCGGCGCGATCCCCGGTGTCGTCGTCGCCAAGATGCGGATCACGCCGGAACGCAGGGCGCACGGGCCGGGCGTCCACCCGGGCCGCGAGTGGTTCACCGTGCTGAGCGGCACGGTCCGGCTCCGGCTGGGCGAGCGGACCATCCTGGTGGGGCCGGGCCAGGCCGCGGAGTTCTCGACGATGGTGCCGCACGTCATCGAGCCGCACGACGGGCCCGTCGAGATCCTCAGCATCTTCGACCGCGACGGCGAGCGCGCCCACCTGCACGGCCCTGCCGTCGCGGACGTCTGACCCTCCGGGTCAGGCGGTCAGGCGGTCAGGCGGTCAGGCGGTCACGCGGGCCGCGTCGCCCGCCCGTCGAGCCAGAGCGTGTCCGACGCGTCCGCGTGCGAGCCGGACGTGCCGACGTGCTTGCCCGAGATCGTCGGGCCCTTCGTCAGCACGTGCCAGAACGCCATCGCGTGCCCGCGCCCCAGGCCGTAGTCCTCGGCGAACCACGTCACCACCTGCGCCGCCTTGGTGCCGGGTGCGTCCAGGCCCTTCTCGTGCGCGACCGCGAGCAGCGCGCGCGGCGTCATGCCGGTGCGGTCCTCGACGGTGTCGAGGTAGGCCTGGAAGGACATCGGGGCTCCCGTCGTCGCGGCGACGCCGTGCGCGTCGTCCGGGGTGCCGACCGCCGCGACGCGGCGAACTCATCGGGTCACCCGGACGGGCGCACAGCGGGGCGCACGCCCTGCGGGCGCGCCCGGGCGCTGGTGGGATGGGCGGTGGCGGGACGGCACCCGGCCCGCGGACCGAGGTCGCGGGCGGCGTGACCGGCTCGGGACGGGGTGGGCGTGGGCGCGGACGACGACGCGGCGGTGCCGGCGTGGGCGGTGGCGTCGGCCGTGCTGGCGCCGGTGGCGATGATCGGCGGCTGGAGCCTCGCGGCCGCGCTGCAGCCCACGTTCGACCCGGTCGCCGAGACGATCAGCGCGCTCGCGGCCACGACGGCGACCGCGCCCGCGGTGATGACGGCGAGCCTCGCGCTCACCGGGCTCGCCCACGTCGTCACGGCCCTGGGCACCCGCGCGCTGCCCCGTGCCGGCCGGCTGCTGCACGCGCTCGGCGGGGTGGCCACGGTCGCGGTCGCGGCCCTGCCCGTGGACCGGGCCCCGCAGGCCCACGGGCTCGCGGCCGCCGTGGCGTTCGGCGCGCTGGCGCTGTGGCCGGCAGCGGCGTGGCGGCGCGGCGCCACGACCCTCCGGCCGGACGTCCGGCCGGCGGCGACCGCACCACCCGCGACCGTACGACCCGCGGGCGCACGGCCCGCGACCGCACCCCCCGCGGCTTCGGCGGTCACGGCACCGGCGGTCACGCGGCGGACCGTCGCCCTGACGGCGTGCTTCGTGCTGCTCGCGCTGCTGACGTGGTTCGTGCTCGAGCTGCAGGGCGTGGGCCCGGCCGGTGGTGCGTGGACCGGCGTCTCCGAGCGTGCCGTCGCCGGCGCGCAGGCCCTCTGGCCGCTCGCCGTCGTCCTGTCCCTGCGCGCCCGCGCCGCACGGACGCGTACCGCCACCCGCCCCTGACGCCACCGCCGGAGCCGGCGCCCTGCCGCCACCGCCCTGCCGTGACGGCCCGCCGATCCGCCCCGTCCCCGCCGTCCCCGCCGCGCCCGTCGCGTCCTCGCCGAGGTCGCCTGCTCGGTGGTGAGGTCGCCGGTGCGGACCGGCGACCGCGGGGCCGCACCGGCGACCTCGGGGCGCGGCCGGGCGCCGGACGGGCCGGCGCGTGCGGGAGGATCGGGGCGTGCGTGCGCTCGTGGTCGAGGAGTTCGGAGCCGTCCCCGTGGTGCGGGAGGTGCCCGACCCGGCGTGCCCGGACGACGGCGTCGTCGTGCGGGTCGCCGCGACGGGCGTGTGCCGCAGCGACTGGCACGCCTGGCAGGGGCACGACGACGGCGTGCGGCTCCCGCACGTGCCCGGGCACGAGCTGGCCGGCACGGTCGTCGCGGCGGGGCCGGCGGTGCGCGACTGGGCCGTCGGTGACCTCGTGACCGTGCCGTTCGTGTGCGCGTGCGGCACGTGCGCGACGTGCCGGGCGGGGGAGCAGCAGGTGTGCCCCCACCAGACGCAGCCGGGCTTCACGCACTGGGGCTCCTTCGCGGAGCTCGTCGCGCTGGACCACGCCGACGCGAACCTCGTCCGGGTGCCCGACGGCATGACGCCCGTGGAGGCGGCCTCGCTGGGCTGCCGGTTCGCGACCGCCTACCGCGCGCTGACCGTGCACGGCCGGGTGCGCGCGGGCGACGAGGTCGTCGTCCTGGGCTGCGGCGGCGTGGGCCTGTCCGCGGTCATGACCGCGGTCGCGCTCGGTGCGCACGTCGTCGCCGTCGACCCGTCGCCCGCGGCCCGGGACGCGGCGCTGGCCGCCGGTGCGCACGCCGTCCTCGACCCCGCCGGGGCGGCGCCCGCAGGGGTCGCCGCGCAGGTCGTCGCGGCCACGGGCGGCGGGGCGCACGTGTCCCTGGACGCCCTCGGCAGCCCGGCGACCGCGCAGGCGGGCGTGCTGGCGCTGCGGCGTCGTGGCCGGCACGTCCAGGTCGGCCTGCTGCTCGGCGCCGACGCCGCGACCGCGCTCCCGATGGACCGCGTCGTCGCGCACGAGCTCGAGGTGTACGGCAGCCACGGCATGGCCGCGCACGAGTACCCCGCGATGCTGGCCGCCATCGCGGCGGGCCGGCTCGCACCCGGGCGGCTCGTGGGGCGGACCGTCGGCCTGGAGGAGGCTGCCGCGGCGCTCGCGGACCTGGGGCGACCGGGCGCGCCTGCCGGCATGACCGTGCTCGTCCCCTGACGCCGCGGCGGAAAAAGCGTTATCGCGAGGGTTGACTGACGTCCACCGCGCCTGAGGACGGGGCTGCGACGGCGCCGCCACGCATTCACCCGAACGGGCGATGCGAGAGCCCCTGACCTGCGGAGACATCCCGTTCGCCATGGCCGGCCACGGGGTCCGACATCGTTATCGACAGTCATAGGACGATTGACCGACGTTTTCCCGCCGGTCTACGGTCGTACACGTCCTATTTGTTCGCCATCCTTACAAATCGACGAACGGGAGTCGAGATGGTCAGGAGCAGTGCGCACCACCCCCGCCCGGGGTCGTCACGACGGCGTGCCCTCGCCGCCGCGCTGACGGCCCTCGGCGTGCTCGTCACCGGGCTCGTCGCCGCGCCCGGGGCCAGCGCCGCCGGCGCGGTCACCGTCACGTTCGCCTCGCAGGGCGACTGGGGGACCGGCCACCAGGTGGCCGTCACCGTCACCAACGGCACGACCTCGAGCGTCCCGTCGTGGGCCGTCGACTTCGCGCTCCCCAACGGCGCCACCGTCAGCAGCGCCTGGGACGCCGACCTGACGCGCAACGGCACGTCCGCCTACCGCGCCGCCAAGAAGGGGTGGGCAGGGCCGCTCGCCCCGGGCGCGTCGCAGACCTGGGGCTACGTCGCCTCCGGTCCGTTCGTCCGCCCGACCACCTGCACCGTCAACGGCGCCGCGTGCACCGGCGGGACGCCGACGTCGTCGCCGACCGCCACGCCCACCACCACGCCGACGCCCACGGCGACTCCGACCCAGTCGCCCACGCCGACGCCCACGACCCCGCCGCCCACCGGCTCCAAGGTCGTCGGCTACTTCGCCGAGTGGGGCGTCTACGGCCGCAACTACCACGTCAAGGACATCGACACCTCGGGGTCCGCGTCGAAGCTGACGCACATCCTCTACGCGTTCGGCAACACCACGGGCGGCCGCTGCTCCATCGGTGACGCGTACGCCGACTACGAGAAGGCGTACACCGCCGAGCAGTCGGTCGACGGGGTCGCCGACACGTGGGACCAGCCGCTGCGCGGCAGCTTCAACCAGCTGCGCGAGCTGAAGAAGAAGCACCCGCACCTGAAGGTCATCTGGTCGTTCGGCGGCTGGACCTGGTCGGGCGGCTTCACGCAGGCGGCGCAGGACCCGGCCGCGTTCGCGGAGTCCTGCTACAACCTCGTCGAGGACCCGCGCTGGGCCGACGTCTTCGACGGCATCGACGTCGACTGGGAGTACCCCAACGCGTGCGGCCTGACGTGCGACGCGAGCGGCCCGCAGGCGTTCGACCGCGTCGTCACGGCGCTGCGCAACCGGTTCGGGCCGAACAACCTCGTCACCGCGGCCATCACGGCCGACGGCAGCAACGGCGGCAAGATCGACGCCACCGACTACGCCACGGCGGCGCAGAAGCTCGACTGGATCATGCCGATGACGTACGACTACTTCGGCGCGTTCAACGCCCAGGGCCCGACGGCGCCGCACTCGCCGCTGACGGCGTACCCCGGCATCCCGCAGGAGGGCTTCAACTCCGAGGCGGCGGTCAACAAGCTCATCGCCAAGGGCATCCCGGCGCGCAAGATCCTGCTGGGCGTCGGCTTCTACGGCCGCGGCTGGAACGGCGTCACGCAGTCGGCCCCCGGCGGCTCGGCGTCGGGCCCCGCGCCCGGCACGTACGAGCAGGGCATCGAGGACTACAAGGTCCTCAAGCAGCGCTGCCCGGCGACCGGCACGGTCGGCGGCACCGCGTACGCGCACTGCGGCACCCAGTGGTGGTCGTACGACACGCCGCAGACCCTCGCGAGCAAGATGACGTGGGCCCGCAACAAGGGCCTCGGCGGTGCCTTCTTCTGGGAGCTGTCCGGCGACACGTCGAACGGCGAGCTCATCACGGCCGTCTCCGGCGGCTGGCGCTGACCCACGGGTGCCGGCGCGCTGGGGTGCGCCGGCGCCCGTGAACCGCGCACGACGGCCCGGGCCCCTCGTTCCAGGGGCCCGGGCCGTGGTGCGTGCCCCGCGTCAGAACCGGTAGGACCCGACGAGGTCGCCGAGCTCGCGCGAGACGCCCGTGAGGTCGTGGGCGGCCTGCCGCGACTCGTCGACGGACGTGGTCGTCGCACGGGCCACGTCGGCGACGTCCCCGATCCCGGTGGCGATGCGCTGCGAGACCGAGGCGGCCTCCGCGACGCCACGGTTGATCTCCGACGTGGTCGAGGCCTGCTGCTCCACGGCCACGGCGATCGTCCGCTGGTGGCCGTCCATCTCCTGGATCACGGCGGCGACCTCGGTGATGGCCGCGACGGCGCGCTCGGTGTCGGCCTGGATCGCCTCGATGCGCCGCGCGATGTCCTCGGTCGCGCGCGCCGTCTCCTGCGACAGCTCCTTGACCTCGGTCGCCACGACCGCGAAGCCCTTGCCGGCCTCTCCGGCACGCGCCGCCTCGATGGTCGCGTTGAGCGCGAGCAGGTTGGTCTGCGCCGCGATGCCGGAGATGACCTGCACGACCTCACCCACGGTGCGGCTGGACTCGCCCAGCCGACCGATCGTCCCCACCGTCTGCTCGACGGCGGCGACGGCCCGGGCGGCCACGCTGACCGCCTCCTCGGCGCTGCGGGCGATCTCCCCGATCGACGCGCCCACCTGCTCCGACCCCGCGGAGACGTCGGCGATGTTCCGCGACACCCCGTCGGCGGCCTCCGCCACGCTGCGCGCCTGCGCGGACGACTCCGCGGCGCCGTCGGCGATGTCGGAGGAGACGGTGCGGACGCGGTCGCTGATGCGTGCCAGGTCGTCGCAGCTCGTGCGGAACCCCGCCATGACCTGCGACAGGCTCTCGAGCGCCGAGTCGAGCGACGTGGCGAGGCGTCCGACCTCGTCGTGCCCGGTGAGCTCCACGCGCTGCGTCAGGTCGCGGTCGGCGACGCGGCGCAGGACGTCGGCGGCGCGGCCGAGGGGCCGCGTGACGCCGCGCGTGACGCGCCAGGCGACGACGGCGGACGCGGCGGCGACGAGCGCGGTGACCACGACCATGAGCGCCGCGAAGCTCCCGGCGACCTGGCGGGCCCGTGCCGTCTCGACCCCGTTCATCTCCTCCTCGAGGTCGATGAACACGTTGATCGCGTCGAGCCACGCGGTGAACGCCGGCGCGGCTTCGTCGAGCAGCACCTGCTGCGCGCCCGTCACGTCGCCGGCGCCCTGCAGGGCGACGACCTCGTCCACGAGCGGCAGCGTGCGCGCCTCGACGTCGGCGATGGCGTCCAGCGCCGCCGCCTCGTCCGCGGTGACGGCCCCCTCGCCGGCCACCACGGCGCCCATGAGCTCGGCGGACTCGGCGTAGTCCGCGGCGAGCGCGTCGATCTGCGCGACCGCGGCCGTCGCGTCCTGCGGCGTGCGTGCGAGCACGACGTCGCGCAGCGCGATGGCGCGGTCGTGGACGCTGCCGCGGAAGTTGATCGCGTAGCGCTGCTTGACGCTGTTGACGTCGTTGATCGTCGTCAGCCCCGACTCGATCTCCTGGACACGGACCACGCCGAACGTCGCGACCCCCGCCATGGCGACGATCAGGGCCGCGAACGTCAGCCCCAGCTTGCG
>JAPSIR010000034.1 GCA_031178625.1 Cellulomonas sp.
CTGGGCGGCGGGGCGGCGGGTCGTGCACGTCCGCTACGTGCCGGACGCACCCGGTTGGCGGGCGTCGACCGGCACGGGCACGGTCACGGTCACGGCCGCACCGGGCCCGACCCCCACGCCGACACCCCCACCGACCTCGACCCCGGCCCCCACGCCCGCCCCACCGCCGACCCCGCCCGCGGACGGCGACGCCGGTACTCCCTGACCGCCGCGCACGAACCGCGCGCACCCGCCCCCGGGACGAGGTGTACCCGCCGGACGGGCGCCCGGGTCACGGGTGCAGGAGCAGGAGCGTGACGGCGACGGCCGTCGCCGCCGACACCAGCGACGCGACGAGCGCGACGACCCACGTGCGGGGGTGCCCGCACGGCACGACCTCGCGCACGACGACCACCTGCGGCTCCGGCTCGGGCGCCGGCGCGGGTGCGGGCGGCAGCGGCGGCGGGGGCGCGAGGTCGGCGCCGCACCGCGTGCAGACGGCGTGGCCGACCGGGTGCGGCTCGCCGCACGCGGGGCAGCGCACCGCGACGCCGACGGCCTCGCCGCCCGCGCCGGGGGCGCGGCGCTCGGCGCCCGGGTCCTCACCGCCGCGGGGGCCGCCCCCGTCGGGGCGGTCGGCCCAGAACAGCGGGAAGTCGCACTGCGGGCAGAAGCCGCTGGCGTCGCGCCGCACCAGGTCGAGCACCGAGCCGGTCCCGCACTCGGGGCAGGTGACGACGTCCTCGGGGCGGACGGGCACACCGCCGACGACCACGCCGTCCGGCGGCTGCGCGGGCACGGGGCCCGCGCCGGGCAGCGGCACGGACACCGCACCGGTCACCGCCACGGGCACGGCACCGGCGGCGCCCGTCGGGACGTCCCGAGCCGGCACGGCGTCCGGCACCGGCGCGAGCGCCGGCATCCGCACCGTCGGCGCCTCGTCCGTCGTCCCGGGCGGTGGCAGGTGCGACGGGTCCCCGCCGAGGCCGGGCACCGGGTCGCGCACCACGCCGCTCATGCCGCACCCCCGTGCGCCGGCACCGCGGCGGCGGGCACGCGCGGCCACACCGTCCGGCCGCCCACCACGAGCTCCACCCGCACGTGCGCGGGCACCTCGCCCCGCACCAGCTCGACGAGCTCCTCCTGCGTGAGGTGGCCGGTCGTCGCCACCTCGAGCCGTACCCACGCGGGATCGGCCGGCTCGTCGCCGAGCGGGTGCACGCCGCCGCCGTCGACGACGCGCGCCGGGCCGCCGGTGCACCCCTCGAGCAGCAGGCGCAGCCCGTGCGCGGTGCCGCGCCACGGCAGCGCACGCGTGCCGGCCACCAGCAGCGAGCGCTGCACGTCCTCGGGCAGGCCCGGGTCGAGACCCGGCAGCCCGACCCACTGCGCGAGGAAGCGCACCATCTCCGGCGGCGCGAGCCGTGGGTCGGCCAGGTACGGCAGGTTGTCGGCGTGCGCGAGCAGGGTCTCCGCCTGCGCCTGGAAGATCCGCACGAACCGTGCGAAGAAGTCCTCGGCGACCATGCCCGCGGGCAGCTGCGCGAGCAGCCAGTCGTCATGCCGCGGCACGGGGGCCTCCCGCGGTCCGGTGCGGCGGTGCGGCCGGTCCCACGACGGACGTCATCGCACGACCACCCGGTGCTCGGCGCTCAGCAGCAGCGTGTCCGCGCCGATCGCGAGGGACTCGCGCCCCTCGCCGACGCGGACGCCGTTGCGCAGGTCGTAGCCGAACAGCGCGACCTCGTCGACGGCGAGCACGCCGTCGACCGACTCGGCCACCTGCGCGACGGCGGTCGCGGTGAGCGTCTGCCCGAACGGCCAACCCGCACCGTCCGCGCCGCCGACGAGCGGGTGCACGAACCGCGCGACCGCGGCGACGACGCGCTCGCGCACCGCCGTCACCGGTCGCCCGGGCACCGCCCGCACCAGCGCAGCGACGCTCACGCCGTGGAAGAACGGCGCGCCGAGTCCCACCGCGACGCCGACGGTGCGGCGACGGTCCAGCTCGGCGGCGACGGTGTCGAGCAGCGTCGGGGACAGCGCGAAGTCGTCGATCGTGTGCGTGCGCGGGTCGCTGCGCACCTGCGGGACGACCAGCACGTGCACCGGCCCGCCCGAGTCGCCGGGGTCCGCGGGCAGGCAACGTGCGCGGGCGACCTCGACGGACGCCTGCCGGGCCGCCTGCTCGAAGTCGCCCGCGGTGACGGCCCGCTGGCCGGCCCGCAGCGCGAGGGGACCCCGCACCTTGGCCTCCTCGACGGTCTCCGCGTCGACGCCGCCGGTCGCCGGCACCCGGTTGGTGACGGCGCGGACCGACGGCAGCGCCGAGCGCAGCGACGTCAGCGTGCGCGCGCCGACGTTGCCGCGGGCGCCGCCGCCGGTCCGGTACCCGGTGACGCGCACCTGCGCCCCGTCCGCGGGGACGGCGCCGTGCTGGCGCGTGCGGCCGTCGGGCTGGCGGACGGCAGGACCGAAGCGGACCTCACCCGTGGCGGAGTCCCACACGACGTGCCGGTCGTGCGGGCCGGACGTCGAGAAGTCCGGCACCTCGTCCCACTCGTGCGCCCCGGTGTGGTCGACGACGACGACGCGCTCGTCGGCGCGCCGGGCCGCCACCGGGGTCGCGGCGACGGCGAACCGCTGCGCGGGGCGTCCGTCCGAGCGGCCGAGCACCTCGGTGCCCATCGCCTGCGCGTGCTCGGCGGGCACGCTCACGCCGACGGTGCGCAGCCGCACCGAGCCCACGCGCGGCGACGCCTGGTACGCGGGGCGCCCGTCGTCGGTGCCGAGCAGGCGCGCGCGCAGCCAGTACGCGGTCGTGCCGCCGAGGGTGAGGGGCACGTGGCGGTCGCCGACCAGCAGCACGACCGTGCCGTCGCGGTTGAGCCCGCCGGTGGTGTCGTCCTCGACGACGGTCGGCACCCATCCCTCCCCGGCCCACACCTCCCAGGCCAGCGGCGGGCGCGACGGGTCGACGCCGATGCCCTCGGCGTGCGCGGTGACGTCCAGGCGCAGCGCGAGGTCGGCGAGCCGGTCGCGGCAGCCGAGGTAGAGCGCGTCGCCGTCGACGATCGGCAACGAGGGGAAGCACACGACCGTCTCCCCCGGCACGTGCAGCTGCTCCCACACGTCGCTCGACGCGGCGCCGCCCGGGCCGGCCGTGCGCGCGGCGACCAGCACGGGCGGCGTGGCGACCGCCTCCCCCGACGTGGCGAACACGACCGGGTCCTGCCCGCCGGCGGTCACCGTCGACACGGACGTGCCGGCCGGCAGCACCACCGGCTCGGTCGCGGGCGCGGACAGCCAGAACGTCAGCCGCGTGCGCGCGACCGACGGGGGGAACGGCTCGACGCCCACGAGGTTGAGGAAGTGCACGTACATGCGCTCGGGCACCTGGTTGACGCGGTAGAGCACCATCTCGCTCATCCACGCGAACAGCTCGACCAGCGCGACGCCCGGGTCGGACACGTTGTGGTTGGTCCACTCGGGCGTGAACCGCGGGATGAGGCGCTTGGTCTCGTCGACGACGTCCTGGAAGCGGCGGTCGTCGAGGTTCGGCGGGTCGAGCGGCGGCATCAGGAGTCCTCGCGAGGGATGACGTAGAACGGGAAGACCAGGTTGCGCCGGTCGTTGGTGGAGCGGACGCGGTAGTCGACGGCGATGCGGAGCAGGCCCGGGTCGACGGCGTCCTGCACGGGCCGCACGTCCTCGACCTCGACGCGCGGCTCCCACCGGGCCAGGGCGTCCCGGACGGCCTGGCGCACCAGCCCGACGAGGTTGGGCGTGATCGGCTCGAAGAGCAGCTCCCAGATGCGGCAGCCGAAGGCCGGCCGCATGACGCGCTCGCCGGGCGCCGTGAGCAGCACGACGCGCATCGAGTCCTCGACGTCGCCCGTGCCCTCGGTCAGGGCGATCGCACCGGTGTGGTCGACCCCGAACGGCCACGCGAAGCCGCGACCGACGAAGTCCGCGGCCGGGGCCGCGCGACCGGGGGTGGGGTACGCGTCGCTCATCAGTTGATCGCCACCGGGTTGCCCGCGACCTTCGTCATGCCGGTGGCCGACACCTCGGCCGTGCCGCTCGCCTTGAGGGCGACCTGGGGACCCGTCACCTCGACCCTGCCCTTCCCCTCCACCTTGACCGTCGCGCCCGACAGGCGCAGCTCGTTGGTCGCCCGCACCTCGACGTCGGTGCCGGAGACGGTGATGCGCCCGCGGCCGTCCAGCTCGATGGACGACGACCCGGCGGTGATCCGCAGCGGCACGTCGCCGACCTCCAGGTCGGCGCGCGCCTCGGAGATGCGCAGCCGGTGGCCGGCCCGGCCGAGCGCCAGCTCGACGTACGCGTCGGCGCCCTGCTCGCCGTCGCCGAGCACGAGCCGCTGCCCGTGCCGGCCGTGCATCGCGCGCACGCGCGGCCCCTGCTCGGCGCGCACGGTGTCCGGCGGCAGGGCCGTGGACCCGTGCAGCCCGCCGAGCACCACCGGCCGGGACAGGTCCCCGCCCTCGAACGCGACGAGCACCTCGTCACCCGGCTCGTGCTGCAGCACCAGCCCGCCGACGGCCCCGCCGCCCGGCGCGAGCACGCGCGCCCAGTCGGAGGAGGTCCGCTCGGACGCGGTGACGTACGTGACGCGCACCCGCCCGAGCCGGTCGGGGTCCTGCGTGCTGTTCACGGTCGCGACGACCACGCCGCGGTGCCGCGACGAGGACGCGGCGGGCGTGTCGCCGCCGCCGAGCCGCACGGGCTCGCGGTCGCCCGCGACGAACGACGTGCGGGTCGTGCGGCCGTCGTAGCGGTGCTCGACCTCCTGCACGTAGTAGACGCCGTCGAGGGGCCCGCCCTCGACGACCTCGACCTCGCTGCCGGGGGTCACGTCGGGCAGCAGCCGCCCGCGCCCGTGGGCCTCGACCCGGCCGTGCCGCGCCGCGAGCGCGTCGGCCCGGTCCTGCGCCTCCTCGGCGGAGCGCACCCGCAGCCCGCCCACCTGCACCTGCGGCGCGCGACCCGAGCCGGTCGCGCGCGCCGCGAAGCCCGCGCGCGACGCCGGGGCGTCCGCCTCGCCGCGCACGGGCGTCGCGGTGCGCCCGTCCCAGCCCTGCACGACGTACGTGGCGGCTGGTCGCCCCACCTGCCGGGCCGACATCTCGGCGAGGTCGGTGCCGAGCGTCAGCCGGCGCCGGCTGGTGCCCTGCGCCGTGCCGCGTGCGCGGCGCCACACGAGCAGCCGGTCGCCGTCGACCACCCAGTCCAGGCCCGCGGCGAGCGCCATCTCGTCGACCAGGCCGAGCGGCGAGTCCGCCTGCAGGTGCCACGGCTCGGCCGCCGAGGACGGCCACCCCTCGACGGTGAGGCGCACCGTGCGCGCCAGCTCCTCGACGACCTGGCCGGCGCTGACGTTCGCGCGGGCCTCGACCGTCGCCGACGTGGTCAGCCCGTACGCCGCGTCGTGCGCGACCAGCGTCGTGGTGGTGCCGTCCGACCCGGAGCTCGTGCCGAGCGTCGTGATCTCGCCCCGGAACACCGTCGTCCGCTCGACACCGACCGTCACCGGCATGCCGATGGCGAACCGGCGGCGCACGAGCGCGTAGCCGCGGTCCGCGAACGTCAGCTGCGCGCGGCCCACGGTGCGCACACCGCGCTGCACGCGCACGTCGAGCAGGTCGGCGAGCTCGGTGACGCCGAGCTCCTCGCCGTCCACGCGGACGACGAACGAGGTGTGCGCGAGCGGGTCGAGCCGCTGCGTGCCGACGTCGACGCTCACAGGTCCCCCCGCGGCACGGACAGCAGCGCACCGGGACGCAGGTCCAGCGGGTCCTCGATGCCGTTCGCGACCGCGAGCGCGCGCCAGCGCGTCGGGTCGCCGTAGTGCCGGGCCGCGATGCGGTCCAGCGTCTCCCCCGCCTGCACGCGGTGCACGCGGTGCGGCTGCGGGGTGCCCGACGTCGGGTTCTGCGGGCCGAAGGCACGCGACGCCTCGTACTGGCGCAGCTCGAGCGCGGCGTGCGCGCGCAGCGGCGTGCCGTCGGACGAGAAGTACGTGAACGTCAGCGCGAGCGCCGCGACGACCGCGGTGAACGAGTGCAGGTCGCCCCAGTGGAACGTCACGGTCGGCGGCCGCACGTTGCCCGTGGACTCGTCGGCGCCCGGCAGCGACGGGTCGATCTCCATGAGCTGCAGCAGGCGCCCGGTGTGCCGGGTGACCGCGCTGCCGTCGGCGGTGGTGTCGAAGAACAGGTCGAGCTGCAGCACCCCCGACGACGAGCCGGCGTACCGCAGCCGCGGCACGCCGCGCCCGGGCCGCGGGTCACCGACCCAGTGGTTCTCGCGCGTGACCTGCAGCTGCGCGGGGTTGAACAGGCAGGGCACGCGCTGGCCGCCCTCGATCTCGAGGAACGCCTTGACCGGTGCGGTCGTCGCCATCAGAACACCTCCCGCGTGCGGCGCCACGCGCGTCGCTCGTCCTGCTCCTCGAGCCGCGCCTCGACGATGCGCAGGACGCGGTCGTCGAGCTCCTGCTCCAGCCACGCCGTGAGCTCCGCACGCAGGCGACGCTCGACGTCGGCCGGCGGGCGGAGGGGGCTGCCGGGGGTGGCGTCGCTGCGGTCGCCGGTCACGGCGGTCCTTCCCGGGTCGGCCGCGGGCAGCCACCGTCGGACGACGGCGGGGGCGGGACCCTGCGGGTGCGGGGCGGGGCCGGGGGCGCCGGTCCCGGAGGTGCGGAGGGTGGTGCCGGCCAGGCCCGGGGCGGCCGGCGCGGGGCGGCCGGCGGCGGACGACGGCAGGGGCGGGGCACCCGACGGGCGGACCGCGGGAGCGCCGGGGGCGGCGGCGAGGGCGGCGGCGGTGCGGTCCCGGCGGACGACGGTGCGCGGCGGGACGACGCTGAGGCGGCGGACCGTCCCGGCGAGGGCGGAGCCGAGCCCGGCGACCGAGCCCGCCGCGAGCGAGCCGGTGAGGACCGGACCGGCAGGGGCCGGGCCGGTGGCGGCGAAGCCGGTGAGGGCGGAGCCGGTGAGGGCCGAGCCGGTGAGGGCCGAGCCGGTGGGGGCGGAGCCGGTGAGGGCGCAGCCGGTGCGGGTGAGTCCGGCCGTGGCGGGGTGCGCCGCCACGGAGGCGCGCGCCGCGGACGACGTGCCGAGAGGTCGGCGCCCGCCGCCCGCCGGGGCGGCGGGGGACGCCGCGACGCCGCGACCCGACCGTGCGACGGCCGGGGCGGCGGGGGCGCCCCAGGCGGTGCCCGCCTGCGCCGTGCCGGATCCGGCGGCGAGCGCCGACGCCGTCGCCGCGCGCAGGACGGCAGCGCCCACGGGGGCACCGGGGGCGGTGCCGCGCGACGTGCCGGCGACGGCACCTCCGCGGGCCGGACCGCCGGACGCGGCGCCGCCGCCCAGCTGCACGGGCCGGAGCGCGCGGACGAGCGCGCCGACAGGCTCCGCGGCGGTCGCGACCGGCGCGCGCCCGGCGCGCGCCCCCGCCGCGCGTGAGGGCGCGTAGGCCGCGTGGGCGGTGGGAGCGGCGGTCGCGGGGTCCGCGCCGGCGGACGTGGCGCCGCCGCCGGTCGCTCCGGCGGCCGCGCCGGCACGTGCGCCGGCGGGGCCGGTGCGTGCCGTCCCTGCGGCGGCGGAGGCCCCGTCGGGGCGCAGCGACGCGACCGACGCGTACGCCGCGGCACCGGGGCCGACCGGGCGGGCGCGCGCCGACCCGACCCGGCCGGCGGACGACGACGCACCGGGCGCCGGGGCCACGGCACGGTGGCCGCGCACGGGGCGCGGGAGGGACGGCGACCCGAGCCCCAGGCCGGTCGAGCGCCGCACCAGCCCGCGACGGTGCCCGGCACCGGGCACGTCGCGGACGGCCGGGACGGGACGGGACGTCCCCACCGACGCGGCGGGCTGCGCCGCACGGACGGCCGCGGCGGGGCGGGCGGCACCGGAGGACGTGCCGGGCGTTCCCCGGCCGGAGGCCGGGACCTGGGCACCGGGGGGTCCGGCAGGAGCCGCGGGCCCGGCGTCGCCACGCACGGCGCGACCGTCGGTGACGCCGACACCGGTGGACGCGGCGGTGCGGACCGGTGCAGGAGCGGGTGGCACGGCACCGGGCTGCGTCACGGCGCCGGGCGACGCGGGGACGGAGTGCCCGGGCGCGCCACCCGGCACGGCACGCGTCGCCGACCCGGCGGCGGCCGCGGGCGCGGCGCGCGGGACGGACGGCGCGGGTGCCGGGGGGGCGCCCGCGGGACGGGCCGGCGCCGCCCTCGGCGGCTCCACCCGCACCGGCGGAGCGCTCGAGGACGCCACCGTGGACGACGTGGGCGCCGACGACGTGGGCGCCGACGACGTGGGCGCCCACGGCCCGGTCCCGGAGGACGGGCTCGACGCGGCGGCGAGGGCCAGCCGCCGGACGGTCGCCGCGCCCGGCCGCCACGCCACCCGTGCGCCCGTCGCGGCGGCGCCGACGGCGAGGTCGCGGCCGCCGCGCAGGGCGAGCGCGGCCCGGCGCACCGGTCCGGCGAGCGGTGCGGACGCCACGGGGAGCGTCCCGGCGCGCACGTCGGCGCCGTGGGACAGGACGGTCCCGGGACGCGTCCCGGTGGCCGCAGCGGCGCGTCGGGCAGGCGGCGCGACGACCACCGCGGCGCGCGCCGGGTCGCCGGATCCGTCACCTGCCGTCAGGGCGGCGGACGTCGGACCGACGGGCGACGGACCGACCGACGCGGGACCGACGGGCGACGCACCGACCGACGTCGGAGCGTCCGCAGCCGGGCCAGACGTCCGGACGGGCACGACCGCGGCGTGCCGGCCCCGGACGGTCGAGCCGGTGGGGGCTGCCACCGGGGTCCGGGGGCCTGCGCCGGTGGACGCCGGTGCCGGGAGCGTCGAGGTCGCGGGCGTCGAGTGCGGCGGCGTCGAGGCGGAGGGGGTGGAGACGAAGGGCGTGGAGACGGAGGGCGTCTGTGCGGGAGGCGTCTGTGCGGGAGGCGTCGGCGCGGAGGGCGTCGGCGCGGAGGGCCTCGCCGTCGGAGCCGTCGACGCCGCCGTCCGCGCAGCCGGCGCCGGCGCGACGGCGGGCGCCGTCACCGCGGGCACGGGGGCCGACGCCGTCCCGGTGCCCGACCGCCGCACCGGGGCACCGGCGGTCGACGTCCTCCCCGCGGCGTGCGCCGGGCCGGGCGACAGCCCCGCGGGCCCTCCGTCGGCGGACCGTGCGGCTGCGGGCGACCGGGCGGCGGACCGCCCGGTGGCGGACCGCCCGGTGGCGGACCGCCCGGCCCGTCCCGCGTCGGCGCGCTCCACCGCGCGCCGCGCGTGCGCCCGACGGCGCACGAGGGCCCCGGCAGGGGTTGCAGCACCCGCGGTCGCGGCCGCGCCGCCGTCCGTCGTCCCCGCACCCGCGGGCGTGCGCCCGGCCGGTGCGGCGGCCGTCGTGGTCGTCGGCGCCCCGGCACCCGGTGCGCCCTGCGCGGCACCGGGCGACGGCTGCTGGGGCGCCGCGGACTGCCCCGGACGGCCCCGGGGGTCCGCCCGGCGGGCACCGCTGTCGGCGGGTGTGGTCATGGTCCCGACGGCTCGGACGGCGTCGGGCAGCCGCATCGGCACGGTCCGCGGCACGAGACGCGCCTGCACCGCGCCGGGGCGGTGGTGCCTCTCGTCGGGCAGCCGGTCGGCGACGCGCGGCAGCCCGCGCGGGCGGTCGGCCTCGCCGGCGACGACCCGCGCGTCGTGGGCGGCGCGGCCGCGGCGCTCGGCGGCGAGGCCGGGCGACCACCAGCGGGGCGGGCGCACGTCGTCGGCCACGCGCACGCGGGTCGGCTGGTCGGCGGGACCGGCCAGCGCGCGGCGGACGGCCACGGGGCGTCCCCACCCGGTGGCGAAGCGCGCCGCGGCGGAGGCGACCGACCCGATCGCGGCGGGTCGGGCGCGGCCGACGGGCCCCGGTCGGCGCCAGCGCGCGGCGACGGCCGCCCCGAGGGGCGTGCGCGGCTGGTCGGCGGTCACCTCGTCACCGCCCGGAACCCGTTGTGCGCGACCTCGAGCGTCTCGGTCAGCGCCGCGTCGGACTCGGCGGACAGCGACGGGCCGGTCCAGCTCACGGCGAAGACGCCGTCGAGCTCCCACGACCGCAGCCGCGTGCCCCGCTCGTCGACGACGGTCACGGCGCCGGTCGCCCGGGTCAGCGTGTCGTCGTTGCCGGCGAACCCCTGGCCCGACGACCGCTGCACCCAGCCGAACAGCGAGTCCGACTGCACCATGCCGCGCGTGAACACCAGGTGCGGCCAGCGCATCACTCCGGGCAGCTGGTGCACGTACGCGTTCTGGCCACCCTCGACGTACTCGACGACGTCCACGTCGAGGCGCAGCCCGCGCACCTCCTGGAACGTCCCGATCTCCACGCCGTCCACCTCGAACAGGAACCGGCTCGAGGTCGTCGGCACACCACCGCCCAGCGGCGTCTGCTCAGACACTGTCCCGCACCGCCTCCCACGCCTGCTCGTTCATCGCCGCGACCGCGCGCACCATGCGGACGCGGTCGAGGTGCTCGAGGTCGAGCAACGCGTCCAGCGGCCAGTGCAGGTGGTACGCCAGGTAGGCGATCTCCTGCCAGACCGCGTCGACGGGGTAGCGCAGCACCGGGTCACCGGGTCTCGGCCGGGAGCTCCTCGATCGCCGACCGGCGCGCGGGACGTGCCGGCTCCGCGTCGACGGCCGCGGGGACCTGCTGCACGGGCGTCGGCGCGTGCACCGGCTCGGGCTCCGGTGCCGGGGGTGCCGGCGTCGCGGTCGGCTGATGCGCGGCGACGAACTGCTCGAACTCGTCGGGCGTGCCGAAGTTGATGACGCCGTAGAAGTCCTGCAGGTAGGCCAGGTCGGCGGCGAAGAGGCCCTCGATCTCGTGCGTCGTGACGAGCTCGAGCGCGCCGAGGCGCTCGACGACGCGCGCCAGCACGACGACCGTGAGGCGCGGGTCGTCCGGCCCGGTGATCGTCGGGTCGCGCAGCGGCTCGAGCTCGTCGCGGGCCGTCGCCAGGCGCATGACGCCCGTGCGGTGGACCGCCCCCTCGCGGTCGACGTACCCGCGAGGGAGCGTGAACTCGTACCGGGTGCGGAGGGTCACTTGACCCGCTCGAGCCGCTCGATCACGAGAGACACGGTCTCCTTGATCGCGTCGGACCCGTCGACCGAGAGCTGGTCGGTCGAGATCTTGCTGGGCCAGCCGCTGAAGAAGTTGAACCGTGCGACCTCCTTGGCGCCCGCGTCGTAGAGCACGACGGAGCCGTTCTTGCGGTTGGTGGCGCGGTCGCCGTTCAGGCCGCCCTCGCGGACCGCCTTGAACCACTTCCACAGCGGGTCGTTCGTGACGTCGGCGGGGGCGACGCGGGTCAGCTGCAGGTCCGGGACGTCGACCGTCTGGCCGAGGAACTTGACCTGCTGCTTCTTGCCGTCCTTGCCGATCTGGGTGACCTTGCTGACGCCGACCTCGACGTCGAGCCCCGAGACGGAGATGAGGGCGGCGACGACCTGCCCGTCGATCTCGAGGAAGAAGTTCTGGGAGACGATCGGGTCGGCGCTGAACAGTCCGGTGCTGGCCATGGGGTGCTCCTGGGGTGGGGTGGGGGCGGCTCAGGCCGTCAGGCCGCGCTCTGCTTGTTCTGGCTGATGCGGAAGACGACGAACTCGGCCGGCTTGACCGGCGCGAGGCCGACCTCGACGACGAGGCGCCCGGCGTCGATGGACTCCGGCGGGTTGGTCGTCTCGTCGCAGCGGACGAAGAACGCCTGGTCGGCGGTGGAGCCGAAGAGCGCCCCGGACTGCCACAGCCCGTGCAGGAACCCGGTGAGGGTCCGCTTGACGCCCTCCCACAGGGTGACGTCGTTCGGCTCGAAGACGGCCCACTGGGTGCCCTCGAGGATCGTCGACTCGACCATGTTGAACAGGCGGCGGACGTTCAGGTACTGCCAGTCGGTGTCGGAGGCGAGCGTGCGCGCGCCCCAGATGCGGATCCCGCGCGTGCCGAACGGACGGATCGCGTTGATGCCGATGGGGTTGAGGAACCCCTGCTCGGTCTGCGTGACGGACCGCTCGACGTCGAGGACGCCGCGGATCGTGTCGTTGGCCGGGGCCTTCCACACGCCGCGCGTCTCGTCGGTGCGCGCCCACACGCCGGCGACGTGGCCGGACGGCGGCACGAGCACCTCGGCGGTGGCGCCCGAGCCGAGCGGGTTCTCCACCTTGATCCACGGGTAGTACAGCGCCGCGAACGCCGAGTCGTACTGGGCGACGTCGGAGCGCCACTCCTTGATCTGCTGCGGCGTCATCCCGGGGGGCGCGTCGAGCAGGGCCATGCGGTTGGCGTGCTGCTCGCAGTGCGCGATGAGCGACGTCTGCACGGCCTTCCACAGGCCCAGGTCGAGGGTGCCGTCGGCGCGCGTGCAGGCCGTGACGAGGTCCGGCACGGCGACGATCGTGACGTCCTCGGCGATCGCGAGGCCGTTGATGCCGGTGCGGGCGGCCTCGGAGCCGGCGAACTTGCGGCCGGTGACGGGGACCTTGACCGGCTCGGCCTTCTCCAGCGTGTAGGTGCCCGGGCGCAGCAGCTCGAGCTGGCTGGCGAGGTCGGCGTCCTCGTCGAGCGTGATGGTCAGCTTCACCTTGGTCGACGTCTTGTTCACGACGGTCGCGGCGTCGCGCGCGCCGCCGAGGTCGAGGTTGCGGTGCGTCTCGACGGGCTCGTCGCCCTCGAGCACCGTGATGGTGAACGTCGTCGGGCCCTCGAGGTCCTCGGGCGCGTCGTCCGAGGACACGACCACCGAGATGTCGGCGTCGGGCTCGACGGACTCGACGGCGACGGGCAGGCCGAGCGCACGGTCGGCGGCGGGCAGCGCGAGCGTCGCGGGCTTGCCCGACGGCTCGGCGTTCGGCACGCGCACGACGTACGCCTGCGCACCGCCGTTGAGGAAGTACCCGTACACCGACAGCGGCAGCATCGCGCCGTCGACGAAGCCGCCGTACAGGGCCTCGAACTGGGGCCAGCTCGTCACGAGCCGGGGCGCGAGGCCCTCGGGGTCGCGGGGGTCGTCGGTGGGCGCGGTGGCGGTGAAGCCGACGAACGCGGTCACGGCGGTCGGAGCCGACGTGAGCACCTTCTGGGACGAGGGGATCTCCTCGACGTACACGCCGGGTGCGGTGTAGGTGGGCACTGGTCGTCCTTCTGCTCGGGAGCTCACGCCTGCCGGTGCGACGTGGGGTCGCGAGCCGCTGCGGATCGTCGCGAGGCTAGGCAGCGGCGGACGGCGCGGGCATCGGTAATCCCTACCGAGGTTCGGCCCGCTGACGTGCGGAGCCGTCCCGGACGGGTGAAACTTCGCGCCGACCGGGCGACTTGTCCCGGATGCGCCGGATACGGCCGTCGGCGCGGACGGACGGCTCGGTGACGTGCCGTGCGCCGGGGTGCGACCTTGGTCCCACGCGCGCGGCCGACCGGAGGACCCCATGAGCACGACCGCCGAGGGACGCCCCTCCGCACCCCCCGTCGGGCCCGTCCGTGCGGCACCGGCCACCGGCTCGGCAGCGGTGCTGCCGGAGCAGCGCGGCCCCCGCCGGAGCACCACCGTCCTGCACCCGGAGGTCGTCGCGCACGTCGCCGACGCGCTCGCCGACGGGCGCGGCGTCCTGGTGGTCGGCGACCCCGGCACGGGCAAGACGGCCGCCGTCACGCAGGCCCTCGCGGCGCTGCGCGCGCGGCGCGACGTCCGCGTCGTGACGATCAGCGGGGCGTCGGCCCGTGACGGGCTGCCCCTCGCGCCGCTGGAGCCGCTGCTCGACGGCGCCGCGTCCTTCGGGAGCTTCGCCGGCACGCTGCGCGCCGTGTCCGACGGGTTGGCGCGCCACGGCGACGGCCGCCCGCTCGTGCTGCGCGTCGAGGACGCGCACCTGCTCGACGACGGCTCGGCGCGTGCGCTCGACTGGCTGGTCCGCCAGCACGACGTGCTCGTGGTCGCGACCGTCCGGCGCAGCTGGTCCGCGCGGGCGCCGTGGGCCGCGCTGTGGCGGGACGACACCGTGGAGCGGGTCGACGTGCCCGCGCTCACGTGGGAGGGCGCCGAGCGCTGGCTCACGGACGAGCTGGGCGGCCCGGTGACCGTCGACACGGTGCACCGGCTGTGGAGCCTGTGCGGCGGCAACGTGTTCCACCTGCGCGAGTCCGTGCTGGAGGGGCGCGCCGGGGGCACGCTCGTGCGCAGCAGGGGCGTGTGGGTGTCGCACGGGCGGGCCCGTACGGGCAGCCGGTTGCTGGAGCTGGCGGAGCAGGAGGTCGGCCGCCTCACCGAACCGGCTCGGGCGGCGCTCGAGGTGTGCGCCGTCGCCGGTCCCGTGCCGCTGGACACCCTGCTCGACCTCGTGCCGGCCGCGGCGGTGGACGCCCTCGCCCTCGCCGGCGCCGTGACCGTGACGACGGCGGCCACGCCGTCCGGCGCCGCGACCCGCGTGGTGGACGTCGCGCACGCGAGCTACGCCGACGCGGTGCGCGCCCGCACCCCCGTGTCGCGCCAGCGTGCCCTGCTCGAGCGCGCGCTCGCGGCCCCGGTGGTGCCCGGAGTCGCACCGGCGTCGCTGGTGCGCTCGGTGACCCTCGCGCTCGCGCTGGGCCTGGACGTGCCGATGTCCCGCGTCCGGGAGGCGGCCGCGGCCGCCTTCCCGGTGGCGCTGACGGACGCCGTCGTCGGGCTCGCGGACGGCGCCCTCGCCGGTGCCGGCCGCAGCGTGCTCGAGCGCGTCGAGCTGCACGTGCTGCGCGCCGAGGCGTCCCAGCACGGGGGCGACCACGCGGGCGCCGACCGTGACCTGCTGCGAGCGCACGCCCTGCTCGCCGACCTCGACGCGGCGGACCCCGCGGTGCTCGCGCTGCTGCTGCAGGTGGCCGAGCGGCGCGCGCTCGTCGCGCAGTACCACCGCGGCGACGTCGACGAGGCCGTGCGGATCCTGGCGGCGGTGGTCGCCGCGGGCGACTCGGCCCGGCCCGGCGCCGTGGACCCGTGGTGGCACGCGGAGGCGGACGTCGCGCGTCTGGTGCGGCTGTGCTGGGCGGGACGGTTCCCGCAGGTGCTCGACGCCGCGGTCGCACGGTTGGGCGGTACCACCCACCCGGCTCGCCGCGTCA
Source organism: Cellulomonas sp. (assembly GCA_031178625.1). GTDB lineage: Bacteria > Actinomycetota > Actinomycetes > Actinomycetales > Cellulomonadaceae > Cellulomonas. The sequence goes on from JAPSIR010000034.1 coordinate 15,142, forward strand.
CCCTCGTGCCGCCCACGGTCGTCGGCCTGTCCGACCGCGGCGAGGTCGTACGCGCCGCGGCGCTGTGCCGGCGCTACGGTGACGTCGCCTCGGCGCACGACGGCGAGCACCGCTGGGGGCGCGGTGAGGTGCTGGTCGCGACGTTCCTCGTGCTCCTGTGGCTCGGGGACGTGCCGGCGGTGCACACGGCGGCCGCGCCGAACCCCACGGGCGCGCCGTACGCGCTCGACTGGGCGACGACCCACGCGGCGCGAGGGCTCGCCGCGATCGCCGACGGCGCCTGGACCAGCGCGCGCGGGCAGCTCGCGAGCGCGAACGCCCGCTTCGCGGTCAGCGACGTCAGCGGCATCGCGCGCTACACGCTCGTCGCGGAGGCGGTGGCGGCAGCGGCGTGCGGGGACGCGGCGGCCGCGCACGACCTGCTGCAGCGCTCCGCGCGGGTGCCCGCCGCCTCCAGCGCCGCGGTCGAGGGCGACCTGCGCGTGCGCCGGCTGGACGCGCTGGCCTGGCTGCGCGACCGCGGGCTGCGCGAGGAGGCGCTCGCCACGGCCAGGTGGGCCCGCGAGCGCGGTGCGTTCCGCATCGAGCTCGAGGCGCTGCACCGGGTGCTCGACGCGGCGCGCCGGGACGGCGTGCCCGACGAGCGCCTGCTCGAGCGCGTCCGCGCGCTGGGCGCGGTCTGCGAGGGCCCCCGGGCCGCGGCGCTGGTGGCGCACGCGGAGGCCGTCGCGACCGGGGACGCCGACGTCGTCCGCATCGCCGAGCGCGAGCTCAACCGGTGCGGCCTGTGGCTGCCGCCGGTCGGCCCGCCGACCACGCTCACGGCCCGGGAGCGGGAGATCGCGTCCCTCGCCGCGGGCGGCATGACGAGCCGGGCGATCGCACAGCGCCTCACGCTCTCGACCCGCACGGTCGACTCCCACCTGTCGCGCGTGTTCGGCAAGCTCAACGTGCACTCGCGCGAGGAGCTGGCGACCGTGCTGCGCTGACGCCGCGCTCCGCCGGCGGCGGACCGGGTGTGCACCGCGCGGCAGACGTAGTGTCGGGACGTGCCCCGACCGATCGCCACGTCCACGACCGTCGACCTCGCCGGCCTGCTCGACTTCGTGCGCCCACGCCACCACATGCTGCTGGTCACGGCGCGCGCCGACGGCCGCCCGCAGGTCTCCCCCGTCAGCGGCGGCGTCGACCCGGCGGGTCGCATCGTCGTCTCCACGTACCCGGGGCGCGCGAAGACCCGCAACGCCGAGCGTGACGCCCGAGTGTCCGTGTGCGTGCTCTCGGACGACTGGGACGGCGCGTGGGTGCAGGTCGACGGCACCGCGGAGGTGCTGCACATGCCCGAGGCGGAGGACGCCCTCGTCGACTACTTCCGCTGCATCGCCGGCGAGCACCCCGACTGGGACGAGTACCGCGCCGCGATGCGCCTGCAGGGCAAGAGCCTCCTGCGCATCACCCCGGAGCGGTGGAGCCCGATCGCGACGGGCGGCTTCCCGGCCGACGTCGCGGCCCGCCTGGACGCGGGCGCCTGAACCGCCGGGCGCCGCCCACCTCACCGGTCGCACCGGCAACCGCGAGCGGTCGTCCACGAGCGGCCGTCCACGACGAACGGGGTCCGGCGTGCGGTTCCGCCGTCGGATCCGCACGCCAGGCCCCGTTCGCGGTGGACGCCCGGTGCGGCGGGCGGCCGGGCGGTGCGGGTGGTCGTGCGCCGCGGCCCCGTCAGGTGGTGGGGGTCGCCGTCTCGCGCTCGCGGCGGGCGTGGCCGATCACCGCGACGACCAGTGCGAGGACGCCCGCGACCAGCATCCCGACGCCCACGCCCGCGTCACCGACGCGCAGCAGCAGGGCGCCGACGCCGGCCCCCGCGAGGATCAGCACGACCGCGAGCAGGCGGCGCGCCCACGAGTCGCCCGTGCCGCCGGCGAGCCGGGAGTCGGCGGCCAGGCCGGTGAGCGTCGAGGTGACGACGACGGTGGTCACGTCCTTGACGGCGAGCCGGCGCGCGGCGGCCGCCTGCAGACCCATCGCGACGGAGAGCAACGTGGTGACCGCGACGCCCCAGGCGGTGCCCTCCTCGGGGTGCGCGACCAGCGAGGCGACGCCGAGCAGCACCGCCATGAGACCGGTCGTGCCGAACGTCGTCGTCGACAGGTGCGTCCACCCCGCGGCGGACCGGCGCAGGACGCGCCCGCCCAGCGCGGCGCCCGCCATGAAGCCGACGAGGGCGACGGCGGGGCCGAGCACGGGCAGGTCGTCCGCGCCCGCGAGCGCCATGCCGAGGATGACGACGTTGCCCGTCATGTTGGCGGTGAAGACGCGGTCGAGGCCGAGGTAGCCGACGGCGTCGATGATGCCCGTGGTGAACGTGAGGGCGAGCATGAGCACGAGGTGCAGGCGGGCGGTCGTCACGGGCGCCATCGTCCCCGCCCGGCGCGGCGCGCGGTAGGACGGGGGCGTGCGGCGTCGGTCACGGGGCGGGTGGCTCACCAGCCGCGCAGCACCGGCTCCGGCCCGGGGTACGCGGCGAACGACGCGCGCTCCTCGGCGGTGAACTCTCGCGGCGTGTGCGTCGCGCGGTCGAGCTGGACCATCCGCGAGCGCGCCCGCAGCGCGACGCCGGCGCCCGGCCCGTCCCCGTCGAGGACCTCGTACGCGAAGTCGACCGACGACCGCCCGAGCCGCGGCACCCACACCTCGACCGCGACCGGCGCGAGGCGGAACCGGATCGGCGCCACGTAGTCGATCTCGTGCTTGACGACGACCAGCAGCGACGCGGTCATCGCCCCGGCCTCGTCGACGCCCATGCGCGGGAACAGCGTGAACCGTGCGTCGTCGAGGTACCGCAGGAACGCGGCGTTGTTGACGTGCCCGAACAGGTCGACGTCGGACCAGCGCACCTGCATGACGACGCGTCCGCGGACGTCCTGCCCCGTCGCACCTGCCGCCGGTCCCGTCCCCTCGCTCACCCGCCCACCGTACTCACCGGTACGGACGGGCGGGTGCGTCACCCGCGGGGCGGCTCGACGACGAGGCGCAGCTCCGCGTCACCGCGCGGCTCGACGCGCACCTCCTGCTCGGTCGGCCGGTTCCGTGCCGGGTCGAACGTCCAGCCCGTAGGTCGACCGAGACGTCGTAGACCGCCGGGAGGAGCGGGTGCTCCCCGTCCGGCCCGGAGCGGCCGTCGCGGCACAGGGCCGGGTCGTCGTCGGCGCGCACCCCGGAGACCGCGAACGGCACGGGGTCGGCCGGGAGCGCCGTGACGGCCGGCGTCCCCGCGAGGCCGCGCGTGAGGACCCGGTCGTCGTCCGCCTCGTCCCGGTCGTGGGCGAGCGTCTCCCGGTAGGTGTCGCCGGCCAGCGTGAACGTGACGTCGACCGCGGCGCCCTCCGGGAACACCGTGACGTCGTCGACCCGCGCGTCCGCGATGCGCGCCACCGCCCCGGTCAGCACGTCGTCGCGCCGCGGCGCCGTGCTGCCGACGGCCGGCGACGCGTCGTCCGGGCCGTGCTGCGGGCCACGCCGGGACGCACGAGCCGCGCGGTCACGAGCGCCTCGGCGCCCGAGCGCCGCACCCGCCCCCGGGCAGGCGCGGTCACCGCACCGTCGCGAACTTGTCGCGGTTCGCCCACGTGCGCGTGAAGCCGGTCCTCGCCGTGTCGACCAGGTCGCCCTGCACCCGCGCCCGCGAGTACACCTCGCGAGCCTCGCCCGACCACCGGCCCCCGAGCCGCCGCACCTCGGCGTCCGGCCGCTCGAGCTCCGCCTCGATGCCGGCCGCCGCGTCACGCAGGGCGCCGACCGTGCGCAGCAGCTGCTCCGGGTGCACGCGTACCGCGTCATCGGCTCCTCCTCGTCGAGGGGGTCGTGGGGCAGCGTCACGAGCGGCGCGGTGGCACGGCCGGGTGCACGGCCGGCTCCACTCATCCGGGCGAGCCGGGCAGATCCGGCGTCGTGCCCGGACCGGCGTCGTGAGACGGTGCGGGGATGCCGACCGCCGCAGCCGACGTCCGGGTCGTCCACCGCGGGGCCGCCCCGGTGGACGTCGCCGGCGTGCTGCTCACGCCGGGCGCGAGCGCGACCCGCGACCACGCCACCCTCGTCGCGCTCGACGCGGCGCTGTCGCCGCACGTGGCCGTCCGCCGGGTCGGCCTGCCGCGCGGCGCGGCGGCCGTCGCCCGCGTCCGCGACGAGGCCGAGGCGCTCGCCGCCGACCTCGGCGTCGGCACCGACCGGCTCGTCGTGGGCGGGCGCTCGTTCGGCGGGCGGATGGCGTCGGTCGCCGTCGCGGAGGGGCTGCCGGTGGCCGGGCTGCTGCTCCTGTCGTACCCGCTCCACCCACCGGGGCGGGGGGACCGGCTCCGCACGGCGCACCTGCCGGACGTCCGCGTGCCCGTCCTCGCGGTGTCCGGGGAGCGCGACCCCTTCGGCACCCCGGACGAGCTGACGACCCACCTCGCCGGCCTCGGCGGCCCGTGGACGCTCGCGCTCGTGGCCGGCACGCACGCCCCGGGCGACGCGGCGGTCGTCGCCGCGGTGCGCCTGTGGTGGCCGGCCGCCGGGTAGCAGCGGGACCGTGCCCCGGTCGAGCGGGGGTAGGCGTACGTCAGGCCCCGGGAGAGCGCGCGCACGCGCCGGGCGCCCGCCGCCGGTGAGGCATGCTCGACGGGTGACCGCGCCTCCGCCCGCAGCCGTGCCCGCACCCGCCCCCGCGCCCGTCCCCACGCCCGTCCCCGTGCTGGACCACGTGCCGGACGTCCGGCTGCTCGCGCTCGACATGGACGGCTCGCTGCTGGACGGCGCGAAGCGCGTGCACCCGTCGTTCTGGCCGCTGCTCGACGCGCTGCTCGCCCGCGGGGTGACCGTGTGCCCGGCGAGCGGCCGCCAGTACGCGACGCTGCGCCGCTCGATGGGCCGCGACGACCTCGTCTACCTCGCCGAGAACGGCGCCTACGTCGTCCACGACGGCGCGCCGCTCGCGGTCGACGGCCTCGACCTCGGCCTGGCGCGCGACGTCGTGCGGCGCGTGCGCGCGGCAGCCGGCGACCTCGACCTGGGGGTCGTGCTGTGCGGCGCGCGCAGCGCGTACGTCGAGCGCACCGACGACGCGTTCCTCGCGCAGTGCGCGCCGT
>JAPSIR010000212.1 GCA_031178625.1 Cellulomonas sp.
CGGTCCGCGAACTCCTCGAGCGTCAGGCCGGCGTCGACCGCCTCGCCCTCGGCGACGGTGTCGGGGACGGGGTCGTACTCGTCGACGATGTCGCCGACGAGCTCCTCGAGCAGGTCCTCGAGGGTCACGATGCCGTCGGTGCCGCCGTACTCGTCGACGACGACGGCGATGTGCGAGCCGGTGCGGCGCATGAGCGACAGGGTCGGCAGGACCGCGTTGGTGCCCGGCAGCGACACGATCGGGCGCGTGACGTCGCCGACGGTCGTCGCGGCGACCTCGACGATCGCCTCCACCACGCCCTCGCGACCGTGCGCGTCGGGGTCCTCCTCGGCCTCGCGGACGGCGCGCGCGACAGGTGCCAGGAGGTCGCGCACGTGCACGAAGCCGACGATGTCGTCGAAGTCCTCGCCCGTCACGGGGTACCGCGAGTACGGCAGGTCCTCGGCGACGCGCGCGGCCTCGGCGATCGGCGCGGACGCGGCGAGGAAGTGCACGTCGCCGCGGGGGCGCATCGCCTCGGCGAGCGACCGGTCGCCGGCCGAGAACACGTCGTCGATGAGCCGGCGCTCGTCCTCCGGGAGGTCCGGGTGGCTGCGGACCAGGTCGCGCAGCTCCTCGTCGGTGATCTGCTCGCCCGTCGCCTTCGGGTCGAGGCCGAACAGGCGCACGACCGCGTCGGTCGACGCCGAGAGCAGCCAGATCACGGGCGTCATGAGGATCGCGAAGCGGTCGAGCGGCGGCGCCACCGTGAGCGCGACCCGCTGGCTCTGCTGCATGGCGATGCGCTTGGGCACGAGCTCGCCGAGCACCAGCGACAGGTAGGCGATGATCAGCGTGAGGACGATCAGCGCCACGCCCTCCGCCGTCCCGCGGCGGAGCCCGAGGCTCTCGAACAGCGGCGCCGCCGACGGCGCCAGCGCGGACGCGCCGAACGCCGCGGAGAAGAACCCCGCCACCGTCACGCCGATCTGCACAGCCGCGAGGAACCGGTTGGGGTTCCGTGCCACGGCGGCGACGCGTGCCCCGCGCGCCGACTGCTTCTCGAGCTGGACGAGCTGCGACTCACGCAGCGAGACCAGGGCGAGCTCGGTGCCGGCGAAGACGCCGCCGACGAGGATGAACAGCAGGACGAGGCCGATGTCGGCCCAGATGTCGGCGGTCATGGCCCTTTCCGGGTCAGCGCGGGGACGGGGTTACAGGTTAGGCAAACGGCGCGGCTGCGCATCCGGTTCCCCGCGGCCCCGTCCCCGCGCGCTCACCCGGCCGACGCGCCGGGCGCCGGGACGGGCGGGGGTGCGTCGGCGGGGGCCCCGGTGCCGTCGGGCACGGCCGCGTCGCCGGGTGCCGGCGTCGCCGCCTCGCCCGGCACCGGCGTCGTGCCGTCGCCCGGCGCCGGGGTCGCTCCGGGTGCGGGCGTCGCGGCGGGCACGGTCGCGGCGCCGTCCGCGCGCCCGGTCCACGGGGCCACGGACGGCACCTGCGTGAACGGCCACCGCGGTGCGACGAGCGCGTCCGGGGCGTCGTCCCGCAGGCGGAGGTCCTCCCCGTACGCGTCGTCCTCGACGACGCGGGCCGGCGCGAGCCAGAGCGGGTACGTGTTCCAGCGCAGCACCCCGGCGACGTCGGCGCTGCCGATGCGGTACGCGTCCTCGGCCAGGTCGTGGAGCCACGTCGTGCCCTGGTGGCCGGCCTGACCCGCGAACGGCTCCGTGACGACGGGCCGCCCGTCCTGGTCGACGACCTGCGCACCCTCGACCGGCCGCCCGGCGGCGTCGTACACGAAGAGGTTCGTCGCGAGCTCTCCGTCGACGACGACGCCGTCGGTCGGCTCCGGCACCGACACCCCGACCTCCTCCCGGTACCTCGCCTCGGCGCGCTGCTGGGCCGGCATGGCCAGGAGGAGCACCACCGCCGCCAGCGCGCAGAGGAGGCTCACGCAGGACACGACGGCGTGCCAGCGGCCCCGGGCCACCCAGCGGCCGCGGCCCCACTGCACGCTCGCGACGACCGCGGCCCCCAGCACCAGCCAGCCCGCGAGGGTCGAGGGCAGCCACCACCCGCCACCCGGCTCGACCGGCAGCACCGCCAGGACCAGGTGGGCCAGCGCCCAGCCGCGCAGCACCCACCACGCCGGGCGCACGGCCACGAGGAAGTCCTCCACCGGGGCCCAGCCGCGCTTGGCGCGCAGCGCGGCGAGCACGGCGTCGTCGATCGCGAGCGCCTCCCGCCAGCGCCCCGCGAGGGCGTCGCGCAGCGGGTGCCCCGGACGCGCCGGGTCGAGGCCCGCGGCCGTGCGCAGCTCGGCGGCGTACGCGCCGGGGGTGCCGAACTCCTCCACGAGTCCGCCGCGGTGCGCGCGACCGTCGTCCGCGAGCGCGTCGGCGAGGTTGGCCTCGAGGCCGTCCGTCAGGTCGTCCACCTGGTCCGGGCCGAGGTCCGCGAGGGCGGCCCGCACCCGGGCGGCGTAGTCGGCGACGTCCCGTCCCACACCGGCGTCCAGCACGCTCATCGTCCAGCCTCCGTCCCGAGCAGGCGCGACATCGTGCGCGCGAACTCGTCCCAGTCCTTGCGCTGCGCGTCGAGCACGGCGCGGCCCTGCGCGTTGATCCCGTAGTACTTGCGGTGCGGGCCCTCGTCGCTCGGGACCACGTAGGACGTCAGGGCGCCCGACGCGTACAGGCGCCGCAGCGTGCCGTACACCGACGCGTCGCCCACCTCCTCGATGCCTGCGGCCCGCAGGCGGCGGACGACGTCGTAGCCGTAGCCGTCCTCGTCGGCGACGACCGCGAGCACCGCGAGGTCGAGCACCCCCTTGAGCAGCTGCGTGGTGTCCACGCGACCTCCGCTCCCCCGCTCGCGCGGGACGTGTGGTGCGGGCGCCCCTCCGACGCCCGCGCGACGCACACTACTGCGCGTCGCGCGGTAGTGTCCAGAACGAACCACCGGCACGTCGCCGCGCCCGCGCAGCGCCGACCCGCCGTCGTCGGGAACGCGGGGCGCCCCACGGTGGCGTGATGGCCGCCGCACTCGCCGCTCGGCCGCCGAGATCGCCGGTCGGCCGCCGAGACCGCCGCTCGGCCGCCGAGACCGCCGCTCGGCCGCCGAGACCGCCTCTCGGGGCGGCGACCTCACCGCCGAACCGGCGACCTCGGGGCCGCGTGGGCGTGCGCGTGCGGGCGCACGAGCTCGTCAGGCCCGCGGTCGTCACGGAGGGGTGACGTGGGCGCCGCAGGGTGACGTGGTCCGCGGCGGTGCCGGAGGGTGCGTCGGTGGACGGCTCGCGGGTCAGCGCTCCGCGACGCTCCACGCGATGCCGTCGAGGATGTCGTGCTCGGACGTCACGACGTGCGTCAGCGCACCGCCGGCCGCGGCGACCTCGTCGCGGACGCGCCGGACGACCTCGCGCCAGACCAGGGCGCCGGCGCCGATGACGTCGACGCGGCCCGGGTGCAGGTACGGCAGGGCCGCGCGCTGCTCGCGCGAGGCGTGCAGGAGGTCGTCGCACGCGGCGAGGACGTCCTCGACGGGCAGCTGCACCCCGTCGATGCGCTCGCGCTCGTACGAGGGCAGACGAAGCGCGTGGGCGGTCAGCGTGGTGATGGACCCCGCGAGCCCGACGAGCGTGACGGTGCGCCCCAGCGGCACGACCGCCGCGGCCTCGTCGAGCGCCGCGCGGACGTCGGCCGTCGCGGCCGCGACCTCGTCCTGCGTGGGGGGGTCGGTCTGCAGGTGCCGCTCGGTCATGCGCACGGAGCCGACGTCCATCGAGAGGGCCGCCTCCGGCGCGTCCGTGCCCAGCACGAGCTCGGTCGACCCGCCGCCGAGGTCGACGACGAGGAACGGCGCGTCGAACCGTCCGGCGAGCACGCCCGTGGCGCCGCGGAACGACAGCCGGGCCTCCTCGTCGCCGCCGACGACCTCCGGCTCCACGCCGAGCGCCTCCTGCACGCCGGCCACGAAGTCGGCGCGGTTCTCGGCGTCGCGCGTGGCGGACGTCGCCACGAAGCGGACGGCCTCGACGCCGAGGTCGGTGCACACGTCGTGGTAGCGGCGCGCCGCGTCGAGCGTGCGCGCGAGCGCCTCGGGGGCGAGCCGCCCGGTGCGGTCGACCCCCTGGCCGAGCCGCACGACCTCGTTGCGGCGGTCGAGGTCGACGAGCGTGCCGGCCGCCGGGTCGACGTCCGCGACGAGCAGACGGATGGAGTTGGTCCCGCAGTCGATGGCAGCCACACGCGTCACGCGCACATGGTGTCATCCCGCCCGCACCCGGTCCTGCCGTACGGCCGTGCGCCGCGTGCCGCCGGACGGACGTCCGCCGCGTGCCGTCGTCCGCGCCGTCAGCAGGTGCAGCGGTCCGGGCGCCACCGGTCGGCGATCATCCCCAGCACCTCGTCGCCCACCGGGTTGACGCCCGGACCGGCGGCGAGCGCGTGCGCGACGAGCACGTGCAGGCACTTCACGCGGTGCGGCATGCCGCCCGCGGAGATGCCGGCGATCTCGGGCACGTGCGCGATGGCCTCGCGGTCCTCGAGGTACGCCTCGTGCGCGCGCCGGTGGCCCGCCGCGAGCTCCTCGTCCTCCGCGAGCCGGGCCGTCAGCTCCTTCATGTACCCGCCGGCCTCGACGGTGCTCACGGCCGCGACGGCCTGCAGGCTCGTCAGGTAGTACGTGGTCGGGAACGGCGTGCCGTCGTCGAGCCGCGGCGCCGTGCGGACCACGAGCGGACGGCCGCACACGCAGCGCGCCGCGACGCCCACCACGCCGCGCGGCGGGCGGCCGAGCTGCTCGGTGAGGACCTCGACGTCCTGCGGCGTCACGTCCGCCGCGACCGGCGCCGGCCTGGCGGGCGCGTCCCCGGCCGAGGGGCCGGGCGTGTCGCGGTGCGCGGTCGGGTCGGGCAGCGGGGTGGCAGCGGGCACGGCGGTTCCTGACGCGGGACGGGCGGGAGCGGGTCGCGGTGGCGACCGTCCATTGTCGCCGATGCGCGGGCGCGCGACGACGGCCCCGTCAGGGGGTCGGCGCCGCCGGGTCGGGTGTGGGCACCGTGGCGGGGTCGGGCGTCGTGCCCGCGGCGGGCGTGCCGTCGGGGACGGCGTCGACGTCGGTCTCGCCGGCGGCGCGCACCGACTCCCACACGGTGCTGTACCAGGGGCGGGTCGACCCCTCGGCGGCGCCCGCCGCCGGTCCGTCCTCGACGACGGGCACGTCCGGCACCGTCTCGGGGTCGACGACGCGGAACGCGGTCTCGCCCGGCATGACGAACGACAGCCGCTCGCGCGCCTGCGCCATCACGTACGCCGGGTCGTCCCAGCGGCGCAGCTC
>JAPSIR010000213.1 GCA_031178625.1 Cellulomonas sp.
CGCCGACCCGGTCGGCCAGCACCGCGTGCAGGTCCTCGCGGCGCACCGCGAGCACGGGCGCGCCGTACCGCGGCGCACGCTCGGCGAGCGGCCACCGCGCCAGCAGACCGCGCCGCGCCGCGTGGAACTCGTAGGCGTCGACGCGGCGGCCGACCCGCTCGAGCTCGTCACCCAGGCCGATCGCGCGCAGCGCCAGCACCGCGTTGTGCCACAGCACCAGGGCGTGCCCGCCCTGCGCCGTGCCGCGGTCGGCGGAACGCTCGAGCACGTGCGCCCGGATCCCGACGCGGCGCAGCGCCACGGCGGCCGCGAGCCCCCCGACGCCACCGCCCACCACCACGACCTCACGTGCTGCTGCGTCCATGCCCGAGACGGTACGAACCGGCCGCCGGCGCCGTCTTCCCCCGCGGTGGGGAGGCGCCCCCTCCCCCGAGGTGCCCGGGTGAGGCGCGCCGCCCACGGCCGATCTCGTCCGGCCGGTGGAAGACCACCCTGCCGGCCCGCGGCCACGCTGCTCGGGTCCGACAGCGCCGACACGAGCACCTCGGAGGACCCCATGCAGCGCTACGCCCTCACCTTCCGCGTCAAGCCCGGGAGCCAGGAGCGCGTCCGACAGCTCCTCGCCGACTACGAGCCGCCGCAGTGGCGCAGCGACGACGGCGCGCTCCTGCTGGGCACCTCGATCTTCATGAAGGACGACGTCGTCGTCCGCTTCGTCGAGGTCGAGGGCAACATCGGCCGCGTCATGGCGCACCTGTCCAAGCAGCCGAGCATCCAGAAGCTCGAGCGCGACCTCGACGAGCACCTGCTCGAGCCGCGGGACATGAGCACGCCCCAGTCCGCCCGGGCCTTCTTCGAGCGGGCCATGATGGAGCACGTCACGACCCGGACCGCGGACGCCGGGGCGCTGGCCGGATGAGCACGCGGCCCACGTTCCTCGTCACCGGCGCCACCGGCAGGCTCGGCCGGGCGGTGGTGCGCCAGCTCGCTGCCCGCGGTGACGCCCTGCTGCTCACCGGCCGCAGCGCGGCCCGGCTGGCCGCGGTGGAGGCGGAGCACGGCGTGCCCGGGCGCGTCGAGACCCTCGTGGTCGACGCGACGCAGCCCGAGGGTGCGCAGGAAGCCGCTGCGGAGGCGGCGCGCCGGTTCGGCGGCCTGACCGGGCTGGTCCACCTCGTGGGCCACTTCGGGCCCGGGCCGCTGATGCTGACCGACGTCGGCGAGTACGAGTCGCTGCTGCACGCGAACTTCCTCTCCGCGGTCGTCACCACGCAGGCGGTCCTGCCGCACCTGGGCCCCGGCGGGCGGCTCGTGTACTTCACGTCCCCGCTGGTGCAGGAGCCGATGGCGGGGCTCTCCGCGTACGCGGCGAGCAAGGCCGCGCTCACGACCTGGATGCGCTCGGTCGCGCACGAGGTCAAGCGGCGCGGGGTGCACGCCAACGCCGTCTCGCTCACCATCGCCGACACCCCGGACATGCGCGCCGAGCGCCCCGGCCTCGACCTGTCCCACACGGTCACGCCCGACCAGGTCGCCAACGCCGTCCGGTTCCTCACGGGCCCCGACGCCGAGGGCGTCTACGGGGCGGTCGTGCCCGTGCACGGGCGCTTCGGGTTCAGCTCGGCGCTCGCCGGCGGCCCGCCCGCCGCACCATCGGCCGCGGCCGCACCGGCCGCGACACCCGTCGGCGCCGGGAGAGCCGGCTGATGCCCGCCGGACGCGTCGTGTTCCTCGTCCGCGTGCCGCTCGACCGCGCCGACGCCTTCCTGGACGCCTACGAGCAGGTCCGGCACGACGTCGCCGCGGGGGTGCCCGGGCACGTCCGCGACCAGCTCTGCCGTTCCACCACCGACCCCGAGCAGTGGCTCATCACGAGCGAGTGGGAGCACCTCGACGCGTTCGTCGCGTGGGAGGCGAGCCCCGACCACGTGGCGCTCGTGCAGCCGTTGCGCGCGTGCTTCACCGATGCCCGGTCGCTGCGCTTCGAGGTGCTGGCCGAGACCGGCCGCGCGGTGGCGCCGACCGGTGCCGCCCTCACCGCGGGGTCCGGGCAGCCGTGACGAGCCGCCCACCGACCGACACCCCCCACCGGCGCACCACCCGAACAGGAGAACCACGATGACCGCACCCGTCCGCGCCCTGTCCGACGAGGACTTCCGCACGCTGCTGCTCGGCATCGGCCTCGACCGCCGCAAGGGGCCCGAGTCCTGGTCGACGACCTTCACCGACCTCGACCTCGACTCCCTGGCGCGCGTGGAGCTCGCCAGCCGCATCAAGACGCTGACCGGCGTCGAGGTCGAGGACCGCATCACGGCGGACAGCACGCCGGCCGAGGTCCTCGAGCTCGTCAACACGCTCGTCGGCGCCCCCGCGGGTGCGTCGTGAGCGGCCGCGTGGGGCACACCGAGAACGTCGTCGACATCGCGGCGCCCCTCGGCTTCGTCTGGGCCGTCACCAACGACCTGCCCCGGTGGCCGGAGCTGTTCTCCGAGTACGCGTCGGTGGAGGTGCTCGAGCGCTCCGGCGACACCGTGCGCTTCCGCCTCACCATGCACCCCGACGCCGACGGCACCGTCTGGTCGTGGGTGTCGGAGCGCACCGCCGACCGCGCGGCACGCCGCGTCCGCGCACGCCGCGTCGAGACCGGTCCGTTCGCGTTCATGGACATCGAGTGGACCTACGAGGAGCTCGCACCGGACCGGACGCGCATGCGGTGGGTGCAGGACTTCGCGATGAAGCACGACGCTCCCGTCGACACCGCGTGGATGACCGCGAACATCGACCGGCGCTCCCCCGAGCAGATGGAGCGCATCCGCGCCGCCGTCGAGCGCGACCGGCAGCGGGTCGTCGGTCCGCAGGACGTCGTCGTCAACCGCCGCCGCGGCGGCGAGATCCGCACCCTCGTCACGCCGGCCACCGTCGGGGCGTCGAGCGGGTTCTGCGGCACGGTCGACCTGCGCCCGGGCGACACGGTGGCCGAGCACTACCACCCGTACTCCGAGGAGTTCCTGCACGTCGTGTCCGGTGCCCTGCGTGTCGACCTCGACGGGGTCGGCCACGAGGTGCCCGCGGGTCACGCCGTGCTCGTGCCGCGCGAGGTCCGCCACCGCCTGACCGCCGTCGGCACCGAGCCGGTGCACGCCGTGTTCGCGCTCAGCCCGCTCGCACCCCGGCCCGAGCTGGGGCACGTCGACACCGAGGCGGGCCCGGACGAGACGTTCCCGGGCGAGCACTCGCGCCACGAGGACGCGATGGTGAGCGCCCCGTGAGCGCGGCCGCGGCCCACCGCGTCGTCGTCACGGGCATCGGCGTGGTCGCGCCGGGCGGGACGAGCCGCGAGGACTTCTGGCAGCGCATCGTCTCCGGCAAGCCGGCGGTGCGGGAGATCACGGCGTTCGACCCGTCGCCCTTCCGCTCCCGCGTGGCCGCGGAGTGCGACTTCGAGCCGTCGCACCACGGGCTGACGCCGCGCGACGTGCGCCGCACGGACCGGTTCGTCCAGCTCGCGCTCGCCTCGGCCGACGAGGCGGTGCGCGACTCCGGCCTCGACCTCGACACGGTCGACCGCGACCGCGTGGGCATCTCCCTGGGCACCGCGGTGGGCTCCTCGATCACCCTGGAGGACGAGTACGTCGTCGTCAGCGACGGCGGCCGGGAGTGGCACGTCGACGGCGACCACGTCATGCCGTTCATGTACCAGGCCCTCGTCCCGTCGAGCGCCGCCGCCGAGCTCGCCGCCCGGTTCGGCGCCCGCGCGCAGGCCGCCGTCGTGTCGACCGGCTGCACGTCGGGCATCGACGCGGTCGGGCACGCGTACCGGCTCGTGCAGGACGGCGAGGCGGACGTCATGATCGCGGGCGCGTCCGACGCGCCCATCACGCCGATCACCGTCGCGTGCTTCGACGCGATCCGTGCGACCACGCCCCACGACGGCGACCCGGAGGGCGCCTCCCGCCCCTTCGACGCCGACCGGCAGGGCTTCGTGCTCGGCGAGGGTGCGGCCGTGCTGGTGCTCGAGCGCCTGGAGCACGCGCAGGCGCGGGGCGCCCGGGTGTACTGCGAGGTGGGCGGGTACGCCTCGCGTGCCAACGGCTACCACATGACCGGGTTGCGGCCGGACGGCGTCGAGCTGGGCGCCGCCATCGAGGACGCGCTGCGCCAGGCGTCCCTCGCGCCCGGCGACCTGGGGTACATCAGCGCGCACGGCTCGGGCACCCAGCAGAACGACCGCCACGAGACGGCCGCCTACAAGCGGGCGCTGGGTGAGGCGGCACGCACGACGCCCATCAGCTCGATCAAGTCGGTCGTCGGGCACTCCCTCGGCGCGATCGGGTCGATCGAGATGGCCGCGTGCGCGCTCGTCATCCAGCGGGGCGTGATCCCGCCGACGGCGAACCTCACGACGCCGGACCCGGAGTGCGACCTCGACTACACCCCGCTGCACAGCCGCGAGGCGGACGTGGCGCACGCGCTGTCCGTCGGCAGCGGGTTCGGCGGCTTCCAGTCCGCGATGGTCTTCTCCCGGGTGGGTGATCGGTGATGGCAGGCACGACGACGCTGACGAGGTCCGAGGCGTGGGGCACGGCGACGCTCGCGGGCGGGCTCGTCACCGGCATCGGCGTGGTCGCCCCGACGGGGGTGGGCGTGGCCGAGCACTGGGCGACCACCCTGCGCGGTGAGCACCGCCTGGGGCACGTGCCCGCGGAGCGGGCGAGCGCGGGGCGCACCACCCAGGTGGCCGGCCTGGTCGAGGACTTCGACGCGGACGCGTTCGTGGACAGCCGCGTGCGCGTGCAGACGGACCGGTGGACGTGGATGGCCCTCGCGGCGACCCGGCTCGCGCTCACCGACGCCGGGCTCGACCCGGCGGAGCACGACCCGTACGGCCTGTCGGTCGTGACGTCGAGCGGGTCGGGCGGCAACGAGTTCGGCCAGCGCGAGATCCACGCGCTGTGGAGCCAGGGACCGGACGCCGTGAGCGCCTACCAGTCCATCGGCTGGTTCTACGCGGCCAGCAGCGGTCAGATCTCGATCCGCGACCAGCTCAAGGGGCAGTGCGGCGTCATGGTCGCCGACGGGGCCGGCGGGATCGACGCGGCCGCGATGGCGAACCGCCTGCTGCGGCGCGGCACCGACGCGGTGGTCGTCGGCGGCACCGAGGCGGCCGTCTCGCCGTACGCGCTGGCCTGCCAGGCGGGGCAGCGCACGTGGAGCGACGACCCGGACGTGCGCAGGGCCTACCGTCCCTTCGCGGCGGACGCCGGCGGGTTCGTCCCCGGTGAGGGCGGGGCGATCCTCGTCCTGGAGTCACC
>JAPSIR010000214.1 GCA_031178625.1 Cellulomonas sp.
GCGGACGAGTCCGCGCGCGTGGAGCACCTGAGCGCCACCACCGCGCGGCCGCGCCGCAACCCGTTGCGCGGCGCGGCCGGCCGCAACCTCGGGCTCGTCATCGCCCTCGTCCTCATCTGCGCCGTCGGCGTCGCGACCGCGGGTGAGCGGTTCGCGAGCCTCGACAACCTCATGACGATCCTGCGCCTGGCCGCGGTGATCGGTGTGCTGTCCGTCGGCGTCACGTTCGTCATCACGGCCGGCGGCATCGACCTGTCCGTCGGGTCGGTCCTCGGGCTCTCGTCCGTGTGGGCGTCCACCCTGGCGACGCAGGCGATGGCGGAGCAGTACCACTGGGTCGTCATGGTCGTGTGCGCGCTCGCGGTCGGCCTGGCGGCCGGCCTCGTCAACGGCGTCCTCATCGCGTACGGCCGGGTGGTCGCGTTCATCGCGACGCTCGCGATGCTCGTCGCCGCCCGCGGGCTGGCGGAGATGATCGCGAACCGGCAGACCCAGGTCGTCCGCGTCGACGGGTTCCTCGACTTCTTCCGGTCCGACCTGCTCGGCATCCCGATGCTCGTGTGGATCTTCGCGGTCGTCGCCGTGGCCGGCTGGGTGCTGCTCAACCGCACGACGTTCGGCCGCCGCACCATCGCGGTCGGCGGCAACCCGGAGGCCGCGCGGCTCGCCGGCATCGACGTGCGCCGGCACACCATGTACCTGTACGCGCTCGCCGGGCTCGCCGCGGGCATCGCCGGCGTCATGATGCTCGGCCGCACCACCGCCGGCAGCTCCACGAACGGCCAGCTCTACGAGCTGGACGCCATCGCCGCCGTCGTCGTCGGCGGCACGCTCCTCGCCGGCGGCCGCGGCACGATCGTCGGCACCGTCCTCGGCGTCCTCATCTTCACGACGCTGACGAACGTGTTCACGCAGAACAACCTCTCCATCTCGGCGCAGGCCATCGCGAAGGGCGTCATCATCGTCGCCGCCGTGCTGCTCCAGCAGCGGATCGCCGAGCGTTCCCGCGCGAGCACCTGACGGGCCGCTCCCGCCCGAGCACCCGACGGGCCCCGTCCCGTCCGTCCCGCACGTCCCGCACCCCCGTCCCCGCGCAGCACCCCGATCGAGGAGGATCGTCATGTCTGCACCCCTGCGTCGCCGCCGGCTCACCGTGGCCGGCACCGTCGCCGCGCTCGCCCTGGTGGTGGCCGGCTGCACGTCCAACACGCCCCAGGACACGCCCGACGAGGGCACCGCCCGGGCCGCCGTGCCCGGCACCGAGAACGACGAGACCGGTGACACGGTCACCATCGGCTTCTCGGCGCCCGCCGCCGACCACGGCTGGATGGGCGCCATCACGCGCGCCGCCGTCGCCGAGGCCGAGAAGTACGAGGACGTCGAGCTGGTCCAGGCCGAGGCGACGAACGACGTCAACCTGCAGATCAGCCAGATCGAGCAGTTCATCAACGACGGCGTCGACGCGATCGTCCTGCTGCCGTTCGACGGCGCCGCGCTCACCGAGGTCGCGCACCAGGCGATGGAGGCGGGCATCGTCGTCGTCAACGTCGACCGCGAGTTCGACGACCCGAACGCCGCCCGCACCACCGTGCTGGGCGACAACTACGGCATGGGCGTCAGCGCCGGCGCGTACATCTGCGAGCAGCTGGGCGACCAGGGCGACGCGACGGTCGCGGAGATCGCCGGCATCGACTCGCTGCCGCTGACGCAGGACCGCAGCCAGGGCTTCGCCGACGCGCTGTCCGAGTGCGGTCTCGAGGTGAGCAACCGCGTGGCGGCCGACTTCACCGTGCAGGGCGGCGAGGCCGCCGCGGCCAACCTGCTGCAGGCCGCGCCGGAGCTCGACGCGATCTGGAACCACGACGACGACCAGGGCGTCGGCGTCATGGCCGCCATCGAGAACGCGGGCCGCGACGAGTTCATCATGGTGGGCGGCGCCGGCTCGAAGAACGTCATGGAGGCGATCCAGGCCGACGACTCCGTGGTCAAGGCGACGGTCGTCTACCCGTCGACCCAGGCCGCCGACGGCGTCAAGCTCGCCCGACTGCTCGTGCAGCAGAAGGCGATGAGCGACCTCGTCGAGGTGGAGGTGCCGCGCATGATCCAGCTGTACGCGCCGGTGGTCACCAAGGCCAACGTCGACGAGTACCTGCCGACCGCCTTCGAGTCCTGACCCGCGCGCCGGGCGGGCGGACCGCCCGCCCGGCGCCCCGACCCACGAGGAGGACCCCGTGGCAGACCCGCTCCCGCGCCTGGGCATCGGCCTGGTGGGCTACGCGTTCATGGGCGTCGCCCACTCGCACGCCTGGCGCACGGCCCCCCGGTTCTTCGACCTGCCGCTGGCGCCCGACATGGCGGTCGTGGCGGGCCGCGACGAGCAGGCGGTCCGCGCGGCCGCCGACCGGCTCGGCTGGCGCGACGCCGAGACGAGCTGGAAGGCGCTCGTCGCCCGCGACGACGTCGACCTCGTCGACGTCTGCACACCCGGCGACACGCACGCGGACATCGCTGTCGCCGCGCTCGAGGCGGGCAAGCACGTGCTGTGCGAGAAGCCGCTCGCCAACTCGGTCGAGGAGGCCGAGCTGATGGTGCGTGCGGCGCAGGCGGCGCGTGCGTCGGGCGCGCTGGCGATGGTCGGCTTCACCTACCGCCGCGTGCCGGCCGTCCAGCTCGCGAAGCGGCTGGTGGACGAGGGGCGCATCGGCACGGTCCGGCACGTGCGCGCGCAGTACCTGCAGGACTGGATCGCGGACCCGCAGGCGCCGCTGTCCTGGCGGCTCGACCGCGCGAAGGCGGGCTCGGGCGCGCTCGGGGACATCGGCGCGCACGTGGTGGACCTCGCGCAGTTCGTCACGGGCGAGCACCTGACGGGCGTGTCGGCGGTGCTCGAGACGTTCGTGCGCGAGCGGCCCGTGGCGTCGTCGTCCACGGGGCTGTCGGCCACGGGCACGTCCGGCGGGGAGACGGGCCCGGTCACGGTCGACGACGCCGCGGTGTTCCTCGCGCGGCTGTCCGGCGGTGGCCTGGCGACGTTCGAGGCGACGCGGTTCGCGTACGGGCGCAAGAACGCGATCCGGCTGGAGGTCAACGGGTCGGCGGGCTCGCTCGCGTTCGACTTCGAGGACATGAACGTCCTGCACTACTTCGACGCGGGCCAGCCGGCGTGGGAGGCGGGGTTCCGCCGGATCGTCGTGACGGAGCCGGAGCACGCCTACGTCGGCGCGTGGTGGCCGGCCGGGCACGGGCTCGGGTACGAGCACGCGTTCACGCACCAGGCGGTCGACCTCGTGCGCGATGTCGCGGCGCACCGCCAGCCGCAGCCGTCGTTCGCGGACGGGCTGCAGGTGCAGCGCGTCCTCGACGCGGTCGAGCGCTCGGCCGCGGACCGCAGCACCTGGACCGACGTCCCCGCACCCACGACCGACACCTCGACCGACCAGGAGGCCTGACGATGACGCGTCCGATCACCCTGTTCACCGGCCAGTGGGCCGACCTGCCGTTCGAGGAGGTCGCGCGCCTCGCGTCGGGGTGGGGCTACGACGGCCTCGAGATCGCCTGCTGGGGCGACCACCTCGACCCGTGGCGCTGGGACGACGACGCCTACGTCGCGGACCGCCTGGCCGTGCTCGACAGGTACGGGCTGAAGGTGTGGGCGATCTCGAACCACCTCAAGGGCCAGGCCGTCTGCGACGACCCCATCGACCAGCGGCACCGCGACATCCTGTCCGACCGCGTCTGGGGAGACGGCGACCCCGAGGGCGTGCGGCAGCGCGCCGCGGAGGAGATGAAGAACACCGCACGGCTGGCCGCGCGGCTGGGTGTCCGCACCGTCGTGGGCTTCACGGGATCGTCGATCTGGAAGTACGTGGCGATGTTCCCCCCGGTGTCCGCGGACCTGGTCGAGGCCGGGTACCGGGACTTCGCCGACCGCTGGAACCCGATCCTCGACGTCTTCGACGAGGTCGGCGTGCGGTTCGCGCACGAGGTGCACCCGTCCGAGATCGCCTACGACTGGTGGACGACGGTCGCCGCGCTCGAGGCCATCGGCCACCGGGAGGCGTTCGGTCTCAACTGGGACCCCAGCCACTTCGTGTGGCAGCAGCTCGACCCGGTCGACTTCCTGCTCGAGTTCCGCGACCGGATCTACCACGTCGACTGCAAGGACGTGAAGCTGCGCCTGGGCAACGGCCGCAACGGCCGGCTCTCGTCCCACCTGCCGTGGGCCGACCCCCGGCGCGGCTGGGACTTCGTCTCGACCGGCCGCGGCGACGTGCCGTGGGAGCCGTCGTTCCGGGCGCTCAACGCGATCGGCTACGACGGCCCGGTGTCGGTCGAGTGGGAGGACGCCGGCATGGACCGCCTCGTCGGCGCGCCGGAGGCGCTCGCGTTCGTCCGCGCGAACCTCTTCGACCCGCCGACCGCCGCGTTCGACGCGGCGTTCAGCACGCGCTGACGCCGGCCGACCGGCACCGGGACGGGCGCCACCGCGGGGTGGAGGGGCCTCGCGGTGGCGCCGTGGCGCGCGGCGCCGATACTGGGCAGATGATCTCGACGGACCTCGCCATCGCCCTGCAGGCCGCGGGCCTGCGCTGGCAGCCGCGGCCCGGCGACCGGTTCGCGATCCAGGGCGCCGACCTCGACGGCGACGTCTTCACGATCTCCGACATGGTCGTCGAGCCGCACGAGTACGAGACGGGCACGGTGCTCGGCTTCAACGGCACGACGGAGTGGGCGCTCGACTCGGTGCGCCAGGAGGACGCGCTCTGGCTGCCGCGCGAGGACCAGCTCCGCGAGCTCCTCGGCCGCGCGTTCCGCAGCCTCGCGCGCTCCACCGACGGCGCGTACCAGGTGCTCATCGAGCTCGTGGGGCAGCCGGCGCGCGTGTTCACGGCGGACACGGCCGAGGACGCGTACGGCGAGGCGCTGCTCGCGCTCGTCACCGCCGCGCTCGAGCGCACGGCCTGACCCGCACGGGCCCGGGCGGCCAGGGGTGCACGTCTAGACTCACCCCCATGTCCACCCTCTCCCGCGACGAGGTCGCGCGCGTCGCCGCGCTCGCCCGGATCGACCTGACGCCGGGCGAGCTCGACCGCCTCGCCGGCGAGCTCGACGTGATCGTCGAGTCGGTCGCCCGGGTGTCCGAGGTCGCGACGCCCGACGTCCCCGCGACCAGCCACCCGCTGCCGCTGACCAACGTGTTCCGCGCCGACGAGCCCGTCGCGCCGCTGGACCGCGACGAGGTGCTCGCCCAGGCGCCGGCCGCCCAGGACGG
>JAPSIR010000035.1:0-10484 GCA_031178625.1 Cellulomonas sp.
CGTGCCTGCATGCCCGCGCTGGAGCCCTCGATGAAGGCCGCCGCCTGCGCGCCCGTCGGGTAGCGCGGGCTGCCGCCGAAGTTCATCAGCCCGTACTCGGTGACCCACACCGGCAGGCCGTAGCGCGCGTGCACGGCGTCGACGTAGCCGAGGAAGTGGTCCACCGCGTCCGGGCCGAAGTCGGAGCCGTACCAGTGCAGGGTGACGAAGTCGACGCGCAGGCCGCGCTCGCGGGCGCCCGTCATGAACCGGTCGAGCCACCCGCCCGGGGTGTCGCCGCCCCACGCGACGGCCGGGCTGCCCAGGCGCATGCCCGTCGCCTCCAGCCGCGGCCACAGGTCGAGCGCCTCCTCGACGCTCATGGCGGACTGCTCGCCGAGGTCCGGCTCGTTGAAGCCCAGCAGCACCGAGCCCTCGCGCGCCGCCTGCGCGAGCGTCGCGTCGGTGACGTGGTCGCGTCCCCAGATCATCGGCACGAACTCGACGCCGCCGGGTGCGGGCATGGCGTCGTCGGTGGGCGACCAGTTGTAGTACCAGCTCGCCCCGACGTCGCCGAGGGCACCCGTCACGCCGTCGAACTGCCAGGTGGCGACCCCCTTCTTGCCGGACGTGACCGTGGCCGGCGGGGGAGCGGCCACGGGCGGTGCCGGCTCCGCGGTCGGAGCCGGCGCAGCGACCGGCGGTACCTCGGGCGTGGGCTCGGGCGTCGGCGTCGGGGTGGCCGACGGCGTGGGCGTGCGCGGGGGCGCGGGACGCCGGGTCGGCGTGAGGGAGGGGGTGGCCGTCGCGGTCGGCAGGGCCTGGACGCCGGCGGCGGGGGCGTCGCCGGCGCGGTCGAGGGCCACGGCGGCGCCCCCACCCCCGACGAGCCCGGTGACGAGCACGGTGGTGACGACGCGACGACCGACGCTCGCGCCGAGGAGCGCCGCGACCTTGGCGGTGCCGCCGGCTGCGGTGCCGCCGACCGTGCCGCTGCCGGCTGCGGTGGTGCCGGCCGTGGTGCCGAGCGCCGCGCCACCGGCGGCCGACGCCCCTCCGGAGACGGCGGCCGCCACCGCCTCGAGCAGGGCCGGCACGGGAACGAGTGCCATGCCCGACAGCAGTGCGTCCGCCCGCACGAGGCCGGACCACGCCGCTGCGCACTGCGGGCACTCGCGTGCGTGCCGCGCGACCCGCTTGCGCCACAGCCCCGACGGCCGGCCGTCCCACGCGGCCGTCACGTCGGTGAGGTCGGGGCACGGGGGCGTGGCGGCGAGGGCCCGCACGACCCCGCGCGCGGTGTCGAGCTGGGTCTTCATGCGCTGGACCCGTACCGCCGCGTGCTGCCGCGTGACGCCGAGCGCCTCGACGAGGTCGTCGCGCGTGAGGTGCCCCGACGCCTCGAGCCACCACAGCGACAACAGCTCGCGGTCGTCCTGCTCCAGCCAGCGGGTCGCCTCGGCCGTCTCGCGGCGCTGACCGGTCAGCTCGAGGCGGGCGATCGTGACGTCCGTGAAGTCGGCGCCGGGGTCGTGCGTGTCCTCGGGGACGAGCGCGTCGGGCAGGACGCGCCGGGAGCGGTGCCGCTCGCGCACCTGCCGCACGGTGATCGCGACGAGCCACGACCGGTACGCGTCCGGATCGCGGAGCTCCGGCAGGCCGCGCAGCACCCGCAGCATCGTCTCCTGCACGACGTCCTCGACGTCCGCGTGCCCGTCGAGGGCGCGTCCCACCACGGAGTGGACCAGGGGGAGCGACGTGCGCACGAGCTGGTCGACCGCGCCTGGGTCGCCGTCGCGCGCCGCGGCCACCGTGGTGGTGTCGGGGGTGTTCGCCATGGGCTCGGGCCTCTCCGTGGGGGTCGTCGCGCGGTGCGTGCACCGCCACGGGAAGGGAGACGGGCCTGCGGACCCGTCCATAACGGAAATCTCGGACGAGCCGTCGGCCACCGTAGCCAGCCGACCGCGGGCCTCGGCATCCCACGGCCGGGTGCCGGGTGCCGCGCGGCCGAGGACTCAGGCGGCGTCCGCGGCCGCGCCCTGCCGCACCCGGGCGGCCCGGCGTGCCCGGGCGTCGACCACCGTGACCACGGCCACGCCGGCGGCGTACGCGAGCAGGTCGAGCGGGGCGAACGTCGAGCCGAGCACGTACGCGGCCGGCGGCCACGCCGCGACGACGTCCGCCGGCACGCCCGTGAGCTGCGCGAGCTCCACGGCCACGCACGCACCGAGCGCCACGGCGGCGGCCGCGCGCGGGTGGGCCCGCGGGGCGACGAGCAGGACCAGCAGCTGGACGAGCGCCGCGTAGAGCGCGCCGCCGGCGAGGTCCGCCGCGAGCCCGTCGGCGCGCGAGACGCCGAGGCCGACGGCGAGCACCACGACCGCCGCGCCGACGAGCCGTGCACGCGAGCGGGGCGGCACGGGCAGGGTCGCGGTGGTCACCTCCGGACGGTAGCCCGTCGCTCGTCTGCGCCGCCCGCGCACTCGGAAAGCGCACTCCGAAACGATTCACGACGCTCCCGCGCCGGCGCGCCACGGCCTACGGTCGTGCCCGGCCGACCGGTCCTGGCGCTCACCGACGCGCGCCGCCCCCCGCACCGCCGGCCCCGACGAGAGGTGACCGCATGCCGTCCGCCCCGCTCGCCCGACCCGCCCGCCGCCTGCGCACCGCGTCCCTCGCCGCGCTCGCCGCCCTCGCGACCGCCGCGTCGTCGCTCGTCCTCGCCCCGGCGGCCCACGCCGCACCGGGCACCAGCTGCACGGGGTCGACCGTGCACGGCTCCGCCGTCCAGGACGGCGGCACGTGGCGCGCCTACCGCGGCACGCGCGAGCTCTGGTCGGGCTCCGACATGCTCACGGCGATCCAGCGGGCGATCGACGGCCTCGACGCCGGCCGCACGAGCAAGCAGCGCGTCGTCGTCAACGGCAGCGGCACCATGAGCGCGAACGCCCGCATCACGCTGCCCAGCCACACCGCGTTCGAGTCCTGCGGCACGATCCACGTCAGCGGGTCCGGCTCCGGCAACGTCGCGGGGATCTACATGCGCGGCGTCCGCGACATCGAGGTCGCGCGCGTCGCGATGACCGGCACGCCGGTCTACGGCATCTTCGCGCGCAACGTCGACGACCTGCGCCTGCGCGACGTCGACCTGCGCCTGTCGGGCGGCGGCATCGGCGTGCGGATCGACAACCACGGCGACCGCAGCCGCATGGCGCGCAACATCGCGATCGACCGGGTCTTCGTCTCCGGCAACGGCGGCCACGGCGTCGAGACCTACGGCGTCGACGGGCTGACGGTGGGCACGGTCACGGCGCGCGACGTCCGCAACGCCGGCCTGCTGCTCAACCAGACGATCAACGCCCGCATCGGCACGGTCGACGCGGTCAACACGGCCACCGGCACCGGGTACGCCGCGTTCCGCATCGCCAACCGGGCGGGCCGCGTCGGCAGCTCCTACCCGACGAACATCGAGGTCGGCACGGTGCGCGCGAGCGGCGGCGGGCGCGGCATCTTCTGCGTGTCGGAGAGCGGCGGCCTGCGCGTGGACCGGGTGGAGCTGACGAACACGGGCAACAACCCGGTCCTCATCGAGAACTGCACCAACGTCAGCCTCGCCACCACCAGCGGCACGGTCTCCCGCGGCGACGTCCGCCTCGCCGCCCGCTCCGAGTTCCCCGGCAACCGCGACATCACCCTGCAGAACCTCACGCTCACCAACGGGGCGCGCATCGTCGAGAACCCGTGCGCCGCGAACCTCGTGATCCGCAACGTCAACGGGCCTGTACAGCGCTGCTGACGCGTGACCGGCCGCACCCTCGGCGGCCGCGAGCACCGACGCCCCGGCCGCACCCATCCCGCGGCCGGGGCGTCGCGCCTGCCGGCGCCGCCGCCACGACCGCCCTGCGACGGGACGCATCTCCTCCTTCGGACGGTGGTCGCCGCAGCCGGCCGCCGGGGACCATCGACCCGTGACAGTGCTGACGGACGGGACCTGGACGGCTCCGGGGACCCGCGGGGGTGCGGACGCGTGGCGACGGTGGGGGGGCCCTGCCGTGCTCGCCGCCGTCGTGGGGGCCTTCCTCGCGGTCACACCGGTGGGGCCGGTCGTCGTCGACGGGTACGCGGCACCGCTGCTCGCCGGTCAGGCGTTCGGCGTGGTGGCGGCGCTCCTCGTCGTCGCCGCGGTGCCGGTCGCGCGGGTCGCGCCCGGGGTCGCCACCGTCCTCACGCTGCTGCCGTTCGCCGCCCTGCCCTGGACCGGCTGGTTCGCGTGGGGGTGGCTGCTCGCCCTGCTGGCGGTCACCGCCGTCGCGGCGTACCACCAGCCGGGCGGCGCCGTGGCGCCGTACGTCGCCGCTCTTGCGGTGGCCCTCGTCTACTGCGCGACCTACCTCGCGGCGCTCACGCCCATCGGGCCGGTCACGGCGGGCACCCGCCCGGGGTTCCAGGGCCTGACGTTCGTGCTCTACGCGCTGGCCACCACCGCCGTGGCGCTCGTCGCGGGTGCGCTCGGCGCCTCCGCGCGCACCCGCGTGCGTGAGCGCGGTGCCGAGATCCAGGAGCGGCACGCCCGCGAGGTCGAGCAGCTCGCGCAGGAGCGCGCACGCATGGCCCGCGACCTCCACGACGTCGTCGCGCACCACGTCTCGCTCATCGCCGTCCGCGCCGAGAGCGCGCCGTTCCAGCACCCCGAGCTCGACCCCGCGGCCCGGCAGGTGCTCGCCGAGATCGCCACGGACGCCCGTGCCGCCGTCGGCGAGCTCCGCCACGCGCTCGCGGTGCTGCGGCGCACCGACGTCGACGACGATCCCGAGCGGGCGCCCCAGCCGGCGGCCGCGGACGTCGACGACCTGCTGGCCGCGGCGGCGGGTGCGGGGCAGTCGGTGCGGGCGACGGGGACCTGGCACGACGTCCCGGCCGCACAGGGGTACGTGCTCTACCGCGCCGTCCAGGAAGGGCTGACCAACGCACGCCGGCACGCGCCGTCGGCGCAGGTCGAGCTCAGGCGGCTGCAGGACCGGCACGTGGTGGCGCTCGAGATGGCGAACGACGCCCCGGGGGTCGGCCCAGCCGAGCCCGGGCGCGGGCTCGTCGGCATGCGCGAGCGGGTCGCCGCCGTGGGCGGGCGCCTGCAGGCAGACGTACGCGACGGCCGGTTCGTGCTCCGCGTCGAGGTCCCGGCGGGGGAGTCGGCATGACCCGGGTGGTGGTCGCGGACGACCAGGCGGTCGTCCGTGCGGGCTTCACCGCCATCCTCGACTCCGCGCCGGACGTCACCGTGGTCGGCGGCGCCGCGGACGGCGCGGAGCTCGTCCGGTTGGTGCGGGCCGAGCGGCCCGACGTCGCGGTCGTCGACGTGCGCATGCCCCGCCTCGACGGGATCGAGGCCACGCGCCGGCTCGTCGCGGAGCACCCGGCCACCCGCGTGCTGGTGCTGACGACGTTCGACCTCGACGAGTACGTGTACGACGCCCTGCGCGCCGGCGCATCCGGGTTCCTGCTCAAGGACGTGCC
This sequence comes from Cellulomonas sp., assembly GCA_031178625.1. Classification (GTDB taxonomy): domain Bacteria; phylum Actinomycetota; class Actinomycetes; order Actinomycetales; family Cellulomonadaceae; genus Cellulomonas. The sequence continues at coordinate 5,494 of JAPSIR010000035.1, forward strand.
CGCCGCGCGCCTCGTCGAGGCGGTGCGGCTGGTGGCCGACGGCTCGATGCTGCTCGGCCCGACGGTCACGCGCCGCCTGGTCGAGGACGTCGCGACGCGGCGGCGAGAACCCGGCCCCGCGCTGCCCCTGCACACGCTGACGCCGCGGGAGCGCGAGGTCCTGCTGGCCGTGGCCCGGGGCCTGTCGAACGCGGAGATCGGCGCCGAGCTGTTCGTCACCGAGCCGACCGTGAAGTCGCACGTGTCCGAGGCGCTGCGCAAGCTCGGCTGCCGGGACCGCGTGCAGCTCGTGGTGGCGGCGTACGAGGCGGGGCTCGTCAATCCGGGCGGCGGCTCGCGATGACCGCGCTGGTGGTGGGCCTTATCCTCACCGCCCTCATCATGAGCCTGGTCGGCTCCTTCGCGCCGGTGTTCCCCGCGGAGGCGTACGTGGTCGCCGTGGCGCTCGCGCAGCCGGCGGGGGTGGAGGTCGCGGTCGCGCTCGCGGCGGGCCTGGGGCAGACGCTCGGCAAGGTCGCGGTGCTCGTGTCGACGCGCGCGGCCGTCGACGACGGGTCGCGCCTGCACCGGCTGCTGGTGCGAGTGGCTCGGGCGACGCTCGCGTCGCGCCCCCAGCCGACGCCCGGCCGTTGGGCGCAGCTCACCGGTAGGACGGCGGCCCTCGTCTCGGGCGGGCACCGGTGGGTGCTGACTCGGATGGGCGGCCGCGCGCGGGGCCCGGTCGTGCTGCTCGGCGCGGCCGTCGGGCTCCCGCCGCTGCTGGCCGTCACGGTGTACGCGGGCGCGGCCGGCATGCGGCTCCTGCCCTTCGCGCTGACGTGCGTCGCGGGGCGGTCCGCCCGGATGGTCGCGGTCGCGCTGCTGGCGGGCCTCGCCCCGGTGGCCGCCAGCGGGGCGCTCTGAGCGCGGGCCTCATCGGATCAACTTCTGAGGTGGCGTGCAGGCGCGGTGGCGCGCGGCGGAGGCGGCGTCCCGCAGAGGCGGTGGGCGGTGACGAGCCGGCGGCGGAGGTGGCGCCCCGTGGTGACGTCGCGCGGGGACGAGCCGGCGGGTCGGCGCCCCGTGGAGACGGTGAGCGGGGACGAGTCGGCGCGGGCGCGGTGGCGTCGCCGCGTCGTCAGGTGCTGTCGGTGGCCCGGGTCGTCGTCGTGCCGTCGTCCGGGCCGGACGTGCCGTCGGGCTCGTGCCGCAGGAGGTCGCCGGGCTGGCAGGCCAGCGCGTCGCAGAGGGCCTCGAGGGTGGTGAACCGGACGGCCTTGGCGCGCCCGTTCTTCAGCACGGCGAGGTTGGCGGGCGTGATGCCGACGCGGTCGGCGAGCTCGCCGACGGACATCTTGCGGCGCGCGAGCATGACGTCGATGTCGACGACGATCGGCATCAGATCACCTCGTCGAGCTCGGCCCGCAGGGTGGTCGCGGTCGTGTCGAGCGCGACGGCCTTGGCGAGCAGCGTCCGCAGGATCAGGACGAGCAGCCCGATGCCGAGGAACCCCGCGCCGACGACCCCCAGCATGAGGACGACCCCCGGCGGCACCGCCTCGCCCGGCGCCAGCAGCACACCCACGACCAGGAAGAGCAGGCACTCGGCGACCGCCGCGACGACGATCACGTCGACCCACCGGAACGCGGCCCGCGAGAACACGGTGTCGCGCCGCACCATCGTCAGCAGCCGCCACACGCACACGAGCGCCACCTGCACGCACGCGACCATGAGGATGGTGATGGCGAGCATCGGCCAGCGCAGGTGCCCCAGTGCGGCCTCCTCGTCGGGCACGTCCGCGAACAAGCTCGGCAGCATGAACGTCTGCAGCAGCAGCGTCCCCGCGAGCACCACGACGACGATCCCCCGGCACGCCCACACGGCGACCTTCCCCCACCCGACCATGACTCCTCCTCCTATCGAGAAACGATAGAAACCTATCGCATCTCGTCCATCATCACGACCAGGCCGATGTCGCACTCCCGCGAACTCGTCACTGCGGCGCCGACCTCGTCACGGGTACCTGACGAGGTCGCGGCAGGGGTGACGAGGTCGGCGGCGGTGGGGACGTCACGTCGGTGCTGGCTGGAGGTGGGGGCGGGCCGTCCGGGGGGAGCCGGGAAGGGCGGCTCGGAGGCGGGCCTCGAAGGCGCCGACGTGCCGGCGGTCGTGCGCCGTGACGCGGACGACGCGCCACCCGGCGTCCTCGACGGCGAGCTGGCGCCGTCGTTCCCGGCGCAGCGCGGCGACCGCGTCCCGCCCGTCGGCTCCGTACTTCTCCGCCCCGTCGTACTCGATCAGCACGCGCCACGCGGCGTAACCGAGGTCCGCCCAGAACCGGCCGTCCGCCGTGTCGACCGGGACCTGGGTCTCGGGAGCGGGGAACCCGAGGCGGAGGACCGTCCAGCGCGTCCACGTCTCGCCGGGCGACTCCGCCCCGCCGTCGGCCACCTCGAGGACGGTGCGCGCCCGACGGACGCCGCGACGGCCACGAGCACCACCGAGCAGGGCCAGCATCGCGTCGCGGTCGGCGCCGACGTGGAGCGCGGCGTCCGCCACCACCAGCGCCGCGTACGGGGGCAGCGCGGCGGCGCAGTCCACGGCGGTCCGTTCCAGCGTGGTGACGCGGTGGCCCCGGTGCTCCGTCGTGTGCTCCTCCGGGACGTCGACGACGTGCCGTGCGACGTCACGGGCCCCGCGCGACGTGGGGTTGCTCGCACTGGCCGCGTGGGTCACCGCCGGCACGGCGACGAGCGGCAGGCCCCACACGAGGGCGGCGGACTCGCGCAGCAGCAGCGGCGGCTGCGGCGAGGCGCGGCGCAGGGCCTCCAGCCGGGCGAGCGCCCGACGGCGGTCGGCCGGCCCGTCGGCGAGCCACGCCGCGTCGACGTAGGCGCCGTGGCGCACGCGCGCCCACGTCCCGTCCCGGACGAGCCGCTCGACGTCGGTCCGCGGGTGCTGCCCGGCGAGGTGGATGGGGGGCAGCGGGGTCGCGTCGAGCTGCACGGGTGACGGCGGTCCGGGACGACGAGGCACCCACCGAGGGTTCCGCACCGGCCCGCGTTCCCGCGGGCCCCCTGTGGACGGCGCGGGCGTGCCACCGCAACGCGCCCGCCACCTCGTCACATGTGCGCCGACCTCGTCATGGATCCGTGACGAAGTCGGCGCAGATCTGACGAGGTCGGCGGCGGTGAGGGGTGAGGGCTGGGGGCGGGTGCGGTGGGACCGGTGGGGGACGGCGGGTGGGGTGGGACCGGTGGGGGACGGCGGGGGTGGACGTGCGACCGCCCGGTCCGCGAGGAGGTGCGGACCGGGCGGTCGGGAGGGCGGGCTGCCGGTGCGGGTGAGGGGGCGACCGGCGAGCCGTGTCAGGGCGTCAGCGGGGCGTGCAGATGCCCGTCGGCGTCCAGTTCAGGTTCTGGCTGCCCTTGTAGTAGGTCACGCCGAAGGAGTGCGTGCCCGTGCTGGTGAACGTGTTGCCGTTGCGCGTGGCACCCCACGAGCTCTGGATGGACTGGCCGGTGTTCGGGTAGACCGTCACGCTCCAGCCGGCGGGCGCGGACACGTTGTAGGTGACGTTGAAGCGGTCGCCCCACTCCTGGCCCTTGACGGCCGTCGCGGTGCAGCTGCCGCCGCCGCCGGTGTTGCCCCCGCCGCCGGTGTTGCCGCCACCACCGTTGCCGCCGCCGCCGCTGGAGGTGCCCTCCCACACGGTGATGTTCGACGAGCCGGACGACTGGTAGCCCTCGGTCGCCATGACCATGTAGTTGTGCGAGCCGAGGTTCATGCCGGCGCGGGACCAGGCGTCGAAGTGGTTGCCGGTGGTGATGGTGCCGCCGGTCCGCTTCTGCTGGCGCACCGACCAGTACTGGTAGAACGTCGAGCGGTCGCCCTCGATCGACGGCTGGTTGACGCGCTGCGTCCGGTAGATGTCGTACGTACCGCCGTCCGAGGTGACCGTGCCCATGTGCGTGCCGGTCGGGCGGTACGTGCCCCAGTTCTCGACGATGTAGTACTCGACGAGCGGGCCGGTGGTCCACCCGTACAGCGTCAGGTAGGAGTTGCCGCCGGGGTTGAACGTGCCGGAGTACGACACGGTCTTGCGCCCGCCGGTCTGCCAGCCCTTGCCGCCGACCCAGTTGTTGATGCTGTTCCACGACGTGCTGTAGTTCCCGGCGTTGCCGAGCGTCATGGTGACGTTCCCGGAGTCCTTCCAGTACGTGTAGTAGAAGCCGCTGTGCGTGCCGGTCCCGTTGCTGTTGATCGTCTGCGCCGCGGCGGGGGTGGCCGAGACGGCCAGGCCCGTGGCCATGAGGGCCGTGGCGGCGGCGCCGGCCAGGACGGCGCGCAGGGGCCGTCGGGCGTGCGCCCGGGGCGCGGTGAGTGTCGTGCTCATGCGTGTGCACTCCTTCGTGCGTCGAGTGGAGAGGGATCTCCGCTGTCGGGACTTGTCGGGGAACTGCGGGTGGAGGGGGAACCGGGACGGGGGCGGCCGTGCGCGCCCCGTCCCGGCGCCCGGTCTGCGGGGGCGTCGGCCGACGGGTGGTCAGCGTGGGGAGCAGATGCCCGTGGGGGTCCAGCTCAGGTTCTGGCTGCCCTTGTAGTACGTGACGCCGAAGGAGGAGCTGCCGCTGCCGGTGAACGTGGTGCCGTTCCGGCTGGCGCCCCACGAGCTCTGGATCGACTGGCCCGTGTTGGGGTAGACGGTCACGGCCCAGCCGCCGGGGGCGGACACGGTGTAGGTGACGTTGAAGCGGTCGCCCCACTCCTGGCCCTTGGCGGCCGTCGCGGTGCAGCTGCCCCCGCCATTCGTGGGTGGAGGCGTCGTCGGCGAGGTCGTCGGAGGCGGCGTGGTGGGGGTCCTGGCAGGGGCGACGACGCGGCCCGTGCTCGACGAGATGTGGCCGGTGCAGAGGTTGCGCGCGCGCAGGTCCTGCAGGATGCCGGGCAGCGCCTGCACCGTCGCGGACGGCCAGTCGTGCATGAGGATCGTCTGCCCGTCGGTCAGGCGC
>JAPSIR010000035.1:10584-19917 GCA_031178625.1 Cellulomonas sp.
CGTGCTCGACGAGATGTGGCCGGTGCAGAGGTTGCGCGCGCGCAGGTCCTGCAGGATGCCGGGCAGCGCCTGCACCGTCGCGGACGGCCAGTCGTGCATGAGGATCGTCTGCCCGTCGGTCAGGCGCATGGCCGCCTGCCGGATCGACGCGGCGCTCGCGTTGTTCCAGTCGTCGGAGTCGACGTCCCACGTCACGACGCGCAGTCCGAGCGACGACGCGACGGAGCCGACGGTGCCGTTGGTCTCGCCGTACGGCGGCCGGAAGACGGTCGGCGTGACCCCGGCGGTCTGCTGGATGGCCTGCTGCGTGCGGGACAGCTGCGACTGCACCTGCTGCTGGGACTGCTGCACGAGGTGCGGGTGGTCCCAGCTGTGGTTGCCGATCTGGAAGCCGGCGCTGCGGTACGCCTGCATGAGCGACGCGTTGCTCTGCGCGTTCTGGCCCGTGGGGAACACCGTCGCGGTGGCGCCGTACTGGCGCAGGGTGCTGATGACCTGGTTCGTCGTGCCGGCGTTCGGGCCGTCGTCGAAGGTGAGGCCGACGTAGCCGGCGGAGCAGCTCGACCCGGTGAGGGCGGTGGCGACGGGCGCTGCGGCGAGCCCGCCGGCGAGCACGGCCGCCGCGGCGGCGGTGCCGAGCACGGCGCGCAGGGCGGCGGGAGGGCGGCGCCGGGTGCGACGGCGGGCGAAACTGTCGGTCATCGTGCACTCCTTCGTGCCGACGGAGGGACGTACTGATGCCGCGCCGCACCGGCTCGTGGGGGCGAGGCGGGGGCGCCGCACGATCCCGGGCGGACCGTGCGGACCGCGTCGAAATCGATATCGCAGTGAGTGTGCAGACCTGGATGAGCTCGTGTGAACACCTCGTTACGGTGACGAAAGGTTTAAGTCACCGTGATGGGTCATACCTGCGGACGCGGGAGCGTGACCACGCCGTGTGACTCACGACGGTCCGAAACTATCGCGGGCCGCGGCGGTGCGGGGAGGGTGTCAGCGGGGGTCCGCGGTCGAGCTCCACCCGGCCGCGTGCAGCCGCTCCACCCCGTCGAGCAGCAGGTCGAGCCCGAACTCGAACTCGAACCGGTCGTCGCACCCCGCGCCGACGACCGACCCGGGGTCGTGCGGCCGGCTCGTCGCGACGGCCGCCACGTGCGGGAACGCGGCCGCGAGCTGTGCCGCCACGGCGGGGCTCGGCGCGGGCGCGGGGCCGGGCCCGGGCTGGTGCAGCTCCTGCGTGAACCCGAAGGCGCGGCTGCCGAGGGCGTGCATCGCGTGGTGCACGAGGTCGACGGAGAGCCCGCCGCGCAGCAGCACGGCGATCGTCGCGTCGGTGTACGCGAGCAGCACGGGCGTCGGGGCGGGCTGCGCCTCCAGCACGCGGCGGGCCCACGGGTGCCGCAGCATCGCCTCGCGGGCCGTGAGGACGCGGGTGCGCAGCGCGTCCTTCCACCCGGCGTCCTCGGGTGCCGGGGCGATGCCGGCGACGACCAGGTCGACCATGCCGTCGAGCAGCTGGTCCTTGTTGGCGACGTGCTTGTAGAGCGCCATCGGCACGACGCCCAGCCGCTCGGCGAGCCGGCGCATGCTCACCGCCTCGAGCCCCTGCTCGTCGGCGAGGTCGACGGCGGCACGGAGCACGCGCTCGCGGCTGAGGGGTGCGCGTGCGGCACGTCCGTCCTGCTGGGCCATCCGGGTCACCTCCGCGCTCCGGCCACCCGACATCTTGACGGGTGTACAGCGTACACCTAGCCTCCTCCTCATCAGGTGTACGCCGTACACCCCCGATCCCTGGAGCACCCATGTCCTCGATCCGGCCGCACGCCGTCTCCGCAGGCGTCCTCTTCCTCGTCGCCGCCGCCGCGTCCATCCCCGCGCTGGCGCTGTACCAGCCGGCGCTCTCCGACCCGGACTACGTCCTCGGCGCCGGTGCCGACGGGCAGGTGCTGCTCGGCGGCCTGCTCGAGGCCGTCACCGCCGCTGCCGTCGTCGGTACCGGTGTCGCGCTGTACCCCCTGCTGCGCCGGGGCACGCCCGCGGCCGCGGCCGGCTACCTCGCCGGCCGGGTGCTCGAGGCGGCGATGATCGCCGTCGGCATGGTCGCGACGCTCGCGCTCGTGAGCCTGCGGCAGGAGGTCGCGGCGGGCCTGGACCCCGCCGGCGCCGGCGCGGTCGCGCGTGCCCTCGTCGCCCTGCACGACTGGACGTTCCTCGCCGGCCCCGGCCTCGCGATCGGCGTCAACACCGCCCTGCTCGCCTGGGCCGTCCGTCGCGCCCGGCTCGCGCCCCGGTGGATCACCACCACCGGGCTCGTCGGCGGCCCGCTCGTGCTCGCCTCGTCCACCCTGATCTTCGTCGGCGCGTACCCCCACGCCTCGGTCCCGGGCTTCCTGGCGGCCGTGCCCGTCCTCGTCTGGGAGATGACCCTGGCGGTGCACCTGCTGCGCACCGGCCGACGCGCGCAGCCGGCCGTCCCCGAGGCGCAGCCGACGACCGCCGACGCGCGGCCGGCCCTTGACACCCGGGAGCCCGCGGCACGACGGTGAGATGCCCGGTTCGCCCGTATTCGTGGAGCGGTGGTGGCCATGCTCGTCCTCGACACGCGCACGCTCCCGGCCGGTGAGCGCGCCGACGCCTTCCAGGCCACCGTGAGCGCCAACTGCTCGTCGAGCCTCGCGGTGTTCGAGGAGCCCCGGGCGCTGCACGCCGAGATGCACGTGGTGGGGCTGGGCCCCGCCCGCGTCTTCACGATCGACGCCACGGGGACCACGCTGCGCCGCACGCCCCGGCTGGCGCGGGCGATGAACGAGTGCTCGATCGCGCTCGCGCTGCCGATGCGCAGCGACAACCGGATGTCGTGGGCGCAGGAGGACCGCGTGTTCGGGCCGCGCGACCTCATCCTCGTGGACCTCGCCCAGCCGTACGTGTACGGGTGGCGCGGTGCCGGCGCGTCCTACGCGGTGCACGTGGACGTCGACGACCTGGGCCTGCCGCGCGACGAGGTCCGCACCGCCATGCGCGAGCTGCGCCGCAGCCCGCTGTACGAGCTCGTCCGCGACCACGTCGCCCACCTGACGCGGCACGCGGACGAGCTGGCGGCCTCCGGCACCGCCGCGCAGGTCGGTGCGGCGACGCTCGAGCTGGTGCGCGCGCTCGTCGTCACGGCCGTCGGGGACGCGCGGCGCCTGCCCGACGCCGAGCACGCGTCCCGGGCGGCGCGCGCGCAGGCGTACGTGCGCAGCCACCTGCGGGACGCCGACCTCGACGCGGCGGCCGTCGCGCGCGCGACAGGGCTGTCGGTGCGCGCCCTGTACCGGCTGTACGAGGAGCTGGGCGTGAGCCTCGAGCAGTCGATCATCGAGCAGCGGCTGGAGGGCGCGCGCCGGGACCTCGCGGCGCCGCGGCAGCGGTACGCGTCCATCGCCGCGGCGGCGCGCGCGTGGGGGTTCACGAACGCCAGCTTCTTCTCGAGCCGGTTCCGCGCGGCCTACGGGCAGACGCCGCGGCAGTGCCGCGCGGGCGAGGCGCCGACGACGCGGCGCTGACCCGGCTCCGCGCCGACCCGGCACCGCGCCGACCGAGCACCGCGCCGGCCCGGCGGCCGACCTCAGACCTCGAGCACGACCGGGAGCCCCGGCGTCGGCCAGATCGTCCGCCCGTCGCCGCCGGTCAGCCGCTCGCCCGGTGCGCCGGAGCCGTCCGCGAAGTGCGACCACCCCTCGTGGTGCACGGGCAGCACGGTGCGCGGGCGCAGGTCCGCGCACAGCCGGCGCGCGTCCGCACGCGTCATCGAGTACCGCACGGGCCCCGTGGCGGCGAACCGCACGCCGCCGAGGTGCAGCACCGCCGTGCCGACGCGCACCCGCTCCGCCACGCGCCGCACGCCGCGGTGCAGCACCGTGTCGCCCGACACCCACACGGCGCCGTGCCGCTGGCCCTCCCACGCCAGCGCGAACCCGACGACCGCCCCCACCACCGGACCGCTGGCGGGCGGACCGTGCCGGCACGGCGTCGCGGTGACCGTGAGCGTCGGCCGGCCGGGATGCTCGAGGCGGGTCGTCGCCCAGGGGCGCAGGCCCACGGCGGGCGGACCGAGGCGGCGCGCACCCGGCACCGTCGTGACGACGACCCGGTCCCGTGGCAGCAGCGCGCGGCCCGCGTCGTCGAGGTTGTCGGCGTGGTGGTCGTGCGTCAGCAGGACGACGTCGACGTCGCCGACCCGATCGGCGGGCACCGCCGGTCCCGTCGTCTTGCGCGACGACGTCCCCCAGCCGAACCGGTAGGTCCGGCCGGGGGCGTCGAAGGTCGGGTCGGTGAGCACGCGCCAGCCGTCCACCTCGAGCAGCGCGGTGGGCCCGCCGACGTGGGTGAACGTGAGCGTGGACACCCGGTCGTCAGCCGACCGGGGCCGCCGCGGACGGCCGCCACGACGACCGCGCGAGCGCCCACGCGAGCGCGCGGTCCGCGATCTCCTCCCACCCCGGGCCCGCGACCATGAGGTGCGGACGTCCCTCGTACACGTCGTGCTCGGTCACGGTGCCCGGGCCGCGGTAGTGCGCCGCGTTCGACGCCTGCACGGCCGGCGGCATGATGTGGTCCTCGGACCCGGACAGGAACAGCAGCGGCACGCGGGTGGGGCTGGCGAAGTCGACCCAGGCTGCCTGGTGACCCGGCTGGAAGTTCGCCAGCACGGAGTCGATGAGCACGCGGCCCGACGCGGGCACGTGGTAGCGGTCGTAGAAGAACCGCGACTGCTCCTCGGTGCAGGTGTTGGTGAACGCGTACCGCCACTCGTCGAACGTCAGCCCGACCGCGCGGCCGTGGTTCGCGGGGTTGCGCACCACGGGCCACACCGAGCGCAGCTGCGACCACGGCGTCGTGCGGACCCCCTCGGTCGGCGCGGAGTTCAGGGCCACCGCCGCCGACCCGTGGCCCCGCGCCAGCATGAGCTGCAGGAACGTGCCGCCCGCCGAGTGCCCCATGAGGATCGGCGGCACGGCGGTGTCGAGCGAGCGCAGGTACGCGTCGAGGTGGTCGGCGATGCCCGCCACGGTCAGGTCGGCGATGGGCGTCGGGTCGGCGTTCAGCGCCTCGACCTCGCCCTCGAACCCCGGGTACCCCGGCGTGTGCACCGTGTAGCCCTGCGCCTCGTACCGCTCCTTCCACCCCTCCCACGACCGGGGCGTGACCCAGAACCCGTGGATGAGGACGATCGTGTCGGGCGCGGTCATGACGCCACCTCCTGGAGGAACGCGAGCAGGTCCGCGCCGAGCTGCTCCTTGTGGGTGTCGGTGATCCCGTGCGGCGCGCCCGGGTAGACGAGGAGCTTCGCGTGGGGCACCAGCGCCGCCGTCGCCTGCCCGCCGACCGCGAACGGCACGACCTGGTCGTCGTCCCCGTGGACGACGAGCGTCGGGACGTCGACCTTCGCGAGGTCGCCGCGGAAGTCGGTGGCCGAGAACGCGGCGATCGACTCGTAGGCGTTGCGCGCGCCCGCCTGCATGCCCTGCAGCCAGAACGCGTCGCGCACGCCCTGCGCCACGTCGCGGCCCCGGTTGCGGCCGAAGAACGGGCCGTCCGCGAGGTCGCGGTAGGTCTGCGAGCGGTCCGCCAGCGACGACGCGCGGATGCCGTCGAACACCTCGACCGGCACGCCGTCCGGGTTGTCCTTGCGGCGCACCATGAGCGGCGGCACGGCCGAGACGAGGACGAGCTGCGCCACGCGCGGTCCCGTGGTTGCCGACGTACCGGGTGACCTCGCCGCCGCCGGTCGAGAAGCCGACGAGCGTGACGTCCCGCAGGTCGAGCGACTCGATCAGCGTCGCGAGGTCCGAGGCGTACGTGTCCATGTCGTTGCCGTGCCACGTCTGCGTCGAGCGCCCGTGGCCACGGCGGTCGTGCGCGACCGCCCGGTACCCGTGCGTCGCGAGGAAGAGCTGCTGCGCCTCCCAGCTGTCCGCGTTCAGCGGCCAGCCGTGGCTCAGCACGACGGGACGTTCCTCGCCCCAGTCCTTGTAGAAGATCTGCGCGCCGTCGCTCGCGGTGACGAAGCTCATCGCACCCTCCTGCGTCCCCGGCCGGCCACGTGAGGGCCGGCTCGCGAGCAATCTGGCACCGGCCGTGCGGCGCGGGTGTTCCGTGCGTGCCGGGTTCTGACGCCTGCGTGCCGGGTGGGGGCGCGGGACGTAGCGTCGACGGATGACCCCCGGCGAGCCGCGGCAGGCGCACCGCGCCGAGCGGCTGCGCCTGGCGGTCGAGCGGGACGGCGCGCGCTGCGTGTGGTGCGGGCGTGCGCTCGGCGGTCTCGTCCCGCCGACGCGCGAGCACCTCGTCCCGCGCGCCAAGGGCGGGCCGTCGTGGCTCGAGAACGAGGTGCCAGCGTGCCGGCGGTGCAACGGCCAGCGGGGCCACCGTGCGGTGGTCGAGTGGCTCGAGGAGTGCGAGCGGCGCGGCTGGGTCCCGGACGTGGGTGCGGTCGAGCGGTCGCTCGACGCGCTCGCGCGGGCCATCGCGGAGCGCGGCGGGCAGCGGCGGGCCCGCGAGTACGTCGTCGCGCAGCAGCGCCGGCTGCGGCGGCGGCACGCGGGGGCGCGGGACGCCTGACCGGGGCGGTCAGGCCGGCGACGCCGCCACGCGCGTCGACGGGTCCTCGCCGATGCGCAGCAGCGGGACGCGCTCGATCAGGTGCCCGACCGCCCCCAGCCCGCGGCTCGTCGCGCGCAGCACCGGGCGCACGCGCCGTGGCGCGTACGGGACGACGGCGTCGGCGACGTCCCGCAGCCGGTCGACCACCGACAGGGGCAGCGCCGAGATCACGTTGCCGGGCGGGCGCCGCGCCACGACCGGGTGCGCGCGGGTCGGTGCGACCCGGCGCACCACCTCCCACAGCAGCCCGAGCCGCACGAGCTGCCCGCGGTCGGTCACGGCCTGCAGCCGCGGGAACAGCTCGTCCTCCTCGTCGCGGACGTCCTCGCGCAGCACCGCCGCCAGCCGGTCCAGCAGCGGGCCGCGCGCGGGGTCGTCCGGGGCCGTCCGCTCCAGGCGCGTGACGATCTCGTTGACCTCCTGGTGCTCGCGCTCGACCTCGAGCGTGAGGGCCTCGCCGTCGGGCAGGACCCGGCGCATGAGCGGCCAGAGCACCGACTCCTCGGCGAACGCGTGCGGGAACACCAGCCGGTACAGGCGCAGCAGCACCTGCTGCTGCCGCTCGCCCGTGGCGCCGTCGAGGTCGTGCAGCAGCCGGTCGAGGTGGACGTGGTCGGCGCGCTGGCGGGACAGGACGCTCAGCCGCCCGCCGAGCTCGGCGACGCTCTGGTCGGCGATGGACGCGTGCATGGCTCCTCCTCGGACCGGTGGCGCCCACGCTAGGTCGACGCCCGCGCCGGGGCCCGGCGAGGCGCGGTCCCGGTCGCGCGTGGCCCGGGCAGGTGGGGCGCGGTCAGCCGCCCGTCGTGAACGTCTGCACCGGCCCGACCGTGCGGCCGTGGGCGTTCTCCGCGACCACGCGGTACCGGTACGTCGTGCGGCGCGTCAGGCCGGACACCGTCTGCTGCTCGCCGCGCTCGTACCCGACGGCGCCGAGGGACAGCGTCGGCGTGCGCCGTCCCGTGCTCGCCTGGCCCCATTCGATCCACGCCGTCGTCGCGACGCCGTTGGGATGCACGCGCAGCTTCAGGCTCGCGGACGTCGCGGCGACGGACGCCGGCCCGACGGCGCGGACGGTCGGCGGCCCGGGCGCGACCCACGAGTCCTCGCGCGTCGTGGTGCCCGCCTTCGTCGTCACGGTGACCGTCCAGCGGTACGAGGTGCCCGGCACGAGGCCGCGCGGGCGGACCGTGCGGATCTCCTGCGGCCCGTCCTTCGCGGCGGCCTGGAGCGTGCTGCTGCCCACCCGGGTGGTGCCCGCGAACCACTGGAACCGCACGGACCCGGCGACGCCGCGCGTGTCGACCCACGCGTACAGGTCGGCCGACGTCGTGGTGACGCCGCGCTCCTGCACGCCCGTGACCACCGGGGCCGCCGCCACGGAGACCGTGCGCACGTCCGTCGCGGTGCGCCCGCCGGTGTCGGTGACGCGCAGCGTGGGGGTGAACGTGCCGACGCCGTACGTGTGCGTGAGCGACGCCGGCGGGCGCCCGCTGCCGGACCGCTTCGTGCCGTCGCCGAGGTCGAGCGACCACGACCGCACGCCGCTGCCCGTGGCGGACCGCGCGCCCGCGCTGCGCTCGCCCGAGAGCTCCACCGTGAGCGTCCCCGCGCCCTGCGTGCGCGAGGCCTCGAGCCACGCGGACGGGCGCGGCCGCAGCTCGGGCGCCGCCGCCAGGTCCCGGTACGCCGCCGCGGCGCTGCCGGAGCCGAGGCGCCAGTCGCACGTGCCGACGGTGTCGAAGTAGGAGACGACCTCGAGGTCCGTCCACGTCGAGAAGTACGCGAAGGCGTCGCGCAGCCACTGCGCCCGGCGTCCGGGCTGCTGCGGGTCCTCGACCGAGCCCCACTCGGCGAGCACCACGGGCTTGCCGTGGTTGGCCGCGAACGTCCGCAGCCCCGCCGCGACCCGCTCGAGCGGGCGCCACTGCGTCGTGCTGCCCTCGCGGCAGCCGAACCAGTTGTAGATCGCCGACCCGACACGGTCGACCACGTCGTCGCCCGGGTAGAAGCCCTTGGCCGTCGGGTCGCTGTTGGGCCTGGTCAGGGCGCCCGCCGACGGCAGCCACGTCCACAGCACGGTGCGCACGCCCTCGTCGCGGAACACGTCGACGTAGTGGCGCCACGCCGCGACGTACTCGGCGGGCGTGCCCCACGCGGAGCCCGCGATGTCCGGCTCGTGGTGCAGGGTCAGGTAGACGGTCGGGCCCAGGGTCGCGACCTGGCGGGCGTGCGAGCGGATGCGCTCGTCGACGCCCCCGCTCGCGATGGTCGACCAGCGCACCGCCGACCCGTCGCCGCGGCGGGGCAGCACCGAGAGCATCGGCACGCGTCCGCGCTGGACGGTGGTCGCGGTGCCCGCGCTCTGGATGTCCTCGTCCCAGCGGACGTAGACCCGCTGGGCGTCGAGCCGGCGGTCGAGCCGGTCCTCGGCGGCCTGCGTGGCCGCCTCGGTGCTGGACCGGTCGCCGCGGCTCACGTACTGGCCGAGCATCGTGGTGCCGCGCGCGACCACGAGGGACGCGGCGGCGTCGGTGGCGGCGCCGGTCGTTGCGGACGCGTCGGAGGTGCCGTCAGTCGTGCCGAGGGTGCGGTCGTCGAGCGCGTCCGGGACGGCGCCCGGCCCGCCCGCCGACGGGTCGGCGGGCGTGGCCGTGGGGGTCGGCGCGGCGGCGGGGGCGGTCGGGGCGG
>JAPSIR010000215.1 GCA_031178625.1 Cellulomonas sp.
AGCGCGAGCTCGTCCCGCTGGGCGCCGCGGTCGTGCTCGGCCGCTCGCCCGAGGCCGTCGTCGCCGGCGACCGCCCCGTGGTCCTGCAGGACCCCGAGAGCACCGTCTCGCGCCGGCACCTGCGCCTGGAGCACACGCGCGACGGCGTCCGCGTGACCGACCTCGGCTCCGCCAACGGCACCGCCGTGCTCGGCGACGACGGCGAGGTCACCGTCCTGCCGCCGCGCACGACCGTCCAGCTCACCGAGGGGGACCGCGTGCGCGTCGGCCGCCGCGTGTTCACCGTCTCGTCCGTCGTCCCGGAGGCCTGACCCCGTGCCCGGTTCCCGCCTCGCCCCGCCCCGCGTGCCGTCGGGGAGCGTGACGATCCAGCCGCCGCCCGAGCTCGCGGCCGCCGACGACACGTCCTCGATGCTCACCTCCCTGCTGCCGATGCTCGGGTCCGTGGGCGCGATCGTCATGGTGACGATCTCGAACGCCGGCCCGACCGGCTTCCTCACGGGCGGCATGTTCCTGCTGTCGTCCCTCGGGTTCGTCGCGGCCAACGGCTGGCGGCAGCGCTCGCAGCGCGCCGCGCAGCTGCTCGACGCCCGCCGCGAGTACCTCGCGTACCTGACGGAGCTGCGCGCGACGGTGCGGACCGCGGCGCGCCAGCAGCGCCGCGCGGCGCACTGGCAGTACCCGGCCCCGTCGACGCTGCCGTTCCTCGCGGAGGAGCGCACACGCGTGTGGGAGCGCGGCTCGCACGACGCCGACTTCCTCGACGTGCGGCTGGGCGTGGCCGACCAGCCCGCCGCCCTCGTGCTCGAGGCGCCCGAGCTGCCGCCGCTGGCGCAGCTCGACCCCGTCGCGGCGTCCGCGGCGCACCGCTTCATGCTCACGCACGAGGAGGTGCCGGAGCTGCCGTTCGGCGTCCGGCTGGACGGCTGGTCGCGGCTCGAGGTGACGGGCCCCGAGGACGACGTGCGGGCGCTCGCCCGCGCGGTCGTCATCGGCGCGACGGCGCTGCACCACCCGGAGGACCTCGTGGTCGCGGTGGTCGCCGACGAGTCGTCGCTGGCGCGCTGGGAGTGGGTGAAGTGGCTGCCGCACGCGCACTCGCGACGCGTGCAGGACGGCGCCGGGCCCGCGCGCATGGTCGTCGGGTCGTTCGCCGCCCTCGACGACCTGCTGCCCGCCGACCTCGGCCAGCGGCCGAGGTTCGCGCCCGGCGGCGACCAGACCCCGCACGTGCTCGTCGTCGTCGACGGCGTCCCGCTGCACGGCGCTCACCCCGCGCTGCGGGAGGGCGGCGTGCAGGGCGTCACGGTGCTGGACCTGCCGGCCCGCTGGGGCGCGCTCGAGGACGAGACCGCCGCACGCGTCGCGCTGAGCCGCGTGGGGGACCGGCTGACGGCCGAGCTCGTGCAGACCCGCGGGGCCGGTGCCGCGTTCACGCCGGACGCGTGCACCGAGGTCGAGGCGGAGGCCACGGCCCGGCGGCTCATGCCGCTCTACTCCGGGCCGGCGGCGGTCGAGGCACGCGGGTCGGCGCAGGCCGAGCTCGTCGAGCTGCTCGGCCTGCCGGACGTGCGCGACGTCGACCTCGACGTGGCGTGGCGCGGCCGGCTCGAGCGCGACCGGCTGCGCGTGCCGATCGGGCAGGACACGACGGGCGCGCCGCTCGTCCTCGACCTGAAGGAGTCCGCCCAGCAGGGCATGGGCCCGCACGGCGTGCTCATCGGCGCGACCGGGTCCGGCAAGTCGGAGGTGCTGCGCACGCTCGTCCTCGCGCTGGCGCTGACGCACTCGCCGGAGGAGCTCAACTTCGTCCTCGTCGACTTCAAGGGCGGCGCGACGTTCGCCGGCATGGCGGGCATGCCGCACGTGTCGGCGATCATCACGAACCTGTCCGACGAGCTGTCGCTGGTCGACCGCTTCCAGGACGCGCTGACCGGCGAGATGACGCGCCGGCAGGAGCTGCTGCGTGCCGCCGGCAACTTCGCCAACGTCGGCGACTACGAGAAGGCCCGCCGCGGCGGTCGCACCGACCTGGCGCCGCTGCCGGCGCTGCTCGTCGTCGTCGACGAGTTCTCCGAGCTGCTGTCCGCCAAGCCCGAGTTCGTCGACAGCTTCGTCGCGATCGGCCGTGTCGGCCGCTCGCTGCACGTGCACCTGCTCATCGCGTCGCAGCGCCTGGAGGAGGGCCGCCTGCGCGGCCTCGACACGTACCTGTCGTACCGCGTCGGCCTGCGGACGTTCTCCGGCGCCGAGTCGCGCGCCGTGCTCGGCGTCCCCGACGCGGTGGACCTGCCGCGCGAGCCCGGTGTCGGCTACCTCAAGGTCGGCACCGAGGGCATGACGCAGTTCAAGGCGGCCTACGTGTCGGGGCGCCCGCCGCGCCGCGCCGAGATCACGCGGCGGGCCGACGGCGGCGGCGTGCGCGCGGTGACGTCGTTCACGGCGGCGCCCGTGGCGGCGCCGGTCGAGCCGGAGCAGGTGGAGGTGCTCGACCCGGCGACGGTGTCGGCCGAGGGCCGCGACGAGCGCGTCACGTTCGACATCGCGGTCGACCGCATGACGGGCCGCGGCCCGCAGGCGCACAAGGTGTGGCTGCCGCCGCTGGAGACCCCGGACCCGCTCGACGAGCTGCTGGGCGACCTGGCGCCGGACCCGGCGCTGGGCCTGGTCAGCCGCCGCTGGCGCGAGGCGGGCACGATGACCGTCCCCGTCGGGGTCGTCGACGTGCCGCTCGAGCAGCGCCGCGAGCCGCTCGTCGTGTCGCTGTCCGGCTCGGCGGGGCACATGGCGGTCGTCGGCCGCCCCGTGTCCGGCAAGAGCACGCTGCTGCGCTCGACGGTCGTCGCGCTGTCGCTGACCCGCACGCCGCTCGAGGTGCAGTTCTACGTCCTCGACTTCGGCGGCGGCACGTTCATCGGCCTGCGCGACCTGCCGCACGTCTCCGGCGTCGCGACCCGCACCGAGGCGGAGGCCGTGCGCCGCACGGTCGCCGAGGTCGCGGGCGTCGTCGACCGCCGCGAGCAGTACTTCCGCGAGCAGGGCATCGACTCGATCGAGACGTACCGCGCGCGCCGGGCCGCCGGCACGGCGGACGACGGCTGGGGCGACGTCTTCCTCGTCGTCGACGGCTGGGGCACGCTGCGCGGCGAGTTCGAGGCGCTGGAGGCCACCGTGCAGTCGATCGCGGCGCGCGGCCTCTCCTACGGCGTGCACGTCATGGTGTCCGCGACGCGGTGGATGGAGATCCGCCCGCAGGTCAAGGACCTCATCGGCACCCGGCTCGAGCTGCGGCTCGGCGACGCCGGCGACTCCGAGGTCGACCGCCGCTCGGCCGCCAACGTGCCCGCGGCCATGCCGGGCCGCGGCCTCACGCCGACCAAGCTGCACATGCTCGGCGCGCTGCCGCGCATCGACGGCTCGGGGGACACCACCACGCTGGCCGACGGCGTCGCCGACCTGGTCGCGCGCACACGGGCGGCCTGGCGCGGCCCTGCCGGCCCGCGCCTGCGCCTGCTGCCGACGATGCTCCCGCTCGACGAGCTGCGCGCCGCCGCGGGGCCCGACGACCGTCGCATCCTCCTCGGGGTCGACGAGGACGCGCTCGCGCCGTTCGGCCTCGACCCGGCGGACGAGCCGCACCTGTTCCTGTACGGCGAGTCGGACGCCGGCAAGACGTCGCTGCTGCGCTCGTTCGCCGCGGAGGTCCAGCGGCTGTACACGCCGCAGGAGGCGAAGATCTTCGTCGTCGACTACCGGCGCGCGCTGCTCGACGAGATCCCGCAGGAGTACCTCGGCGCGTACCTCACGACGGCGGAGACGACGCAGGGCGGCATGGAGGACCTCGCGGCCTTCTTCCGGACCCGCGTGCCGGGCCCCGACGTCACGCCCGAGCAGCTGCGCACCCGGTCGTGGTGGAAGGGCGCGGAGGGCTTCGTGCTCGTCGACGACTACGACCTCGTCGCGACGTCGCAGGGCAACCCGATGCTGCCGATCGTCCCGCTGCTCGCGCAGGCCGCCGACCTCGGCCTGCACGTGGTCGTCGCCCGGCACACCGGTGGCGCGAGCCGTGCCGCGTACGACCAGGTGCTGCAGCGCCTGAGCGACCTCGGCACCACCGGCATCCTGCTGTCCGGCAACCCGGACGAGGGGCAGCTCATCGGCCGCGTGAAGGCCGTGCAGGGTCCCCCGGGGCGCGTGCAGGTGGTCAGCCGCGACCGCGGGCTGTTCCAGGGGCAGCTCGCGTTCCAGCCGTCGCGGCACGGCTGACCGCCGCCGGCGGGCGCGCCCGCGGGTGGTCGGGCGGCCTGTCGGTGGTGTGCGCCAGGATGGGGCCGTGGACGACGCGCGTGCAGCAACCGGCGAGGGCTTGACCAGCGAGGACGTGACCAGCGAGGACGTGACCAGCGACGACGTGACCGGGGGTGCGGCGACCGGCGGCGCGGCGACCGGCGTCCCGCCGGTACCGGCGTCGGCCGAGGTGCGGCGGCGCTGGACCGAGCTCGCGGCGTCGCTCGAGGCCGACCAGTTCGCGTACTACCTGCGCGACGCGCCCACGTCGTCCGACGCGGACTACGACGCCCGCATGCGCGAGCTCGCCGCGCTGGAGGACGCCCACCCGGACCTGCGGACCCCCGACTCGCCGACGCAGCGGGTGGGCGGCACGTTCTCGACGGAGTTCGGCGCGGTCGACCACGTCGAGCGGATGCTCTCGCTCGACAACGTCTTCTCGGCCGAGGAGCTGAGCGCGTGGGCGGACCGCGTCGTGCGCGACCTCGAGACGCAGGACGTGCACTGGCTGTGCGAGCTGAAGATCGACGGCCTCGCGATCGCGCTGCTGTACGAGCGGGGCCGGCTGGTGCGCGCCGCGACGCGCGGGGACGGGCGCACGGGCGAGGACGTCACCCTCAACGTCCGCACCATCTCGACCATCCCGCACGTCCTCGCGGGCGACCCCGCGGCGCACCCCGAGCTCATCGAGGTGCGCGGCGAGATCTTCTTCCCGGTCGAGGCGTTCGAGGAGCTGAACGCCGCGCAGGTCGCGGCCGGCAAGGCGCCGTTCGCGAACCCGCGCAACGCCGCGGCGGGGTCGCTGCGGCAGAAGGACCCGCGCGTCACCGCGTCGCGCCGGCTGCGCATGTACGCGCACGGCATCGGCGCGCTGCGGGGCGGGCCGGAGATCACGCGGCAGTCGCAGGTGTACGACCTGCTCGCCG
>JAPSIR010000216.1 GCA_031178625.1 Cellulomonas sp.
GGGACGACACGCTCGCCGCGCACCCCGCCGATGCCGAGGATGCGGGTGTGCGCGGGGCCGGTGGCCTGCGTGAGGGTCGGACGGGTCACGACGTGCTCTCCTGCGTGGTCGTCGAGGGGGACGGCTGGGCGCCGCCGGCGTGGCGGCGCACGAGGTCGCGCGCCGCGTCGAGGTCGGCGGGCGACTTCAGCGCCACGGTCTCGACCCCGGGCAGCGTACGCCGCGCGAGCCCGGTGAGGACCCCGCCGGGCGCCACCTCGAGCAGTCCCGTGACGCCGAGGTCCGCGAGGGTCGCCTGGCAGAGGTCCCAGCGGACCGGGCGCGCCACCTGCGCGACGAGACGGTCGAGGGCGTCCGCCCCGGTGCTGACGACGGCGCCGTCCGCGTTGCCGAGCAGCGTCACGGCGGGGTCGCGCGGTGCGACGCCCGCGGCCGCGGCCGCGAGCTCGTCGACGGCCGGCGCCATGTGGGAGGTGTGGAACGCGCCCGCGACCTGGAGCGGCAGGACCCGCGCACGGGTCGGCGGCTCGGCCGTCAGCGCCGCCAGGGCCTCCAGCGTGCCGGCCGCGACGACCTGACCGCCGCCGTTCACGTTCGCGGGCACGAGGCCGAGCGTCTCCAGCCGTGCGAGCACCTCGTCCGGGTCCCCGCCGAGGACGGCGCTCATGCCGGTCGGGGTGGCCGCCGCCGCACGGGCCATGGCCGCGCCGCGCACGGCGACGAGCGCGAGCGCCTCCTCGTCGCGGAGCACGCCCGCGACGGCCGCGGCGGCGAGCTCGCCGACCGAGTGGCCGGCGGCGGCGTCCACGCGTCCGGGGACCGCCTGGGCGAGGTCGGCCCCGGGCGGAGCCTCGAGCACGGCACGCAGGCTCGCGAGCGCGGTCGCGACGAGCAGCGGCTGCGCCACCGCGGTGTCCCGGATCGTCTCCGCGTCGGACGTGGTGCCGTGGGCGACGAGGTCCGTCCCGCTGACCTCGCTCGCTCGGCCGAGGAGGTCGGCGACGCCGTCGACCTCGAGCCAGGCGGCGAGCATGCCGGGGGACTGGGCGCCCTGACCAGGGCAGGCGACGACGAGCACCCGTCCACTGTGCCGTCCCCGCCCACGGTCGCCCGGTCACGGCTCCCACCAAGCTCGGTGGCCAGCCTTGTCGCACCTGTACAAAGGCGGCACCCTGGGCGCCGCCCGTCACCGACGCTCCGGGACGCCGTGGTGTCAGTCGCGGACCGCGTCGAGGCGACCGACGGCGAGCGCCGTCTGCAGCACGTACGACTCGCGCGCGTCGAGCGGGTCCCACCCGGTGACGTCCGCGACCCGGCGGAGCCGGTAGCGGACCGTGTTCGGGTGCACGTACAGGGTGCGCGCCGCGGCCTCGAGCGACCGGCCGGCCCCCAGGTACGCAGACAACGTCTCGAGCAGCGACCCCTGGCTCGCGGCCAGCGGGGCGAACGCCCGCTCCACGAGCGCGCGCCGGGCGTCGACGTCCCCCACGAGCACGCGCTCGGGCAGCAGGTCGTCCGCCAGCACGGGCCGCGGCACCTGGTCCCACCCGGCGGCGGCCTGCAGCCCCGCGAGCGCCGCGCGGGCCGACGCCGTGCTCTCGACGAGCCCTGCCGCGGCGGGCCCGATCACGACCGGCCCCGGTCCGAAACGGGGGAGCAGCGTCATCGCCGCGGCGCGCAGGTCGCCCTCGCCGCCGAGGAAGACCACGAGCCGGTCGCCGAGGATCCCGACGAGGGCGTCGTCGGCGGCGCGGCGGGTCGCGCGGCGCAGGTCGGCGACCCGCACCTCGTCCAGGTGCGCCGTGGTCGTGCCCACGACCACGAGCGTCGCGCCCCGGCCGCTCCAGCCGATGGCCGCGACGCGCGAGCGCAGGGCGTCGTCGGCGTCGCCCCGCACGAGGGCGTCGACGACGAGCGCCTCGAGCCGCGCGTCCCAGCCGCCGCGGACCTCCGCCGCGCGGGCGTAGACCTCGGCGGCGGAGAACGCGACCTCCCGCGAGTAGCGGAGCACGGCCTCGCGCAGCTCGCGCTCCGCACCCGGGGCCGCGAGACGGTCGCTGTGCGTCTCGACGACGTCGACGACGACCCGGACGAGCTGCAGCGTGTGCTGCAGGGAGATCGACCGCGTGAGCTCGGGCGGGGCGGCCGCGAAGATCTCGCCGACTCCGTGCGGCGGGCGCGTCGGGTCGGCGAACCACGTCACGAAGGCGGTGATGCCGGCCTGCGCGACGAGGTTGACCCAGGAGCGGTCCTCCGCGGGCAGCGCGCGGTACCACTCCAGGTCGGCGTCGAGGCGGCGCATCGCGGCGACGGCGAGCTGACCGGCCCCCTCCCGCACACGGCGCTGCGTCTCGGTCCCGCCGCCGTCGCCGGCGTCCCCCGACCGGCCGCGCGCGGGCCGGACCGCGCGCCCGCGCACCGCGCTGGGACGTGTGCGCGCGACCACCGGGTGCGCCCCGTCGGCGACGTCGTCCGGTGGCGCCGAGCCGGTGCGGTCCGCGGTCGAGGGGGGCGTCATGTGGCCGAGCATAGGCGGGGGCGTTGTGGGGAGTCGACAAACGTCACGGGCCCGTCGGAGGGGGCCCGGCCACTCCCGGACAGGTGCGCACGGGACAGAACGGATAGGGTCTCGGCATGGCTCTCCTGCCTCGTCTGCGCCAGCTCATGCGGCGACCCACGTCGGCCTCCCGGGTCGGTGCGCGTCGTCCGACGACCGCCGCCCGCCGCGGGGACACGCTCCACGAGGACGCGTTGCGCTCGATGCTGAGCGACGACCCCAACAACGAGCGCGCGTTCCAGGCCCTCGCGGAGATCGTCCGCCGCCGGGCCGCGGAGCAGGTCCACGAGGAGGACCCGCTGACCGCGCCGAACGTCGAGCACGAGCGGCAGCACGCCGCGGACCTGGCCGTGTGGTCGCTCGGCGAGGAGCTCTCGGGCAACCCCCGTGCGTGGTACCCGCTCGTCGAGGTGGCGCGCCTGTCGGTGCGCGACGACCACGACGGCACGATCCGCCGGCTCACGACCGCGGCCGAGCGGGACACCTCCGGGCGCGCGCTCGTCGAGGCGCTCGCGCTGCTGTGCGACGCCGGCCTGCCGGTCGACGCGCTCAACCTGGGCGTGGGGCACTGGCGCCCGCGCGAGCACGACCCCGAGGTCGCGCGCCAGCTGGTGCGGGCCGCCGTCGAGGCCGGGCGCCCGCTCGACGCGAAGCAGCACCTGGCGTCGCTCGACCTCTACCCGGACCAGAAGGCGATCGCCGACCTGCGCGCCGAGCTGGCCCGGCAGGTCGCCCAGGCGGAGCAGTCGATCCCCGGCACCTGACGTCCGGCACCTGGCGTCCCCCGTACCCGACCGCCACGCGCGCGCGTCCTCACCGGCCCGCACACCCGCCCCGCACACGGACGAGCGGGCGGTCCCGGTCTCCCGGGGCCGCCCGCTCGTCGCGTTCAGCGGGTGCCGCGACCCGTCAGGAGTCGCCGCCCGTGTTGCCGGACGTGCCGGCCGTGACGTCGTGCAGGCGGTACCGCTCGATGGCCTGCGCCGGCAGCGACGGGTCGACCTTGCCCTCGAGCACGAGCTGCTGGAGCACGCGCACCGCGGTCGACGGGCCGTCGATCTTGAAGTGCCGGCGGGCCGCCGCGCGCGTGTCGGAGAAGCCGAAGCCGTCCGCGCCGAGCGTGGCGTAGCGGCCGGGCACCCACGCGCGGACCTGGTCGGCGACGAGGTGGTCGTAGTCCGTCGTCGCGACGAACGGACCCTCCGCGTCCTGCAGCTTGGACGTCAGGTACGGCGTGCGCGGCTGCTCGCCGGGGTTGAGGAACGCCTGCTGCTCGGCGGCCAGCGCCTCGCGGCGCAGCTCGTTCCAGCTCGTCACGGACCACACCGCGGCGCGGACGCCCCAGTCCTCGGCGAGCAGCTGCTGCGCCTCGAGCGCCCACGGCACCGCCACGCCGGACGCGAGGATCTGGGCCCGCGGCCCGTCGCCCTCGGCCGGTGCGACGAGGTGGATGCCCTTGAGGATGCCCTCGACGTCCACGCCCTCCGGCTCGGCCGGCTGCACCATCGGCTCGTTGTAGACCGTCAGGTAGTAGATGACGTTCTGGTCGCGCCCGTCGGACCCGTCGCCGTACATCCGCTCGATGCCGTCGCGCACGATGTGCCGGATCTCGTACCCGTACGCCGGGTCGTAGTGCACGACGTGGGGCATGGTCCCCGCCAGCAGCGGCGAGTGGCCGTCGGCGTGCTGCAGGCCCTCGCCCGTCAGGGTCGTGCGGCCGGCCGTGGCGCCGATGAGGAAGCCGCGGGCCATCTGGTCGCCGGCGGCCCAGAACTGGTCGCCGGTCCGCTGGAACCCGAACATCGAGTAGTAGAAGTAGAACGGGATCAGCGGCTCGCCGTGCGTCGCGTAGGACGTGCCGACGGACTGGAACGCCGCGGCGGACCCGGCCTCGTTGATGCCCGTGTGCATGATCTGCCCGGCCTCGCTCTCCTTGTAGGAGAGCATCAGCGCGCGGTCGACGGCCATGTAGTTCTGGCCGTTCGTGTTGAAGATCTTGGCGCTCGGGAAGATCGAGTCGAGACCGAACGTGCGGGCCTCGTCGGGGATGATCGGGACCAGCCGGTGCCCGAACTCCTTGTCCTTCAGCAGGTCCTTGAACAGGCGCACGAGCGCCATGGTCGAGGCGACCTCCTGCGTGCCGGAGCCCTTCGCGAGACCCTCGTACAGCTTGGGCTCGGGCAGGGACAGCTTGGTGTGCGCGGTGCGGCGCTCCGGCACGAACCCGCCGAGCTGGCGGCGGCGCTCCTGCATGTACTGGATCGCCGGGTCCTCGGGGCCCGGGTTGTAGTACGGGGGCAGGTACGGGTCGGCCTCGATCTGCTCGTCGCTGATCGGGATGTGCAGCGAGTCGCGCAGCGTCTTCAGCTCGTCGACCTTGAGCTTCTTCATCTGGTGCGTGGCGTTGCGGCCGGCGAAGCCCGACCCCAGGCCGTAGCCCTTGATGGTGTGGGCGAGGATGACCGTCGGCTGCCCCGTGTGCTCGCGGGCGGCCTTGTAGGCGGCGTAGAGCTTGCGGTAGTCGTGGCCGCCGCGCTTGAGGGCCCAGATCTCGTCGTCCGTCATCTTCTCGACGAGCGCCTTGGTGCGCGGGTCGCGGCCGAAGAAGTGCTCGC
>JAPSIR010000217.1 GCA_031178625.1 Cellulomonas sp.
CCGACGGCCGCGTCCGCGACGTGGCTCTCGCTCACGACCGTGCGCGTCGTCGTCCCGGCGCCGGACCCGAGCTCGTGGCCGCCTTCGTGCCCGGCTTCGTGCTCGTGCTCGTGGGCGTGCGCCGCCGCCGCGGCGATCGTCGCGAGGGTCGCCTTGACCGCCTCGCGCGCCTCCGGCAGCACCGGCACGGTCGCCGCGGCGGGCGCGGGCTCCGCGGCGCCGCCGCCGTTGCCGCGCTTGCGACGCGCGCGCTTGGACTCGCCCTCGGCGGCCTGCGGCGCACCGGCGTCCGGTCGCCCGTTCTTCTCGACCGGGTCCGTGTGCACGACGAAGCCGCGCCCGTGGCAGTGCTCGCACGTCTCGCTGAACGCCTCGACGAGGCCCTGCCCGACGCGCTTGCGGGTCATCTGCACGAGGCCCAGCGACGTGACCTCGGCGACCTGGTGCTTGGTCCGGTCGCGGCCGAGGCACTCGACGAGGCGCCGCAGGACGAGGTCGCGGTTGGACTCGAGCACCATGTCGATGAAGTCGATGACGATGATGCCGCCGATGTCGCGCAGCCTCAGCTGGCGGACGATCTCCTCCGCCGCCTCGAGGTTGTTGCGCGTCACCGTCTCCTCGAGCGTGCCGCCGGCGCCGGTGAACTTGCCGGTGTTGACGTCGACGACCGTCATGGCCTCGGTGCGGTCGATGACGAGCGAGCCGCCCGACGGGAGCCAGACCTTGCGGTCCATGCCCTTGGCCAGCTGCTCGTCGACGCGGTGCACCGAGAAGACGTCCTGCGTGCCCGTCCACTTCGAGATGCGGGCCGCGAGGTCGGGCGCCAGCTCGCCGATGTACGTCGAGATCGTCGTCCACGCGTCGTCGCCCTCGACCACGAGGGAGGAGAAGTCGTCGTTGAAGATGTCGCGCACGACGCGGATGGCCATGTCGGGCTCACCCTGCAGCAGCGCCGGCGCCGACGCGGTGCGGGCCTTCTTCTCGATCGCCTCCCACTGCCCCTGCAGGCGCACGACGTCGGCGCGCAGCTCGTCCTCGCTCGCCCCCTCGGCGGCGGTGCGCACGATGACTCCCGCGGAGTCCGGCACGACGTCGCGCAGGATCTTCTTGAGGCGCGAGCGCTCCGTGTCGGGGAGCTTGCGGCTGATCCCGGTCATGCCGCCGCCGGGCACGTACACCAGGTACCGGCCGGCCAGCGTGATCTGGCTGGTCAGGCGTGCACCCTTGTGCCCGATCGGGTCCTTCGTGACCTGGACGAGCACCGGGTCGCCCGACTTCAGCGCCTGCTCGATGCGGCGCGGCTGGCCCTCGAGGCCGGCGGCGTCCCAGTTGACCTCACCGGCGTACAGGACGGCGTTGCGGCCCTTGCCGACGTCGACGAACGCCGCCTCCATGCTCGGCAGCACGTTCTGCACGCGACCGAGGTAGACGTTGCCCACCATCGACGACTGCGCCTGGTTCGACACGTAGTGCTCGACGAGCACGCCGTCCTCGAGCACCGCGATCTGCGTGCGGCCGTGCCGCTCGCGCACGATCATCGACCGCTCGACGGACTCGCGCCGCGCGAGGAACTCCGCCTCGGTGATGATCTGGCGCCGACGGCCGGCGTCGCGGCCCTCGCGGCGGCGCTGACGCTTCGCCTCCAGGCGCGTGGACCCGCGCAGCGCCGTCACCTCGTCACCCGCGGACCGCGCGCGGCGCGGCTCCTCGACGGCCTCGCCCCGGGCACCGCGACGGCGACGGCGACGGCGACGGCTCGAGCCGCCCTGCTCGTCGTCGCCCGCGTCCTCCGCGGTGTCGCTCTCCGCGTCGGCGCCGGCGTCGCCGTCGGCGTCGGTCTCGTCGTCGCCGGTCTCCGCGTCGTCGTCGCCCTCGGCGCCGGTCGTCTCCGCACGGCCGCGGCGGCCGCGGCCACCGCGGCGCCGGCGGCGGCGCGGCGCGCCGTCGTCGTCCTGGTCGCCGTCGGCGTCGTCGAGGTCCGCCTCGGCGTCCGTGGCGACGTCGCCGGCAGACGTCACGTCGTCGGCGTCCGGACCGACGGTCGCGTCCGGCTCCCCCGCGCCGTCGTCCGTCGCGTCCTGCGCGGCGTCCTGCGCCGTGTCCTGCGCGGTGTCCTGCAGGGCGTCCTGATCCGTGGCGTCGTCCGTGGCGCGACGGCTGCGCCCGCGCCCGCCGCGGCCGCGGCGGCGCGAACGGCCGCCCGTCTCGGACTCCTCGGCGGCGGGCACGGTGGACGGCTGCGCCTCGGCGGCGTCGGCGGCCGCCTGGTCGGCGGCCTCCTGCTCCGCGGTGTGCGCCGCCTGCGAGATCTCCTGCGGCGAGCCGGCGGCCACCTGGGCACGTCGGCGGCGCGGGCGGGCGGACGGGTCCGGCGCCTGGAACAGCACGGCCGTGGTCGCGAGGCGCGCACGCGGCGGCGCGCCCGTCCCCGCGGTCTGCTCGGGCCGCGTCTGGCCCAGCTCGGCGAGGACGTCCAGCTGCGCGGCCGGCCGGTCCTCCTGGCCCGCCTGCGCCGACGCCGCGGGCCGCGCCGCGGTGGTCTCGAGCGCGGCGTCGATGCTCGCGTCGTCGACCGTCGCGGCCGCGCGCCGCGACGCACGACGGCGCGGCGCCTTCTTCGCCGGCTGCTCGGCGACCGGGGCGTCCGCGGGTGCGTCGACCGGCGCGTCCTGCTCGGCGACGGCGACCGGCGCGTCGGCCGGCGTCGAGGCCTCGGCCGGCGCGGTCTCGACGGGCGCCGTCTCGGTCGGCGCGGCGCCGGCGGCCGGGGCCTCGACCGGCGCGGCCGTCTTGCGGCGGCTGCGCCGGGCCTTCGGGGCAGCCGCCTCGACGGGTGCGGGCTCGGGCGCGACCGCGGGCTCGGCCTCCGCCTCGGCGGCGACGGCCTCCTCGACCGCAGCGGCGGCCTCGTCGGTCGCCTCCTCGGCCTCGACGACGGCCTCCTCGACGACGCCCTCCTCGACCGGGGCCTGCTCGACCGGGGCGTCCGCCGGCGCCGGGACGTCCTGCGCGGCGTCGGGGAGCACCACGGTGCGCGTCACGCGACGCGAGCGCCGCGGGCGGGCCGGGGCCGCGGCGACGTCCGCGGCCGGGGCGTCGGCCTCGGCGGTGGGGGCCGCGGCGACCGCCTCGGCGGCGGGGGCCGCATCCGCCGCCTCGGCGGCGGTCGGGACCGGCGCTGCGGGCTCCGCGGCGGCGCCGGCCGGCTCGGCGACGGGCGGGGTGACGACGTCACGCGTCACCCGGCGGCGGCGCCGCGGCGGCGCCTCACCCCCGGCCGTCGTGGCGTCGGTCGTGGTCTCAGGGGTGTTCTCGGGGCTCACGCGCGGTGCTCCTGTGCACCCGGGAGCACCGTCCACACGTCGTGCGCCCCCGGGCAGGTCGTCGTCGCTCGCCCGGGGCTGCCCGGTACGGCGACGGAAGTCGCTGGTCGCGGCCGCCGCGCGGGTGTCCGGCGCCATCGCCCGCCGGGCCGTCTCGGCGCTCCGCCACGAGAGCGGCGCCGAGGAGGGCGGCGGTGAGGCTGCACGGACGGCCGGTGCGGCCGTCGGTCCCGGCGGTGTGGCGTCAGGACCGGGACGAGTATCGCACAACGGCTCCCCGCCGCCCGGCGACGGTCCGTCGTCGGCGCGTCCCGCGGCCCGTCCGCCGGTCCCGGGCGGCGGCGGCGACCACGTGACGACGTCGTGTCAGCATTCGGGACCTTGGTCCCCCGCGCCGGGTCGGGCTCGTTCCTACGGTCGGACCGGCGGTCGCCGCCCGCCCGCTCGCACCGTCCGAGCCGCCCTTCCTCGCACCGTCGGAGACCTGAGTGGACGCCCTCGACCTGGCCCGCTGGCAGTTCGGCATCACGACCGTCTACCACTTCGTGTTCGTGCCGCTGACCATCGGCCTGTCGCCCCTCGTCGCGATCATGCAGACGGCCTGGTACCGGACCGGTGACGAGCGCTGGCTGCGCCTGACCAAGTTCTTCGGCAAGCTCCTCCTGATCAACTTCGCCATCGGCGTCGCGACCGGCATCGTGCAGGAGTTCCAGTTCGGCATGAACTGGTCGGAGTACTCGCGGTTCGTGGGCGACGTCTTCGGCGCCCCGCTCGCGATGGAGGCGCTCGCCGCGTTCTTCGTCGAGTCGACGTTCCTCGGCCTGTGGATCTTCGGCTGGGACAAGCTCCCCAGGCGCATCCACCTGGCGTGCATCTGGGCGGTCGCGATCGCGACGACGCTGTCCGCGTACTTCATCCTGTCGGCGAACTCGTGGATGCAGCACCCCGTCGGCACGACGTTCAACTTCGAGACGGGCCGCGCGGAGATGACGGACGTCGTCGCCGTCCTCACCAACCCGACCGTCCTCGCCGCGTTCCCGCACACGGTCGCCGCCGCGCTGCTCACGGCGGGCACGTTCGTCGCCGGCATCGCCGCCTGGTGGATGGTGCGGCTGGTCCGCGCGGGCGACACGGCCACCGCACGGGACGTGTACCGGCCGGCGGTCGTGCTGGGTCTCGTCACCATGCTCGTCTCCGGCGCGGGTGTGGCCGTGACCGGCGACTGGCAGGCCAAGCTGATGTTCCAGCAGCAGCCGGCCAAGATGGCCGCGGCCGAGGGCCTGTGCGCGTCGGAGGAGGGCGCGCCCTTCTCGATCCTCGCGATCGGCGACCTGACGAACGACTGCGCGGGCGTCCGCCACCTGATCGAGCTGCCCGGGGTGACGTCGTACCTCGCGACCGGCGACTTCGACGCGCCGATCCGCGGCGTCGACGAGCTGCAGGAGCACTACGCGTCCTGGATCAGCGACTGGGAGGACGCGAACGGCGTCCCGCCGACGTTCGACGAGGACACGCGGTTCTACCCGAACCTCGCCGTGACCTACTGGTCCTTCCGGCTCATGATCGGCTTCGGCGCCGGGTCCGCGGCGCTGGCGGCCGCCGCCCTGTGGCTGCTGCGGCGACGGGGGTCGGTCACCGGGCTGCCGTGGTTCGGCCGCCTCGGGCTCGTGGCCATCCCGACGCCGTTCCTCGCGTCCGCGTTCGGCTGGGTGTTCACCGAGATGGGCCGGCAGCCGTGGGTCGTCGCGCCCAACCCCGACGCGTCGGGCGTCGACGGCGTGTGGCTGCTCACCGCCCGCGGCGTCAGCGAGGTCGTCAGCC
>JAPSIR010000036.1 GCA_031178625.1 Cellulomonas sp.
CGATGTCGAAAGCGGTGCCGGTGTCGGCCACGTGCTACTCCTCGCAGGCTGTGGGTTCGGGCTGCCGCCCCATCTTGGCATCCTCCCTGCGCACGGACGAACCCGCCGCCCGTGCGCGGCGTGTGAGTCGGGCGACAGTCGTCCCATGACTGACGACCCCGGCACGCGTCCCGCCGTATCCAGGTGACGTCCAGCCCGCGTCGGTAGTGTGCGGAGCATGGGCCTGTTCTCGCGACGCCGCCGGACCGCGCGCGGCACCGTCCCCGGCGCCGCGCCCGACGCGGTGCCGGACCGGGAGGCGCGGGCGGCGACGCTCGCCTACCTGCGGGACTTCGTCGCGACGCGGGTCGGCGTCGAGGCGTACGTCGAGCCGCGCACCAACGTCACGCAGACGACGATCATGCTCGTCGCGACGGACGGCGAGTGGACCCGCCGCAAGGTGCCCGACGAGCGCACCGCGGGCACCCTCGCCCGCGAGCTCGGCATCCCGGTGTACGACGTCCAGCGCACCGGCTACCCGCAGCGCGTCCGGGACTGGAACACGCGGCAGCGCATCGAGCGCCGCCGCCGGGCGGCCGAGCGCGGCTGACGCGCCCGGCCGGCCGGCGTCGCCGGTCAGGCGCGCTGCTCGAGGAGGCGCACGAGCGTGCGGACGCCGACGCCCGTGCCGCCGACCGGCGTGTAGCCGTGCGGGGTGCGCTCGTTGAACGCCGGGCCGGCGATGTCGAGGTGCGCCCACGGCGTCGACCCGACGAACTCCTGCAGGAAGATGCCGGCGGTCAGCATGCCCCCGAAGCGGTCGCCGATGTTCGCCAGGTCGGCGACCTTCGACTTCAGGCCGGCGCGCAGGTCCGCGGGCAGCGGCATCGGCCAGAACTGCTCGCCCGCCTCCTGCGCCGCGGTGACGACCTCGGCGCGCGCGGCGTCCGTGCCCATGACGGCGGACACCCGGTTGCCCAGCGCGACCATCTGGGCGCCCGTGAGCGTCGCGATGTCGAGCACCAGGTCCGGGCCCTCCTCGACCGCGGCGACGAGCCCGTCGGCCATCACCAGGCGGCCCTCGGCGTCGGTGTTGAGCACCTCCACGGTCTTCCCGCCGCGGATCGTGATGACGTCGGACGGGCGCTGGGCGGTGCCGGACGGCATGTTCTCGGCCAGGCACAGCCACCCGGTGACGGCCACGGGCAGGCCGAGACGGGCCGCCGCGAGCACCGTGTGCAGCACCGCGGCGGCACCGGCCATGTCGGACTTCATGGCCTCCATGCCGGCCGCCGGCTTGATGGAGATGCCGCCCGAGTCGAACGTGATGCCCTTGCCGACGAGCGCGACCGTGGCGCGGGGTCGCGGGGGCGCCCACGCGACGCGCACGAGGCGCGGGCCCCGGACGGAGCCCTGCCCGACGCCGACGAGGCCGCCGTAGCCGCCCGCCGCCAGCGCCTTGTCGTCGAGCACGGAGATCTTGAGGCCGCGGACGCCGGCCTCCTTCACCGCGGCCTTCGCCAGGTCGGCGAACGCCGCGGGGTACAGGTCGTTGGGCGCGGTGTTGACCAGGTCGCGCGTGCCGTGGACCGCGGCGGCGAGCACCTCGGCCCGTGCGAGCGCGTCCTTCGCGGCGCGGTCGGCGGCCCCCGGGGCGACGACCTGCACCCGCGACACCGGACCCGCGGCCTCCGGCCCGTCGCCCGTGCGGTAGCGCGTGTACGTGTACGCACCGAGCAGGGCGCCCTCCGCGACCGCGGCCACGTCGTCGGCACCGGTGACCGGCAGGGCCAGCGCGACGGACGCCGTGCCCGCGAGCTCGCGGGTGGCCGCGCCGGCCGCGCGGCGCAGCGTCTCCGGCCCGAGGGCGTCGACGGGTCCGACGCCCGTGAGGACGAGCACGGCCGCGGCGAGGCCCGTGGCCGGCACGCGCCGCACCTCGTCGGGCGCGCCGGTCAGCCCGAGGGTGCGGGCGTCGCGCACCAGCGCGGCCCGCAGGTCCGCCGGCAGGCTGCCGCCGTCCAGCAGCTCGGGGCCGCCGTCACGGGTGCCGACGGCCACCACGAGGGCGTCGACGGCGAGGCGGGCAGGGTCCTGGCTGGTCAGCGAGATCACGTGCCGATGGTAGACGGCGACCCCGGCGGGCGCGGGTACGGTGGGGCACCGTGCTCGTCCCCCTCGCCTGGCTCACCGCGGCCGCCTGCGTCGCGCTCGCGGCGTGGGCCGCCTGGTTCGTCGTCCGCGACCGTGCGGTCGTGCTCCGCCAGCTGTGGGGTGCCGCGGTCGTCGAGGGGCTCCTCGTGCTGCAGGCCGTCGTCGCGGGCGTGCTGCTGGTGACCGGGCCGGCCGAGGTCGACGGCGTCCTGTTCTGGGGGTACGTCGCGACGCAGATGATCGTCCTGCCGATCGCCGCGGCGTGGGCGTTCGCGGAGCGGACCCGCTGGAGCTCGGTCGTGCTGCTCGTGGCCGCGCTGACCGTGGCGTTCCTCGAGTACCGGCTGGTGCAGATCTGGGGTGCCGCGTGAGCGCCCCGGCACGGGGGACCGGCCACGGCCCCGGCCGTCTCCTGGTCGCCGTCTACGGCGTGCTGGCCCTCGCGGCGACCGCGCGCGGCCTCTACCAGGTCGCGACGAAGCTGGACGAGGCGCCGGTCGCGTACGTCCTGTCCCTGCTCGCCGGCGTGGTGTACGTCGTCGCCACCGTCGCGCTGGCCACGGACCGCCGGCGGCTCGCGTGGGCGACCGTCCTCGTGGAGGCGGTCGGTGTGGTCGTCGTCGGCACGCTCTCGCTCGTCGACGTCGGCGACTTCCCCGACGAGACCGTGTGGTCGGGCTTCGGGCGCGGGTACGGCTACGTCCCGCTGGTGCTGCCGCTCCTCGGGCTGCTGTGGCTGCGGCGGACCGGGCGCGGGCCGGTGGACGGCCCGGAGGCGGAGGGCCCGCAGGCCGAGGGCGCGCACGCGGACGGCGCGGACCGCGACGGCGCGCTCGACTAGGTTGGTCGACGTGTACCGCCTGCTCTTCGACCTCGTGCTGCGCCGCCTGGACCCCGAGCAGGCGCACCGCCTCGCGTTCGGCCTGATCCGGGCCGTCGCGGCCGTCCCGGGGCTCTCCCGCGTCGTCGCCGCGGCGTTCGCGCCGCCGCCGGCCGGCGCGGTCGAGGTGTGGGGCCGGCGCCTCCCGTCCCGGTTCGGCCTCGCCGCGGGGTTCGACAAGGACGCGCACGGCGTGCGCGGGCTGACCATGCTCGGGTTCGGCTTCGTCGAGGTCGGCACCGTGACCGCGCACCCCCAGCCCGGCAACGAGCGCCCGCGCCTGTGGCGCGTCCTCGAGCGGCGCGCCCTGCGCAACCGCATGGGGTTCAACAACGAGGGGTCCGCCGTCGTGGCGGCGCGCCTGCGCCGCCTGCGGGCGACGCCGCGCGGCCGCGACCTCGTCGTGGGCGTCAACATCGGCAAGACGAAGGTGACCCCGGCCGACGCAGCCGCCGCCGACTACGCCACCAGCGCCGGACGGCTCGCGCCGTACGCCGACTACCTCGTGGTGAACGTGTCGTCGCCGAACACGCCGGGGCTGCGCGACCTGCAGGCGGTCGACGCCCTGCGTCCCGTGCTCGAGGCGACGCGCGTCGCCGCGGACGAGGCCACGACGCGTGCCGGTCGCGCGCCCGTGCCCGTGCTGGTGAAGATCGCGCCCGACCTGACCGACGACGACGTCGACGCGGTCGCGGACCTCGTCGCGGAGCTGGGGCTCGACGGCGTGGTCGCGGTGAACACCACGATCGCGCACGACCTCGGCCCGGGGGGGCTGTCGGGGCCGCCGGTGCTCGGGCGGGGGCTCGACGTGGTGGCCCGCCTGCGCACACGCCTCGGTGAGGACGCGGTGGTGATCGGGGTCGGCGGCATCAGCACACCCGCCGACGCCCGCGAGTACCTCGCCGTCGGCGCGACGCTGGTCCAGGGCTACACAGGCCTGGTCTACGAGGGCCCCGCCTACGCGGCGCGGATCACCCGCGCGCTGGCCGCCGACGTGGCGCGCCGCCCGGCGGTGGCCCGGTGAGCGTCCGGCCGCGGTGGCGGTGGCGCCTCGTCGACGGGGCCGGTGTCGAGGTCGAACGCCCCGCGAGCCCGGTCTTCCTCGCCCGGTTCGACGCGGAGCAGTGGCTCGGCGAGCACTGGCGCGGCCTCGCCGCGCAGGGCGTGCGGTCCGCGACCGTCGAGCACGACGGGCAGCCGCACGGCCCTGCGGTCGAGCTGCCGACGCCCTGACGTCGCCGACGGTGCGCCGCCGCGGCCGGGCGTGCCCCCGGGTGCATGCTCGGGCGGGCGCCGGCGCGCCCGCTCAGACGAGCGCCGGCGCGCCGCGCCCGGTCGCCGGCGCGGCCGTCGGGTCCAGCACCGCCCACGCGGCGGCCAGCCCGTCGACGGCGCGGCGCAGCATGTCGGCCGGCTGGGAGAACGGCACGCGCAGGTGGTCCTCGAACGTGCCGTCCACCCCGAAGGCCGTGCCGGGCACGATGCGCACGCCGTGCGCGTGCGCGACGGCGCTGAGGGCCGACGACACGGGGGCGCCCAGGTCGACCCACGTCGACAGGCCGCCGGCCGGCACCGGCACGCGCCACGCGGGCAGCGCCTCGGTGAGGGCGTCCAGGAGCACGGCCCGCTGACGGCGCACGGCCGCGACCCGCGCCGTGAGCACCTCGTCCGCGTGCGCCAGCAGCTCCGCGGTGACGAGCTGGTCCAGCACGGAGGAGCCGATGTCGACGTACGCACGCCGCTGCGCGAGGCGCCCGACGAGGTCCGGGTGGGCGCGGACCCAGCCGACGCGCAGGCCGCCCCAGAAGGACTTCGACGCCGAGCCGACGGTCACGACGAGGTCGTCGTCGGAGCGGCCCGCGAACGGCGGCGGCGGCGGTCCGTCGAGCGTGAGGTCGGTGAGCGTCTCGTCGCCGACCACGACGGTGCGTGTGCGTCGCGCGAGGTCCCGGACACGGGTGCGCGCGTCCGCGTCGAGGCTCGTGCCGGTGGGGTTGTGGTGGTCGGGGACCAGGTACACGAGCCGCGGGGCGGTCTGGCGCACCGTGGACGCGAGCAGCTCGACGTCGAGCCCGGTGGGCGTCACCGGCACCGGCACGGGGCGGGCGCCCGCGCCGCGGGCGGCGTCGATGGCGTGCGGGTACGTCGGGTGCTCCACCACGACGCGGTCCCCGGGGCCGGCGAGGGTCACCATGAGGAGGTGGATCGCCTCCTGCGCACCGGTCGTCACGAGGATCTGCTCGGGGCGCGTCGGCACGCCGCGGGCCGTGCACCGGTCGGCGACCGCCTGGCGCAGCGCCGGCAGGCCGAGCGGCAGGTACCCCGTGTCGCCGAGGTGGCGCGGGAGCTGGTCGAGCGCGGCGGCGCACGCGGCGGCGAGCTGCGGGGGAGCGAAGGGTGCGGCGGCCGACAGGTCGACGAGGCCGGAGTCGACCGTGCCCAGCGTCGTGGGGGCCCGGTCGCCCGTGCCCGGCGGCAGCGTCGTCACGGTGCCGGACCCGCGGCGGCTCACGAGGAAGCCCTCGTCGCGCAGCAGGTCGTACGCGGCGGTCACGGTGGTGCGGGACACGGCGAGCGACTCGGCGACCTCCCGCTCACCGGGCAGCCGGGTGCCGAGCGGCAAGGTGCCGGTGCGGACCAGGCCGCGGATGCCGTCGGCCAGCGCCTGGTACGCCGGGCCGGGGCGCTCCCACCGCCCGAGCAGCGTCCGCAGGCGCGTGCCGTTGATGCGACGGTCGATGGGCGACGCCGGGCTCATGCATGCCACTATCCTGGAAGTGGCTATGGAGAACAAGGCCAAGGCGCCGCCACGCTGCCCCGTATGGCCTTCTGGACCCTCGTCGCCCTGCTCGCCGTCGCCGCCGTGGTCGCCGTCCTCGTCGTCGCGCTCGCGCGCACCGTGCGGGACGACGGTCTCGGCCACCGTCCACCGCCGCCCGTGCGGCCCACCCCTCCGGGAGACCCGTGGTGACCGACGCCCGCCCTCACCGCCCCGGCCTGCGCCGTGCGGCCCAGCTCCTCGGCGGGCTCGTCCTCTACGCCGCCTCGATCGTCATGCTGGTCCGGGCGGAGCTCGGCTCCATGCCGTGGGACGTGCTGTCCCAGGGCGTCGTCCGCGTCACCGGGTGGAGCTTCGGCACCGTCACGGTCGTGCTGTCGTTCGTCGTGTTCGCCTGCTGGGTGCCGCTGCGTCAGCGTCCCGGCATCGGGACGGTCGCGAACGTCGTCGTGATCGGCGCGCTGCTGGACCCGTTCCTCGCCCTCGCGGCGCGTCTGCCGGACCCGCTGCCCCTGCCCGCCGCGGTCGGCCTCGTCGTGCTCGGCGTCCTGACGAACGCCGTGGCGACGTCGCTGTACGTCGGTGCGCGGCTCGGCCCCGGCCCGCGAGACGGGCTCATGACGGGCATCGTGGCGCGCACGGGCTGGCCGCTGCGG
Organism: Cellulomonas sp.; assembly: GCA_031178625.1. Lineage (GTDB taxonomy): Bacteria > Actinomycetota > Actinomycetes > Actinomycetales > Cellulomonadaceae > Cellulomonas. Next base: position 6,449 of record JAPSIR010000036.1, read on the forward strand.
CTCGTCCGCGGCTCGATCGAGGTGGTCGTCGTCGGGGTCGGCTGGGCGCTGGGCGGCACGCTCGGGCTCGGGACGCTCGCGTACGCGCTGGCCATCGGCCCGCTCGTGCACGCGCTCCTGCCGCGGCTGAGCGTCCCGCAGGGCGCCGCGGCGGGGACCGCGGTGCCCGCCGCTGCCCGTGCGGCTCCGGACGGCGCTCCCGGCGGCGGCACGACGGCCGACGGGCCGCTCGGCACCGATGGTGCGGTCGAGCCGGACGCCGGCGGCACCGTGGACCCGATCGGACGCTGACGCGACCCGGCTGACCCGACCCGCCGGCTAGGCGGCCGCGTGCCGGGACGGCGGGCGGCGGGGCGGTGAGGTGCGGGGCGACGTCAGGACGGGTACTGGCCGTGCTTGACCTGCGGCTTCGGCAGGCGCGACGGACGCACCTGGAAGGCCCGCAGGACGGCGTACATCGTCATGCCGGTCGGGATCTGGGCGGCGTCGAAGCGTGCGTGCAGCCGCTTCTTCAGCCCGCGCCACATCAGCCAGCCGTCGACGATCGCCGCGATGATGAAGACGTAGAGGACAGCCAGCGCCAGGAACGCGAGCGTGGGGGCCGCGGCGGCCGTGACCATCTGCAGCACGAGGAACACGGCCGCGACGGGCAGGAAGAACTCGCCGAGGTTCCAGCGCGCGTCGACGTGGTCGCGCACGTAACGGCGGACCGGGCCGCGGTCGCGCGCGGGCATGTGCCGCTCGTCGCCGGTGCGCATGGCCTGGTACTCGAGCTCGCGCTGCGCCCGCTGCTTGGTCCGCGCGGAGCGGGCGGCGGCGCGGCGGTCCTCCGGCACGAGGGGCCGGCGGTTGCGCGCCTCCGCCTCCTTGCGCGTCGGCGTCGGACGCCCCTTGCCCGACCGGAGGTCGTCGGCCGGCGAGGGCGACGACGTGGGGTCCGACGGCTGCGGTGCCGCGGCGGTGGGCGGGGGGTCCTGCTTGCGTCCGAACACCTGCCCAGGGTAGTCGAGTAGCGTGCCGGGACGTGACGTCCACCCCCGCTCCCACCGGTTCCCCGTCCCCGCTGCCCGCCGACCGGGTCGCGGCCCTGCGCGAGCGCACCGCCGCCCTGTTCGACGGCGTCCGCGCGGACCTCGAGGCCCTCGTGCGCATCCCGAGCGTCTCCAACCCGGAGTTCGACCAGTCCCACGTGGAGGCGTCCGCCGCGGCCGTCGCGGACCTGCTGCGGGGCGCCGGGGTCCCGGAGGTGCAGGTGCTCCGCGTGCCCCGCGCGGACGGCACGCCCGGTGCGCCGGCCGTCGTGGCGCGCCGTCCCGGGCCCGCCGGTGCACCCACGGTCCTGCTGTACGCGCACCACGACGTGCAGCCGCCCGGTGACGCGGCCGACTGGGACACGGCGCCCTTCGAGCCCACGGCGCGCGGCGAGCGCCTGTTCGGGCGCGGCGCCGCCGACGACAAGGCGGGCGTGATGGCGCACGTCGGTGCGCTGCGCGTGCTCGCCGACGAGCTCGGCGTCGGCGTGACGGTGTTCGTCGAGGGCGAGGAGGAGATCGGGTCGCCCACGTTCGTCGACTTCCTGCACGCGCACCGCGAGCTCCTGGCGGCCGACGTCATCGTCGTCGCCGACTCCACCAACTGGCGGGTGGGCGTGCCCGCGCTCACGACGTCGCTGCGCGGCCTCGCCGACCTGGTCGTCGAGGTGGCCGTGCTCGACCACGCCGTGCACTCCGGCATGTTCGGCGGACCCGTGCTCGACGCCCCCACGCTGCTCGCGCGCCTGCTCGCCACGCTGCACGACGAGCACGGCGACGTCGCCGTGGACGGGCTCGTGCGCGCGGCGGACCCGGCCGTCGACATGGACGAGGACGCGCTGCGGGCCGACGCCGGCGTACTGCCGGGCGTGCGGCTGGCCGGTACCGGCCCGCTCACGGCGCGGCTCTGGACGCGACCCGCGATCGGGGTGATCGGCATCGACGCGCCGCGCGTCGCGAGCGCCTCCAACACGATCACGCCGCGCGCGTCGGCCAAGCTGTCCGTCCGGCTCGCCCCGGGGCAGGACCCGGCGGCCGCCCTCGCGGCCGTGACGGCGCACCTGCACACGCACGCCCCGTCCGGCGCGCACGTGACGGTGCACGACGGCGAGCTCGGCAGGCCGTTCCAGGCGGCGGGTGACTCGCCGGCCGCTCGCGCGGCGCGGTGGGCGCTCGGCGAGGCGTGGGGGACGCCGTCGGTCGACGTCGGCGTCGGCGGGTCGATCCCGTTCATCAGCGACCTGCTCGACGTCTACCCGGAGGCCTCCATCCTCGTCACGGGTGTCGAGGACCCGGACTCCCGCGCGCACGGCGCCAACGAGTCGGTGCACCTCGGCGAGCTGGAGCGCGTCGTCCTCGCGGAGGCGCTGCTGCTCGCGTCGCTCGCCCCGCGCGCCTGACGGCAGGGCCCGTGCCCCACGACGCACCGGCACCGCGCGACGGTGCCGGTGCGTCGGCCGCTGGGCGGCCGCGACGTGAGCCGCTCAGCGGTGCGCGACGTCGACCGCGCGTGCCCACGCCGCGACGTCGTCGGGCAGCGTCGGCGCCGCGGACAGCGTGGGGTCCAGGAGCGCGACGACGTCCGGGGCGGGCACGCGCTCGCCCCGGCGGGACAGGAAGCGGCCCGCGACCCAGCCGCGCGCGACGTGCTCGTCGCCGCGCTCGAAGACCTGCTCCAGGTAGACGACCCGCGGGTCCCAGCCGACGACGCGGGTGGTGATCGTGAAGCTCTGGCGCCAGGTCAGCGAGCGGCGGTAGCTCACCGTGGAGGCCGCGACCACCGGGTACCACCCGCGCCCGCCCAGCAGCCCGAACGCGCCGAGGTCGGCCAGGTAGTTCGTGCGTGCCACGTCCATCATCTGCAGGTACACGCCGTTGTTGACGTGGCGGTAGATGTCGAGGTCCCCGACCCGCACCCGCAACCGCGTCACCGACGGCTCGAGGACGTGCCGGCCGGGGACGGCGGGCCGGGGGCGCGCGGTGGCGAGGGCGAGCTGGAGCGTGCGGGTCACGCCCCGACGCTACCGGCGCGCGTCAGACCGGCGGGGCGGGGTCGTACTGGAGCCCGCGGCGCACCGCCCGCGCGGCGTCAGCCGAGTCCAGGCGCGCCACCAGGTGCAGCGCCATGTCGATGCCCGCGCTCACGCCCGCGGACGTGACGACGTCGCCGTCGTCGACGAACCGCGCCTCCGCGTCGACGAGGACGCTCGGGTCCGCGCGCGTCAGCGCGTCCAGCGCGTCGTGGTGGGTCGTCGCGGGCCGGCCCGCGAGGAGCCCCGCGGCGGCGTACACCAGCGCCCCCGTGCACACGCTGGTCATCAGCGGCGTCGTGGCACGCATGCGGCGGACCCACGCGAGGTGCTCGGGGTCCGTCAGCAGGGCGCGCGTCCCGCGGCCGCCCGGGTGCACCAGCACGTGCAGCGGGCCCACGTCCGCGGCGCCGGTGTCCGGCACGACGCTCAGGCCCCTGGCGCAGCGGACCCCGCCGCCGTCCGCCGAGAACGTGAGCACCTCCGGCCGCAGGTCGCTGTGCGCGGCCCACGCGGCCAGGACCTCCCACGGCCCGACGGCGTCGAGCTCCTCCACGCCGTCGAACACGAGCAGCCCCACCCGCAACGGTGCGTGCGTGCTCATCCCGTCCGCCCCCCGTCGGCCGGGTCAGTGCCCCGGCAGCGCCAGCATCTGGTCCAGGGCGACGCGCGCCCAGTGGGCGTCGTCGGCGTCGACGACGACGCGGTTCGGCACACGGCCGGCCACGAGCTCCTCGAGCGCCCACACGAGGTGCGGGAGGTCGATGCGGTTCATCGTGGAGCAGAAGCAGACCGTCGAGTCGAGGTAGTGCACCGTCAGCTCCGGGTGCGCCTGCGCGAGGCGTCGCACGAGGTTGAGCTCGGTGCCGATCGCCCACGCGGAGCCCGGCTCCGCCGCGTCGAGGGCCTTGATGATGTACTCCGTCGAGCCCACCATGTCCGCCGCGGTCACGACGTCGTGCGTGCACTCGGGGTGCACGAGCACGGTGACGCCGGGCACCGCGGCCCGCACGTCGGCCACGTTGCGGGCCGAGAACCGTCCGTGCACGGAGCAGTGGCCCCGCCACAAGATCATCCGCGCGTCCCGCAGCTGCTGCGCGGTCAGCCCGCCACCGGGCTTGCGCGGGTCGTAGACGACGCAGTCCTCGAGCGACAGGCCGAGCCCCAGCACGGCCGTGTTCCGCCCGAGGTGCTGGTCCGGCATGAACAGGACCTTGCCGCGCCCGTCGAGGCCGCCCACCCGGTCGAACGCCCAGCGCAGCGCGACGTGCGCGTTCGACGACGTGCACACCGTGCCGCCGTGCCGGCCCGTGAACGCCTTGATCGCCGCGGTCGAGTTCATGTACGTCACGGGCACCGTGTCGTCGGCGACGCCCGCGTCGACCAGCACGTCCCAGGCGTCCTCCACCTGGTCGATCGCGGCCATGTCGGCCATCGAGCAGCCGGCGGCCAGGTCGGGGAGCACCACCTGCTGCGCGTCCGACGTCAGGATGTCCGCGGACTCGGCCATGAAGTGGACGCCGCAGAACACGACGAACTCGGCCGCGGGCCGCGCCGCCGCCTCGCGCGCGAGCTTGAACGAGTCGCCGGTGACGTCGGCGAACGCGATGACCTCGTCCCGCTGGTAGTGGTGACCCAGCACGAAGGCGCGGTCGCCGAGCGCCGCACGCGCGGCACGCGCACGCTCGACGAGCGCGGGGTCGCCGGGGTCGGGGAGCGCGCCGGCGCACTCCACGCCCCGCTCGGACGCCAGGTCGACGCCCCGCCCCAGCAGGAGCAGCGCCGACGGGGCGGGCTCGGTGAACGTGCCGGTCGAGGGCGTGGTCAGGCTCACGGCGGCATGATCCCACAGGGTCGGGCGGCTGCCGAGGGACGTCCGGCGCCGCGGTGCCGTCCGCCGGGACACCGCGGGCGGCACGCACGGGCGGCGGGCGCGCGTGCCACCATCGCCCCGTGCGCGTCCTCCTCGCCCCCGACTCCTTCGGGACCTCGCTCACCGCCGTGCAGGCGGCCGAGGCGCTCGCCGGCGGGTGGCGCGCCGGCGCGCCGCACGACGAGGTCGACGCCTGCCCGATGGCGGACGGCGGACCGGGCTTCGTCGCCACCCTGCAGGCCGCGCTCGGCGGCGCTGTCGACGCCGTGACGGTCACCGCGCCGCTCGGCGACCGCGCACCCGCGGCGGTGCTGCACGTCGGCGGCACCGCCTACGTCGAGTCGGCGCACGCCCTCGGGCTCGACCTCGTGCCGCCGGGGCGGCGCGACCCCACGCGCACGACGAGCGCCGGCGCGGGCGAGCTCGTCGCGGCCGCGCTCGCGGGTGGTGCCCGGCGCGTCGTCGTCGGGCTCGGCGGGTCCGCCACCAACGACGCCGGCGCGGGCCTGCTCGCCGCGCTCGCCGACGCGTTCCTCGGCCCCCGCGCCGTCGCCGCGGCCGGTGCGGTGCTCCGGGCGGGCGGCGGCGGGCTCGGCGCCCTGCGTGCCGACGACCTGCGCTGGCTGCCCGCGCTGCGCGACGCGCTGCGCGGCGTCGACCTGGTCGCGGCCGTCGACGTCGACGTGCCGCTGCTCGGCCTGCAGGGTGCGTCGGCCGGGTTCGCGCCGCAGAAGGGCGCGACGCCCGAGCAGGCGCAGGACCTCGAGCGCGCCCTGGGCACGTTCGCCCACGCCGCCGCTGCGGCGCTCGGGCCCGGCGACGCGCGCCCGGGGCTGCTCGGCGGTGCCGGCGCCGACGCGGGTGGCGGGCGCGAGGCGCGCGCGCACCGCTGGACGAGCCTGCCGGGCGCGGGCGCCGCGGGCGGGACGGGCTTCGCGGTGGCGCTGCTGGGCGGGCGGCTGCTGCCCGGGGCGTCCCTCGTCGCCGACGCGGTCGACCTGCCGACGCGGATCGCCGTGCACGACGTCGTCGTCACCGGCGAGGGACGCACGGACTGGCAGTCGCTGCACGGCAAGGTCGTCGCCGAGGTCGCCGCCCGGGCGCTGCCGCTCGCGGTGCCGACGGTGGTCGTCGCCGGTGAGGTCCTGGTGGGCCGCCGCGAGCTGTCCGCGGCGGGCGTCGCCGCCGCGTACGCCGTCGCGGACGGGCCCGACCAGGTCGCCGCCGCGCTGGCCGACCCCGCGGGCACGCTGGCGGCGCGCACGGCCCGCGTGGCGCGTACCTGGTCGCCCGCATGACGGGGGTCCACGACCCGCACGCGGGCACCGGGTCGGCGCCGTGGCGGGCGTAGGCTGGGCGGGAACAACGGCCCGGTCGACGGTGTTGCCGCCGTCGAGGACCGTCTCTGGCTGAACCGGGAGTGACATGAGCGAGACCACGCAGACCGCGACCCACGGCGTCCAGCTCACGGACGTGGCGGCCGACAAGGTGCGCACGCTGCTCGAGCAGGAGGGTCGTGACGACCTGCGCCTGCGCGTGGCCGTGCAGCCGGGCGGGTGCTCCGGCCTGATCTACCAGCTGTACTTCGACGAGCGCCTGCTCGACGGCGACGCCACGAAGGACTACGACGGCGTCGAGGTCGTCGTGGACCGCATGAGCGTGCCGTACCTCGAGGGCGCCACGATCGACTTCGCGGACACGATCGAGAAGCAGGGCTTCACGATCGACAACCCGAACGCCGGCAGCTCCTGCGCCTGCGGCGGGTCGTTCGCCTGACCCTCGCCGTACCAGCACGACGTCACCAGCAGCACCCGCGGGCCCGCGGCCGGACACCGGTCGCGGGCCTGCGCGCGTGGGGCGGGCTCACCCGCCGAGGCGCACCGTGACCACGACGTCGTCACCGGACCGGTCGCACCGGACCACCGCGTGACCGCGCATGCGCGCCCACGCGGGCAGGTCCACGGCCGCCGCCGGGTCCGTGGCGAGCACGCGCAGCAGCGCGCCCGCCGGCAGGGCACGGGCAGCGACGGCCGCGCGCAGCACGGGAGCCGGGCAGCGCAGGCCGCGCGCGTCCACGTCGACGGCCCACCCCGCGGCCCCGTGGTCCGCGGCCCCGTCCGCCTCCGACCCGCGGGCGTCCGGGCCGACGTCCTCGCTCACAGCCCCGTCGCCCCCGCGGCGGCCCGCACGTCGGCCACCACGCGCGGCAGCACGTCGCACAGGCGGCGCACGTCCTCGGCGCGGACGTCGACGGGCAGCGCGAGCCGCACGTTGCCGTGCGTGAGCACGCCCATCGCCGCCAGCACGTGGCTGGGCTCGAGCGCGCCGGACGTGCAGGCCGACCCCGACCCGACGCCCAGGCCCTCCCGGTCGAGGCGCGTCACGAGCGCCTCGCCGTCGACGTACAGGCACGAGAACGTGACGACGTGGGGGAGCCGCGCGTCCGGGTCGCCGACGACCTCGACGTCCGGCACCTCCGCCGCCACCCGCACCCGTACCTCCTCCACCAGCGCGCGCCGGTGCACGTCCGCGGCCGCACGTCCGGCGACGGCGTCCTGCAGCGCCACCGCCGCGGCCAGTGCGAGCGGGACGGCGACGCCGCCGGGGGACCAGCGGTCCTCGTCCTCCGGCCAGTCGGGGGAGCGACGGACGCCCGCCCGGGTGACGAGCACGCCGAGCGGCGGACCGCCCCAGTCGCCCGCGTCGGCCGCGAGCACGTCCCACGCCGGCCCGACCTCGACGTGGCCGAGGCTCGCGCCCGCGTCGACCAGCAGCGGCACCCCGAGCCGCCGCAGCGCGTCGTGCGCCGCCGCCACGGGCTGCAGCGTCCCGACCTCGCCGTTCGCGTGCTGCAGGGCGGCGAGGACCGTGCGCGGGCCCGCGGCGGCCGCGAGGGCGTCGGCGTCGACCTTGCCGTGCCGGTCGGCCGGCACGCGGGCCACGACCCCGTCGCCGCGCTGCGCGACGAACGACGCGGCGGCGTGCACCGCCGCGCGCTCGACGGCGCCCACCACGACGTCCGCCCCGTGCCGCCGGCGTCCCCGGGCGACCGAGCGCACGCCCGCGTGCAGCGCCGCGGTGTGCGTGGGCAGCAGGTCGACCTCCTCGGTGCGGGCGCCGACGACGGCCGCGACGGCCTCGCGCGCGCCGTCGAGGAGCAGCCGCGCGCGCCGCGCCTCCGCGTACAGCCGGCGCGGGTCGGCCCAGCCCTGGTCGAACGCCTCGAGCAGCGCGGTGCGCGCCGCGGGGCGCAGGGGGGCGTGGCCGGCCACGTCGAGGACGGCACGGGAGGGCGAGGCGGACGCGGGCACACCGGCACGGTAGTGGGCGCCGACCGGCCACCACCCGTGTGTGACGGTGCTGACACCACGTCGCCAAAGGAGCGCCGCGGCACGTCCCGCACGCACGGGCGCGCTAGGCTGCTCGGGTCGAGGACGAAGGTCCCGCACGACCGCGCGCCCCGTCCTGGGCGCGGTCCGCAGGGACGCGAGTGGAAGGCCCCCCGTGCACCCGGATTCCCCCCGCCGCGCCCGGCGCGTGATCGCGGCCCTGCTGGCCTCGCTCACCGTGATGGTGCTCAGCGGCTGCTCCGAGACGGTCCAGCGTGGCTGGCTCCCCGGCGACTCCGACCAGGAGGTCACCGACCAGACCGGTCGTGTCGTCTCCCTGTGGGTCGGCTCCTGGATCGCCGCTCTGCTGGTCGGCATCATCACCTGGGGCCTGATCCTGTGGTGCGTCGCCGTGTACCGGAAGCGCAAGGACGACGACACCCTGCCCGTGCAGCTGCGCTACCACGTGCCGCTCGAGGTCATGTACATCGTCCTGCCCGTGATCATGGTGGGCGTGCTGTTCTACTACACGAACCGCGACACGTCGGCGATGCAGGACACGTCGGCGGAGCCGGACGTGAACATCCAGGTCGTCGGCAAGCAGTGGAGCTGGGACTTCAACTACCTGGACGAGGACGTCTACGAGACCGGGCAGCACGCGCGGAACGTGGGCACGGACCCCGAGGCGCTCGACCGGCAGGTCACGCTGTACCTGCCCGTCGACCAGCGCGTGGAGTTCACGCTCGAGACGCGCGACGTCAACCACTCGTTCTGGGTGCCGGAGTTCCTCTACAAGATGGACATGATCGCCGGCGTCACCAACCAGTTCCAGGTGACCCCGACCCGTGAGGGCTTCTACCGCGGGAAGTGCGCCGAGCTCTGCGGCGAGGAGCACTCGTCGATGCTCTTCAACGTCGCCGTCGTCTCCCAGGAGGAGTACGAGGCGCACATCGAGGAGCTCCGCGAGAAGGGCCAGACCGGCATCCTCGGCCTCGAGTACAGCCGGCAGCAGAACCTGAACGAGGTCGCAGGGGAGGACGAGAACTGATGGTCGCCCAGGCAGAGCGGATCCCGGGACTGGCGCCGCGGCGTCAGACGCTGGGCCGCACCGTCATCCGGTGGGTCACGTCGACCGACCACAAGACGATCGGGTACCTGTACCTGATCACGTCGTTCGTGTGGTTCGCGATCGGCGGCATCCTCGCCCTCCTGATCCGCGCGGAGCTGTTCACCCCGGGCATGGACCTGTTCCAGTCCAAGGAGCAGTACAACCAGGCGTTCACGATGCACGGCACGATCATGCTGCTGCTGTTCGCGACGCCCTTGTTCGCCGGGTTCGCCAACATCGTGATGCCGCTGCAGATCGGCGCCCCCGACGTGGCGTTCCCGCGGCTCAACATGTTCGCGTACTGGCTGTACCTGTTCGGCGGCCTGATCGCCGCGGGGGGTTTCCTCACCCCGCAGGGCGCGGCGTCGTTCGGGTGGTTCGCGTACACGCCGCTGTCGAGCACGGTGTACTCGCCAGGCCTCGGTGGTGACCTGTGGGTCTTCGGCCTCGCGCTGACGGGTTTCGGCACCATCCTCGGTGCGGTCAACTTCATCACCACGATCGTCACGATGCGCGCCCCCGGCATGACCATGTTCCGGATGCCGATCTTCACCTGGAACATCCTGGTGACGTCGCTGCTCGTGCTCATGGCGTTCCCGCCGCTCGCCGCGGCGCTCTTCGCGCTCGGCGCCGACCGGCGCCTCGACTCGCAGATCTTCAACCCCGAGAACGGCGGCGCCCTGCTCTGGCAGCACCTGTTCTGGTTCTTCGGGCACCCGGAGGTCTACATCATCGCGCTGCCGTTCTTCGGCATCGTCACCGAGATCCTGCCGGTCTTCAGCCGCAAGCCGATCTTCGGCTACAAGGGCCTCGTGTACGCGACGATCGCGATCGCGGCGCTCTCCGTCACGGTGTGGGCGCACCACATGTACGTGACGGGGTCGGTCCTGCTGCCGTTCTTCTCCTTCATGACGATGCTCATCGCGGTCCCGACCGGTGTGAAGTTCTTCAACTGGATCGGCACGATGTGGCGCGGCAAGCTCACGTTCGAGACGCCGATGCTGTGGTCGATCGGCTTCCTCGTGACGTTCCTCTTCGGCGGTCTGACCGGCATCATCCTGTCCAGCCCGGCGCTCGACTTCCACCTGTCCGACACCTACTTCGTGGTCGCGCACTTCCACTACGTCGTCTTCGGCACGGTGGTGTTCGCGATGTTCGCCGGCTTCTACTTCTGGTGGCCGAAGTTCACGGGGCGGATGCTCGACGAGCGCCTGGGCAAGATCCACTTCTGGCTGCTGTTCGTCGGCTTCCACCTGACGTTCCTCGTGCAGCACTGGCTGGGCGTCGTCGGCATGCCGCGCCGCTACGCCGACTACTCGCCGGCGGACGGCTTCACGTGGATGAACCAGCTGTCGACGGTCGGCTCCGTGATCCTCGCGGCGTCCACGCTGCCGTTCCTCTGGAACGTCTACGTCACGTGGCGGAACGCCCCCAAGGTGACCGTCGACGACCCGTGGGGCTACGGCGGCTCGCTCGAGTGGGCGACCAGCTGCCCGCCGCCGCGGCACAACTTCACGTCGCTGCCGCGCATCCGTTCCGAGCGCCCCGCGTTCGACCTGCACCACCCGGAGGTCGCGGCGATGGACCAGGTGCAGCCGGACGACCCGGGCCCGCTCGACTGGACGTCGGACCGCAGCGGTGAGCGTGAGCTCGCCGAGGACCGCGTCGCGAACGGCGGCGGCGAGGAGCGCAAGTCCTCGAGCACGGTCGTCGAGGACAGCACCGAGGACATCCAGCAGCGGCGGGAGGACGAGCGATGAAGTTCGAGGCACGGCTGTTCCTCTACGGCGTCATGTTCTTCGTCCCCGTCGGCCTGATCTACGCCTTCTGGAGCGGCGGCGAGGCCGTCGGCACCGTCGGCATCCCGCTCGTCGGCGGCCTCGTGGGCATGATCGGCGGCTACCTGGCACTGCTGGCGCGCCGGATCGACGCCCGTCCGGAGGACGACGAGCTCGGTGAGATCGAGCAGGGCGCCGGCAACCAGGGCGTCTTCAGCCCGTGGAGCTGGTGGCCGCTCGTGATCGGTCTCGCCGCGTCCGTGGCGTTCCTCGCCATGGCTGTCGGCTGGTGGCTGATGGCGCCCGCCGTCGCGCTGGGCGCGATCGGCCTGGTCGGCTGGGTGTTCGAGTTCTCCCGCGGTCAGCACGCGCACTGATCCACCGACGCCCGGAGCAGTCCGGGGAGACGGCCCGCCACGACATCGTGGCGGGCCGTTCGTCGTCCTGCACCTCCTACATGGGCCCCTAGATGGGCCGCCGCGCCGAGGTTCGGATGCGGGACGAGCCCTCGCGGCCCGCAGGTGCAGCGCACCGTCCTCGACCGCTGACCGGCGGTCCCGCGTGCCGCGCTGGTGGGGACGAGACGACCCGCGGACCGGCGGACCGTCGGCGTGCGGTGCACGGACGGCCGACGGCCGCGCCCCTCGGGACGAGGGACGCGGCCGTCGGCGCGCTGTGGGACGCGGTTAGAGAGCGGGGACGATCAGCCCGGCCGTCTGCGTGCGCGCACGGGTGAAGCGCTGCTCCGCGTCGGCCCAGTTGACGACGTTCCACCAGGCCTTGACGTAGTCCGCCTTGACGTTGACGTAGTCGAGGTAGAACGCGTGCTCCCACATGTCGAGCATGACCACGGGGACCACGCCGAGGGGGAAGTTGCTCTGCTGGTCGTACAGCTGGAAGATCGCCAGCTTCTGGCCGACCGAGTCCCACGCGAGCACGGACCAGCCCGAGCCCTGGATGCCGACCGCGGTGGCGGCGAAGTGCTTCTGGAAGGCGTCGAACGAGCCGAAGAACTCGTCGATCGCGGCGGCGACCTCGCCGGTGGGGCGGTCGCCGCCCTCGGGGGAGAGGTTCTGCCAGAAGACGGAGTGGTTGACGTGCCCGCCGAGGTTGAACGCGAGGTTCTTCTCGTGCAGGTTCACCGCGGCGAGGTCGTCGGCCTCACGTGCGGCGGCCAGCTTCTCGAGCGCGGTGTTGGCCCCGGTCACGTAGGTGGCGTGGTGCTTGTCGTGGTGCAGCTCCATGATCCGGCCGGAGATGTGCGGCTCGAGCGCCGCGTAGTCGTAGGGCAGGTCCGGAAGCGTGTAGTCAGCCATCTGTTGCCTTCCTGCGTCGGGCCGCAGCCGCGTGCTGCGGCGTCCTGGAACGCCGACGCGGTGCCGCCCGGCCGGAGCAGGGTGGCACCGCGAACGGCGTGTCCGATGTCGTCAACGGTCGCGCGGGATCACTTCTTCCGCGCGTCGTCGGCGTTGTCGTCCACCGGTGCGACGAGGTGCGTGCCGCCGCCGGTGGGAGCCGGGTCGCCGGCAGGGACGCCGGCGCCGGTGATCTCGGCGTGCTCCTGGTGCACCGAGCCGAGCGAGTCGTGCTCGCCGTGCGAGTGCGCCGCGGACAGCTCGGCCGGCGTCACCGGCTCGACGCGGTCCTCGTAGAACATGCGGGAGAGGCGCTGGCGCATCTTGTCGCGCCGGTACCCGGTGCGGCGCACGCCCCGCGAGTCCTCGGCCGGCTCGATCTCGAGCGGGCGGATCGCGTCGTGCTGCACGCGCAGCCACCGCTCGTGCGCGTCGAGGGGCTTGTGCACCTCGATGTACTCGCCCGAGGCGAACCGCACGATCTGGCCGGTCTCGTGCCCGTGCAGGACGAGCTCGCGGTCCTTGCGCTGCAGACCGAGGCAGATGCGCTTCGTGATGACGAACGCCGCCCACGGGCCGACGAAGAACAGCACCCGGAACACCCAGGTGATGT
>JAPSIR010000037.1 GCA_031178625.1 Cellulomonas sp.
GGCGTCGCGCCTGCTCGCGGTCGAGCACGAGCGCGCCGAACGCCGCGAGCACGAAGAACATGAGGAACGGGTCGAGCAGGCTGATGCGCGAGTGCACGATCGCCTGGCCGTCCACGGCGAGGAAGAGGCCGGCGACCGTGCCGAGCGCCGTCGACGCGAAGATCCGCCGGCCGATGCGCGCCACCATGAGCACGGCGAGCGTCCCGACGACCGCCGCGGACAGCCGCCACGCGAACGAGCTCTCGACGCCGCCGCCCAGCTGCATGCCGAGCGCGATCATCCACTTGCCCACCAGGGGGTGGACCACGTACTCGGGGTCGGTGCCGAGGCTGCTCGTGTCGCCGCTCTCGAACGCCAGGTTCGGGTCGTCGCCCCACGCGGCCTCGTAGCCGCGGGCCAGCAGCGAGAACGCCTGCTTGACGTAGTAGGTCTCGTCGAAGACGAGCGCGTGCGGGCGGGCGAGGTCCCAGAAGCGCAGCACGCCGCCGAGGACCGTGACCGCCAGGGCCCACAGCCAGCCGTTGCGCCGGTCGCGCGGCGTCGCGTCGAGGGTGAGCGCGCCGTCACCGAGCAGGCGGCGCAGGAGCGCGGTGCGACGCGGCTCCGCGGGCTCGGCGTCGTCGTCTTGGTCGGGGTCCGCCGCACCGTCTCCCTGGCGCGCGCCGTCCGCGTCCGACCCGCCGTCGGGGTCCTCCGGCCGCGCCGGGGCGTCGAGCTGCGCGCGGTCGTCGACGACCGTCGTCGCCTGCCGCTGCGGGCGGGCGCTCTCGTCGTCCGGGGGAAGCGTTCCCGCACCGCCGGGCACGGCGGTGCCCGGCGCGTCCTCGCGCTCGGCGTCGTCTCCGGTGGGCGGCACGCGGTCATCGTAGAGGTCCGCACCCGGTGGTGTGACCGGGGTCACCGCCACGTGGTCACACGCGCACGGGTGCCAGGCTGGGGGCGTGAGCACCGACCGCCCCGCCCGCACCGGCCTGCTCGTGCTGGCCGCCACGCCCATCGGCGACGCCGAGGACGCCTCCGCCCGGCTGCGGCGCCTCCTCGCCGACGCGGACGTCGTCGCCGCCGAGGACACACGGCGCACGCGCGCGCTCGCCGCCCGGCTCGGCGTGACGATCGGCGGGCGTCTCGTCAGCCACCACGAGCACAACGAGGGCGGACGCGTCACGGAGCTGCTCGACGTCGTCGCCGGCGGGGGCACCGTGCTCGTCGTCAGCGACGCCGGCATGCCCGCGGTGTCGGACCCGGGCTTCCGCGTGGTGCAGGCCGCGGTCGCAGCCGACCTGCCGGTGACGGTCGCGCCGGGGCCGAGCGCGGTGCTCACGGCGCTGGCGCTCTCCGGCCTGCCGACCGACCGCTTCGCCTTCGAGGGCTTCCTGCCGCGCAAGCCGGGGGAGCGCGCGCGGGCGCTGGCGGCGCTCGCGGCCGAGCGGCGCACGCTCGTGCTGTTCGAGGCGCCGCACCGCGTGCCCGAGACTCTCGACGCGATGGTCGAGGCGTTCGGCGCCGACCGGCCCGGCGCGGTGTGCCGCGAGCTGACGAAGACGTACGAGGAGGTGCGCCGCGGTCCGCTCGCCGAGCTGGCGGCGTGGGCGCACGCCGGGGACGTGCGGGGCGAGGTCGTGCTCGTCGTCGGCGGGGCGCCCGCGGACGGCCCCGCCGAGGTCGGCGACCTGGTGCCGGAGGTGCTGAGCCGCGTCGACGGCGGCGAGAGGCTCAAGGAGGCCGTCGCGGGGGTCGCGGAGGCGGCCGGCGTCGGCAAGCGCGAGCTCTACGCGGCGGCGCTGGCGGCGCGCGGCCGCTGAGCCGGCGCGCCGCCGCGCGCGTCAGAGGTCCGTCGACGCCACCAGCTCGGCGCCGGCCTCGGCCATCGCCGCGCGCGCGGCCTCGCCCTGCTCGGGTGTCACCGGGACCGTGAGGTCCGTGAGCACGCGGGTGCGCATCCCGAAGCCCAGGGCGTCCAGCGCCGTCGCGCGCACGCAGTGCGACTCGGCGATGCCCACGACGTCGACGTCGGTGACGCCCGCGTCGCGCAGGATCGCGCCGAGCGCCCGGCCGTCGTGGTCGTGCCCCTCGAACCCGGAGTAGGCCGCGGCGTACTCGCCCTTGCGCACGCTGACGTCGGGGTGCAGGTCCGCGAGCGCCGGGTGCAGCTCGGCCTCGGCGGTGCCGACCACCGCGTGCGGCGGCCACGTGTCGACGTAGTCGGGGGTCTCGGAGAAGTGCTCGCCCGGGTCGACGTGCCAGTCCTGCGTCGTGACGACGACGTCGTACCGGTCGCGGTGCTCGGCGGCGTACCGCGCGATGCCCTCCGCCACGGCGTTCCCGCCCGTGACGCCGAGGGCCCCGCCCTCGCAGAACGTCGGCTGCACGTCGACCACCAGCAGGGCGCGCCGGCCCTGCGTCCGCTGCTCGCTCATGCCCCCATTCTCGGCGCGGGGCGCCGCCGCGTCCCGCGGTCGCGGCGTGGGCCCGGACACACGCGCCCTTGCCGGTCCGCGCGCGGGCGCGGAGGCTGGGGGGCGGTCGTCCTCCACCGGGCGGCCCGACGGGAGGTGCGGCCATGACCGGAGCTACCCGGACCCGCGGCACGCGCACCGCCGCGGCCGCCGCCGCTGCGCTCGCGCTGCTCGGGGCGTGCTCGCCCGGGACGGGCGGGGCGACGCCCACGCCGGGCGGTACCTCCACGTCCGCCCTGGCACCGACCGCGCCGGCTCCCGCACCGGCGTCCCCGGCGCCGACGTCCCCGGTCCGCGACGTGCCGACCGTCACGGTCACGTCCGTCGAGGAGGTGGCGACGGGTCTCGACGCGCCGTGGGGGCTCGCGTTCCTGCCGGACGCGCGGGCGGTCGTCACCCTGCGCGACGCCGCCCGGCTGGTCGTCGTCGGCCTCGACGGCGCGGTGACGGACGTGACCGGTCCCGGCGCCGAGGAGGTCGCCGCCGCCACGGTGCCGCGCGGCGAGGGCGGCCTGCTGGGCGTCGCCGTCGTGCCGGGCGCGGCCGCGGGCGGCCCGGTCGACCTCGTGCTGTACCTGACGTCCGCGCAGGACAACCGGGTCCTGCGGGCCACGCTCGACGGGACGACCCTCGGACCCACCCGCGCGGTCGTCACCGGCATCCCGCGGGGCAGCAACCACAACGGCGGCCGGCTCGCGTTCGGGCCCGACGGTGCCCTCTACGTCACGACCGGCGACATCTACCGGACGGCGCTCGCACCCGACCCCGGCAGCCTCGGCGGCAAGGTCCTGCGCGTCACCGCCGACGGCGCCCCCGCGCCCGGCAACCCCGACCCGGCCTCGCCCGTGTGGACGCGCGGGCACCGCAACGTGCAGGGCATCGGCTGGGCGCCCGACGGCCGCGCGTTCGCCGCCGAGTTCGGGCAGGACACGTGGGACGAGCTCAACGTGCTGCGCGCGGCTGCCGACCACGGCTGGCCGTCGGTCGAGGGGGCCGGTGGCGCCGCCGACGGGTTCGTCGACCCCGTCGCGCAGTGGTCGACGGACGAGGCGTCGCCCAGCGGGCTCGCCGTCACCGACGAGGGCGTCTACCTCGCGGGGCTGCGCGGCGAGACCCTGTGGCGCGTCCCGCTGCGGCCCGTGGACCCCGCCGCGCTCGCGGACCCGGCGCGGGACCCGGCCGCGGACGCAGCCGGTGTCGGCACGCCGCAGCCGCTGCTGGCGGGCGAGCACGGGCGGCTGCGCGCCGTCGAGGTCGCGCCCGACGGCTCGCTGTGGGTGCTGACGAACAACACCGACGGCCGCGGCGACCCGCGCCCCGGCGACGACCGCCTGCTGCGCGTTCGCGTCGGCTGACGGGCGTCCGGCGACCGCCCGCGCGCGGTGCACCCGCCGGATCCGCACGCCGGCCCGGGCGTGTCCGTGCTGTCCGGGTTCGTGTCGATCGGTACTGTGTGCGCCGATCACGTGGACCTGAGAGGGAGCGGTCATGCCGGCGAGGGCCAAGAGCATTCTCATGTGGGTCGTCGTCATCTTCCTCGTCTACGCGGTGGTGACGAACCCGGACCGGGCGGCGGACGTCGTCCGCTCGATCTGGGACTTCCTGTGGGGCGCGATCCAGGGCTTCGGGGAGTTCTTCCGCAACCTCGCGCAGTAGGCGGGCGGTGCGGCGGCGGCACGGCGGCGCGGCGGGAGGGTGACGACATGGGCGCGGACCGCGCGACACGCATCGTCATGTCGCACCGGCTGCTGCGGCGGTACGTGCTGCCCGGCGAGCGGGTCGTGCTGGCGATGCGCCGGCACTGGGCGAAGCTGCTCGAGCCCGCGCTCACGTGCCTGGCCGTGTTCGTGCTGGTGGCGTGGGCGACGCTCGCGCTGCAGCCGGCCCTCGGCGACCGCGCGCTGTGGCTGTGGTGGCTGTGGCTCGCGGCCCTCGCCCGGCTCGGCTGGCGCGTGCTCCTGTGGCGCGTGGAGTGGTTCGTCGCGACCGACAAGCGGATGCTCCTGCTCACCGGCCTGGTCACGCACCAGATCGGGATGATGCCGCTGCTCAAGGTGACGGACATGCGGTACTCGCGGTCGGTGCTCGGGCAGCTGCTCGGCTACGGGCAGTTCCTGCTCGAGTCCGCCGGGCAGGACCAGGCGCTGCGGAGCATCGACTGGGTGGCGCACCCCGACGCCACGTACCGGGACCTGTGCGCGCTCATCTTCACGCCGACCGGCACGCCCGACACGGTGGCGGCGGCGCACGCGCGGCTCGTGCCGGGCGTGGCCCGGGGCGCCGCGCAGCCGTACGCACAGCAGTACGCGCAGCCGTACGCACCCCCGTCCCCGCAGCCGTACGCACAGCCGTCCGCCCCGCCGGTCGTCCAACCGCCCCGTCCCGCGCCCTCGTGGCCGCCCGTGGCGGGGGCAGGGTCCGGCGGCGACCTCGACACGCAGCCCATCCCGGCGGGGCCGCCGCCCGTGCCGACGCCGACCGTCGCGCAGGCCGGCGCCGCGCCGCTCACCGTGGAGGCGGAGGCCATCGCGGGGGAGGAGGCGCTGCGGCGGGCGGAGGAGGACGCGGAGGACCGCTCCTGGGACGTGTCGGAGCCGACGGCGACGTTCGTGCGGCTCGGCCCGCGCCGCGACGCCGTCCCGCCACCGCCCAGACCTGCTCGGGACGGGGCGCAGGACGACGCGCACCCCGACCCGACCCGCCCGACGGGCGGAAAGCCGGACGGGGCGGACGGCCGTCCGACCTAGGATCGGCGCATGTCCCGCATCCTGTCGGCCGTCGCGTGGCCCTACGCCAACGGCCCCCGTCACATCGGTCATGTCGCCGGGTTCGGCGTCCCCTCGGACGTGTTCAGCCGGTACATGCGCATGGCGGGGCACGACGTGCTCATGGTGTCGGGCACGGACGAGCACGGGACGCCGATCCTCGTGCAGGCCGACAAGGAGGGCGTGAGCGCGCAGGAGCTCGCGGACCGGTACAACCGCGTCATCGTCGAGGACCTCGCGCAGCTCGGGCTGTCGTACGACCTGTTCACCCGCACCACGACGCGCAACCACTACGCGGTCGTGCAGGAGATGTTCCGCACGGTGCACAGGAACGGGTACATGGTCGAGCGCACGACGATGGGCGCGGTCAGCCCGTCGACCGGCCGCACCCTGCCCGACCGGTACATCGAGGGCACGTGCCCCATCTGCGGGTACGACGGCGCGCGCGGCGACCAGTGCGACAACTGCGGCAACCAGCTGGACGCGATCGAGCTGAAGAACCCGCGCTCGCGGATCAACGGCGAGACGCCGAGGTTCGTCGAGTCCGAGCACTTCTTCCTCGACCTGCCGGCGTTCGTCGACGCCCTCGGCGACTGGCTGCGCACGCGCACCGCGTGGCGCCCGAACGTGCTGAAGTTCTCGCTCAACCTGCTGGACGACGTGCGCCCGCGCGCCATGACGCGCGACATCGACTGGGGCATCCCGGTGCCGCTGGACGGCTGGGAGCAGAACCCCAGCAAGCGGCTGTACGTCTGGTTCGACGCCGTGATCGGGTACCTGTCGGCATCGATCGAGTGGGCACGCCGCAGCGGCGACCCCGACGCGTGGCGCGGCTGGTGGAACGACCCGTCGGCCCTGTCGTACTACTTCATGGGCAAGGACAACATCACGTTCCACAGCCAGATCTGGCCGGCGGAGCTGCTCGGGTACGACGGCAAGGGTGCGCGGGGCGGGGAGCCCGGCGCGTACGGCTCGCTGAACCTGCCCACCGAGGTGGTCTCGAGCGAGTTCCTCAACGTCGAGGGCAAGCAGTTCTCCTCGTCGCGCGGGGTCGTCATCCTCGTGCGCGACATGCTCGCGCGCTACCAGCCGGACGCGCTGCGCTACTACATCTCGGTCGCGGGCCCGGAGACGCAGGACGTCGACTTCACGTGGCAGGAGTTCAAGCGCCGCACGAACGACGAGCTGGTCGCCGGCTGGGGCAACCTCGTCAACCGCACCGCGAGCATGGTGCACAAGAACTTCGGCGCGATCCCGACGCCCGGGCAGCGGCAGCCGGTCGACGAGGCCCTGCTCGCCGAGGTGACGACGGCGTTCGGGCGGGTCGGCGAGCTCGTCGGCGCGCACCGCCAGCGGGCCGCGCTGGGCGAGGCCATGCGCGTCGTCGGCGAGGCGAACCGGTACGTCTCCGAGACCGAGCCGTGGAAGCTCAAGGAGGACCCGGAGCGCCTCGCGACCGTCCTGCACACGACGACGCAGGCGGTGAGCGACCTCAACACGCTGCTCGCGCCGTTCCTGCCGTTCGCGGCGCAGCAGGTGCACGAGACGCTCGGCGGCACGGGCACCCTCTCGCCGATGCCGCGCATCGACGAGGTCACCGACCTGGACGACGACTCCCGGCACTACCCGGTCATCACGGGCGACTACCGCCTGGGCGAGACGGTCGCGCCGTGGCAGCCGCGCGCGGTCGTGCCCGGCACGCCGATCGCGAAGCCGACGCCGGTGTTCACCAAGCTCGACGACGCCATCGTCGAGGAGGAGCTCGACCGGCTGCGCCAGGGCTGATGGCGCGCAAGCAGCGCGAGCGCGGCTGGCCGCCGGCCCCCGAGCCGCTGCCGCTGCCCGTCGTCGACGACCACACGCACCTCGAGTCGGTCGTCGACTGGCGCGCCGACGGCTGGGACCCCGCCGACCCGGACGTGCACCCCGACCTCGCCGCGCACCTCGCGCGCGCGGCGCAGGTCGGGGTGACCCGGATGGTGCAGGTCGGCTGCGACCTCGACGCGCTCGCGTGGACGGACGCGGTGGTGCGCGCGCACGACGCGCTGCTCGGCGCGGTCGCGATCCACCCCAACGAGGCGGTGCTGCACGCGGGTGTCCGCGAGGTCGCGGCCGACGGACTGGACCCCGACCCGCAGCCGCGGCACGACGTCCCGCTCGACGAGGCGGTCGCACGCGTGGCGGCCGTCGCGCGGGACAACCCGCGCGTGCGGGCCGTCGGCGAGACGGGCCTCGACCACTTCCGCGCCGGGGACGCCGGACGCGCGGTGCAGCGCGAGGCCTTCCGCGCGCACGTCGCGCTCGCCAAGGAGCTCGACCTGGCGCTGCAGATCCACGACCGGGACGCGCACGAGGACGTCGTCGACGTCCTGCTGCGCGACGGCGCCCCCGCGCGCACCGTCTTCCACTGCTTCTCGGGCGACGCGGCCCTCGCCGAGGTGGCCGCCCGGCACGGGTGGTACTGCTCGTTCGCGGGGCCCGTCTCGTTCCCCGCCAACGAGGACCTGCGCGCCGCGCTGCGCGTGCTGCCGCCCGAGCTCGTGCTGGTCGAGACGGACGCGCCCTACCTCACCGTGCAGCCGTACCGCGGGCGGCCCAACAGCCCGTACCTGCTGCCGGGGACCGTGCGCACCGTCGCGGAGGTCACGGGCCGCCCGCTCGAGGACGTGTGCCGGCAGGTGTCGGCGGCGTCCGAGGCGGTCTACGGCTCCTGGTGACCGCCGTCGTCGCGCCCGCCGACCCGTCCACGGGTTCCGGGACGCGGCTGGTCGGCGTGTCACGGATCGGTTACGGTCTGTGACGGCGCGTCGCCGGGCCGCCGTCGGTTCCTCGTCCGTGGATGAAGGAGCCGGTCAAGGACCCCGGCGCCGGTGCCGATGACCACGGCGGGCCACCTGCGGCGCAGGCGCCCGGCAGCACGACCCGAGCAGCGCAGCACGCCCGACCAGCACGCCGCCGACCAGCACGACCCCGACCACGCACGACCCAGGGCACGCGACCCCTCCCGCCGACCCGAAGGACACCGTGACCGGTCCCGACCGCACCCGCCGCGCCGCCGCACGTCCGCGCGCCACGCGCAGGCTCGCGCACGGCGTCGCCCAGGCGACCGTCCTCGCCCTCGTCGTGGGCGGCACGACGGCCTTCGCCGCCCTGCACAAGGACGTCACGGTGGACGTCGACGGGCGCGAGGTCGAGGTGACGGCGTTCGGCCGGACGGTCGGCGACGTGCTGGCCGCGGCGGAGATCGAGGTGGGGGAGCGCGACCTCGTCGCGCCGGCCCTCGACGCACCGGTCGGCCGCACGGACCAGGTCGTCGTGCGGCACGGCCGCGAGATCGCCGTCGAGGTGGACGGCGAGCAGCGCGCGGTGTGGACGACGGCGCTCACGGTCGGTGAGGCCGTCGACGGCCTCGGGCTGCGCGACGACGTGCGGCTGTCGGCGTCCCGGTCGGCGGAGGTCGGCCGCGACGTGCTGCGCGTCTCGACGCAGAAGACCGTGCACCTCGTCGTCGACGGGCAGGTGATCGACGGCGTGAGCAGCGGCGGCACGGTCCGTGACGCGCTGCGCGACATCGGCCTCGTGCTCGAGGAGGGCGACCGCGTGTCCGTCCCGCTCGACGCCGCGGCGGTGGACGGGCTCGTCGTCATGGTGACGCGCGCCGCGAGCTCGGGCGAGACCGTCACGGAGACGGTGCCGTTCGCCGAGCGCGAGGTGGAGGACGCCACGCTCGTGACCGGCACGCGCAAGGTGCAGACGGCGGGCCGCGCGGGCGTGCGCACCACGACGTACGCGCTCGACGTGGTGGGCGGGGTCGTCGTCGGCCGCACGCCCGTGGCGTCGGTCGTGACGGTGCCGCCCGTGGACCAGGTGGTCCGGGTCGGCACGGCCGCGCTGCCGGACCCGTCCGACGTGGCGGTCGAGCCGGGCACCGCCCAGGCCATCGCCAAGGAGATGGTCGCCGCGCGCGGGTGGGGCGACGACCAGTTCGCCTGCCTGCTCAAGCTGTGGCAGAAGGAGAGCGGGTGGCGCGTCGACGCCGACAACCCGACGTCGAGCGCGTACGGCATCCCGCAGGCCCTGCCGGGCTCGAAGATGGCGAGCGCGGGCGCCGACTGGCGCACGAACCCCGCCACCCAGATCACGTGGGGCCTCGGCTACATCTCCGGCCGGTACGGCAACCCCTGCGGCGCGTGGGCGCACTCGCAGGCGAAGAACTGGTACTGAGCCCTCCCGCGCAGGGGCGAGCAAGCAGGGGCGAGCAGGGACGAGCTGAGGCGGGCGTCGCGTGACGTCCGCCTCAGTCACTTGGCATCGGGGTCACAATCCCGTTACGGTCGCGTGTCGCGTTTGACCGGCGGTGCCCTGCGAGGGCCGGCCGCCGGCGCGGCGAGCGGCCGCGACCTGCGCCCGCTGACGGCCGGATCGGGGATCCGGGCCGGTGGGGCCGAGGCCCGCCCGCGCTGCTGACGCGACGGGCGTGCGCGCCCGCCGGGCGCCACGGCGCACCGCTCCCCGTGCCCGGGCACGACGACGGCTGGAGCCCCGTGCAGTTCTCGACCCGCCTCCTCGGTCCCACCTCCCGCGACGCAGCCGAGCCCGGCCTGCCCGACGAGGCCACCGCGGCCACGCCGGCCACGGGCACCGCGACCGCCGCCGCGCCCCGCCGCCGCCGCTGGCTCCCCGTCACCGCCGGTGCCGCCGCGCTGGTCCTCGGCGCCGGCACCGCCGGCTACGCCCACGCCCACAAGGACGTCGTGCTCGACGTCGACGGCCGGCTGCAGGACGTCTCCACGTTCGCCGGCTCCGTCGAGGGCCTCCTCGCCCAGGAGGGCGTCGTCGTGGGTGAGCGCGACACCGTCTCGGCGTCCGGCGCCCTCACCGACGGCCTCGAGGTCGTCGTGCGGCACGCGAACGCCGTCACCGTCTCCATGGACGGCACCGAGCAGGTCGTGTGGACCACCGCGCTCAGCGCGCAGGAGGCGCTCGAGGACCTGTCCTCCCGCGCGACCAGCGTCGCGCTCGTCGCGTCCCGCTCGTCCGCGGGCGGCCGTGCCGAGCTGCCGCTCGACCTCACGGTCCGCGGCGCCGCCGAGGTGCACGTCGACGGCCAGGTGCTGACGGTCCCCGAGGCCGACGCCACGGTCGCGGGCGTGCTCGGCGAGCTCGGCATCACGCTCGGCCCGCTCGACCGCGTCCAGGTCGTGCGCGACGCCGGCGGCGAGGTCGACGTCGTCGTGCAGCGTGTCGTCGTCGAGAACGTGACGACGACGCACGAGGTGCCGTTCACGTCGCGCGAGCAGCAGGACGCCGCCCTCTTCACGGGCGAGCGCGCGGTCGCGCAGGCCGGCGTGCCGGGTGTCCGCACGCTCGTCGAGCGCGTGACGACGGTCGACGGCGCCGAGCAGAGCCGCGTGCCGGTCACCGACGCGGTGACGCAGGCGCCGGTCGAGGAGGTCGTGTCGGTCGGCACGAAGGCGCGTCCCGCGCCGAAGCCGGCCGCCGCGCCGAGGGCCGCCGCGCCCGCCGCCCCGGCCGGCACGGCCGGGCCGATCGCCGCCGGCGGCGACGCCGACTCGCTCAACTGGGCCGCGCTGGCCCGGTGCGAGTCCGGCGGCCGTGTCGACGTGGTGTCGTCGACCGGCAAGTACCACGGCCTGTACCAGTTCTCCGTCGCCACGTGGCAGTCGGTCGGCGGTGCGGGGCTGCCCTCGCAGGCGTCGGCGGACGAGCAGACGGCCCGCGCCAAGATGCTCTACAACCGCTCGGGCGCCGGGCAGTGGCCGCACTGCGGCAAGAACCTGTTCAGCTGACCCCGCCCTCCGCGGCCCCGCCGGCCCCGTCCCCGCACGTCGGGGGCGGGGCCGCGGTGCGTCCGCGGCCGGGCGGCGGTGCGCTCGCGCCGGGCGGCGGGGCGTCCGGCGCTCGTTAGGCTCGGGGCCATGCCAGCCGACGTCGCGCTCCTGGGGCCTGCCGAGATCCGGGCCCTCGCCGGGCGTGCCGGCGTGCGCCCGACCAAGACCCTCGGGCAGAACTTCGTCCTCGACGCGGGCACGGTCCGCAAGATCGTCCGGCAGGCCGACGTGCGCCCGGGCGAGCGCGTCGTCGAGGTCGGCCCCGGGCTGGGTTCCCTCACGCTCGGGCTGCTCGAGGCGGGGGCGGACGTCGTGGCGGTCGAGATCGACCCCGTCCTGGCGCGCCTGCTGCCGTCGACGGTCGCCGCGCACGTGCCCGGCCTGACGGTCGGGGCGCCGCGCGAGGACGCCGGCACGCGCGAGGTGCGGCTCACCGACGCGGACGGCCGCGACCGGCTCACGGTGCTCACGGCCGACGCCCTCGCGGTCACCGCGCTGCCCGCCCCCGCGCCGACCGCCCTCGTCGCCAACCTCCCGTACAACGTCTCCGTCCCGGTGCTGCTGACGTTCCTCGAGCGGTTCCCGGAGCTCGAGCGAGGGCTCGTCATGGTGCAGGCCGAGGTCGCGGACCGGCTCGCGGCGCCGCCGGGCAGCCGGACCTACGGCGTGCCGTCGGTCAAGGCCGCCTGGTACGCGGCCGCCCGCCGCACGGCGACCGTGGGGCGCGCCGTGTTCTGGCCCGCGCCCAACGTGGACTCGGCGCTCGTGCGCCTCGACCGGCGCGAGCCGCCGACCACCACGGTGCCGCGCGCGGACGTGTTCGCGGTCGTCGACGCAGCGTTCGCGCAGCGCCGCAAGACGCTGCGCTCGGCCCTCGCGCAGCTCGCCGGGTCGCCCGCCGCGGCGGAGGCCGCGCTGCGCGGCGCGGGCCTGGACCCGCAGGTCCGCGGCGAGCAGCTGGACGTGACCGCCTTCGCGCGCATCGCCGAGGAGCTGACCGCCGCCGGACGGCCGCTCCCGCACCGACCTGGCACAGTGGCACCGTGACAGTGAGCGGTGTGCACGACCTGCCCGAGCGTGCGGTGCGCGTGCGCGCCCCCGGGAAGGTGAACCTGTCGCTGCGCGTCGGGCCCGTGGGGGCGGACGGGTACCACCCGGTGTCCACCGTCTTCCAGGCGGTGTCCGTGTACGAGGAGGTCGTGGCGCGGACGGCGGAGGAGTTCCGGGTCAGCGCGGAGGGCCCGCAGGCGGGCGAGGTGCCGACGGACGACTCGAACCTGGCCCTGCGCGCCGCGCGCGCGGTGGCCGCGCACGCCGGCGTCGACGACGCCGCGCACCTGCACCTCGTCAAGGGCGTCCCGGTGGCCGGGGGCATGGCGGGCGGCTCGGCCGACGCCGCCGCGGCCCTCCTCGCGTGCGACCAGCTCTGGGGCACCGGCCTGTCCCGCGACGAGCTGGCGGCGATCGCGGCGGAGCTCGGCTCCGACGTGCCGTTCGCGCTGGTGGGGCACACGGCCGTCGGCACGGGCCGCGGCCACCTGCTGACGCCCGCGCTGAGCCGCGGGGAGTTCCACTGGGCGTTCGCGGTGCAGGACCACGGGCTGTCGACCCCGGCGGTGTACCGCGCGTTCGACGACCTGCGGGGCCACGACGCCCAGCCGC
Organism: Cellulomonas sp.; assembly: GCA_031178625.1. Taxonomy (GTDB): domain Bacteria; phylum Actinomycetota; class Actinomycetes; order Actinomycetales; family Cellulomonadaceae; genus Cellulomonas. Next base: position 12,736 of record JAPSIR010000037.1, read on the forward strand.
TGACCGACGAGGACGACGTCCCGCTCATGCAGGCGCTGCGCGCGGGCGACGCCGCGGCCCTCGGGGCGACGCTGCACAACGACCTCGAGCCGGCCGCGCTCGAGCTCGACCCGGGCCTCGCGGAGCCGCTCGCGGTCGCCACCGACGCGGGCGCGCTCGGCGTCGTCGTGTCGGGCTCGGGCCCCACGGTCGCGGCGCTCGCGCGCAGCCGGCAGCACGCGCTGGCGATCGCCGCCGCGTTCACGGCCTCGGGCGTCGCCGACCGCGTGCTCACCGCGTCCGGTCCCGTGCCGGGCGCGCGCGTCGTCGGGGCGGGTGACTGACGGGTGGTCGTCGTCTCCTCCGGCACCTCCGTGCCGGCGTCGCTGCCGCGCGTCGGCGCCGCCGGCGACCCCGACGTCGCCGGCTGGTCCCGTCGCCCGCCCACGCCGGACGACCTGCGCTGGGACGTCGTCCTCGGGGTGTCGCTGTTCATCGGGGCGATCCTCAGCTCGGTCATGTGGCGGGTCACCGGGCTGATCCCCGACCCGGCCGAGGGCTGGCTCTCGGCCCTCCTCCTCGCGGCGCAGACGCTGCCGCTGACGGTGCGCCGCCGCTGGCCGAGCGCCGTCGCGGTGGTCGCGGGCGTCGCGTTCATCGTCGGCCAGGCGCTGCTGGTGCCGGAGCAGCTGTTCAGCAACATCGCGCTCTTCATGGCCCTCTACACGGTGGGGGCGTGGGAGCCGTCGCGCACGCGCGCGTTCTGGGTGCGCGCCGTGGTGGTGACGGCGATGTTCACGTGGCTGCTCGTGTCGATCTTCCTCGCGGCGACGGACCCCGACGAGGACCTGGGGCTCGACCGGGTGGGCGCCTTCTCGCCGTTCGTGGCGTACATGCTCATCCAGCTGCTCACCAACGTCCTCTACTTCTCGGGCTCGTGGTGGTTCGGGGACCACGCCTGGTCGTCCGCGCGCGAGCGCGAGCGCACGGCGTGGCGCACGCGGCTGCTGCAGGCCGAGCGCGTGCGGGCGGAGGCGCAGGCGGTCTCGCTCGAGCGGCTGCGCATCGCCCGCGAGCTGCACGACGCCGTGGCGCACCACGTGTCGCTCATGGGCGTCCAGGCGGCCGCGGCGCGGACGGTGCTCGGCAGCGACCCGGCGCGCGCGGCCGCCGCCCTCGGGCACGTCGAGGAGTCGGCGCGCGAGGCGGTCGTCGAGCTGCAGGGCCTGCTGGGCACCCTGCGCGAGGGCGCCGCCGCCGTGTCCGGCGTGCCCGTGCCGCCCAGCGCCCCCGACGAGGCGCTCGCCTCGCTGGACGTCGCCCGCATCCCGCGGCTCGTCGAGTCCGCGCGCGCGGGCGGGCTCGAGGTCACGTACCAGGAGGTCGGCGAGCCGGCGCGGCTGTCGCCGCTGACGTCGCTCAACCTCTACCGCATCGCGCAGGAGGCGCTGACGAACACGCGCAAGCACGCCGGCCCGTCGGCGCGGGCGGACGTGCGGCTGCGCTGGCTGCCCGGCGAGGTGGAGCTCGAGGTGTCCGACGACGGCGGCACGGGCCGTCGCGCGGGTCCCGCCCCGGGGACGGGCATGGGCCTGGCGGGCATGCGGGAACGGGTCGCCGCCGACGGCGGCACGCTCGAGGCGGGCCGGCTGCGCCGCGGGGGCTTCCTCGTGCGCGTGCGCGTCCCCGTGGCGGGCGAGGGTGCGGCGCGCGCGGTGACGACGGGACAGGAGGCGGCGGATGGCTGAGCGGGTACGGGTCGTGCTGGTCGACGACCAGGCGCTGCTGCGGGCGGGCATCGGGACGATCCTGTCGGCGCACCCCGACGTCGAGGTGGTCGGCGAGGCGAGCACGGGCACGGAGGCCGTCCAGGTCGTCCGCGCCGTGCGGCCGGACGTCGTCTGCATGGACGTGCAGATGCCGGACATGGACGGCCTGGAGGCGACGCGGCGGATCGTCGCGGACCCGGACGTGCATGCGGCGGTCGTCGTGCTGACGACGTTCAACCGCGAGGACTACCTGCTCGAGGCGCTGCAGGCGGGGGCCGTGGGGTACCTGCTCAAGACGTCGCGGCCCGAGCAGCTGCACGAGGCCGTGCTCAGCGCGGCCGCCGGCGAGGGGCTCCTCGCGCCCGAGGTGACGCGTGCCGTCATCGCCCGGGCCGTCGACGCGCGACCCGCGCCGGCGTCGACCGCGGCCCCGCTCGTCCCGCTGACCGACCGCGAGTCGGAGGTGCTCGTGCTCGTGGCGCGCGGGCTCAACAACGACGAGATCGCGGCCGAGCTCGTCGTCAGCCGCGCGACCGTCAAGACGCACGTCTCCAACGTGCTCGCGAAGCTCGGCCTGCGCGACCGCGTGCAGGCGGTCGTGTACGCGCACGAGCACGGGCTCGTGGGCTGAGCCGCACCGCCGCGGCCGCCCTCGTGACGGGCCCCGCGACGCGCGGCTGACCTGCGACGTCGTCCCCGCGGCCGAGCGCGGCGCGCCCGCACCGGCCCGGCTCCGTCCCGGGGATGAGCCCCAGGATCGGCCGCCCGCCCGAGGTGCCCGCACCCCTTGCGCGCCTAGCGTCGTCACCAGGTGGTCCGGCGGTCGCCGGACCGGGCGAGAGGAGGGGACGATGCTCGAGCTCCAGGGCGTCAGCAGGTCCTTCGGTGACCGGCGCGTGCTCGACGACGTGAGCTTCACGGTCGGCCGCGGCCGGCTCACGGGGTTCGTCGGCGGGAACGGCGCCGGCAAGACGACGACCATGCGCATCATCCTCGGCGTGCTGTCCGCGCACGCCGGGACGGTGACGATCGACGGTCGCCCGCTGGACGGGGCGCGCCGCGCACGCTTCGGCTACATGCCGGAGGAGCGCGGGCTGTACCCGAAGATGAAGCTGGCCGAGCAGCTCACCTACCTGGCGCGGCTGCACGGCTTCGACAAGGCGGCCGCGGGCGACCGGGCGCACGACCTCATCGGCCGGCTCGGCCTCGCCGAGCGTGCGGACGACCCGGTCGAGAACCTCTCGCTCGGCAACCAGCAGCGCGCGCAGGTCGCCGCCGCCCTCGTGCACGACCCCGAGGTGCTCGTCCTCGACGAGCCGTTCTCGGGTCTCGACCCCATGGCCGTCGAGGTGGTGCAGGGCGTCCTCGCGGAGCGCGCGGCGCAGGGTGTGCCGGTCCTCTTCTCGTCGCACCAGCTCGACGTCGTCGAGCGCCTGTGCGACGACCTCGTCATCATCGCCGGCGGCCGCATCCGCGCCGCCGGCTCGCGTGACGAGCTGCGCCGGGCGCACGCCACCGAGCGGCACGAGATCGTCGTCGCCGGGGACATGGGGTGGCTGCGGGACGAGCCCGGCGTCCGGGTCGACGAGCTGGCCGCGGGCACCGCGGTCTTCGAGGCGGACGCCGCGACGGCGCAGCGCGTGCTGACGGCCGCGCTGGCCCGCGGGCCGGTGGAGTCGTTCGCGCCGCTGCGCCCGTCCCTCGCGGAGATCTTCCGCGAGGTCATCACCGACGAGGAGCCGGCCGACGACGCCGGCCGCACGCAGGAGCTGGAGGACGCCCGATGAGCACCACGTCCCACCCCGCGCCCACGGCCCACCGGCCGCAGGCGCCGTCGCTCGGCCGTGCCACGCTGCTGGTCGCGGAGCGCGAGATCACGTCGCAGGTGCGGTCGAAGTCGTTCCTCATCTCGACCGCCGTCCTGCTGCTCGCCATCCTCGCGGGCATCGTCATCAGCGCGATCGTCGGCCAGCGCGAGCCGGGCGAGACGCCGGTCGCCGTCGTCTCGTCCGTCGCGGGCAGCATCGACGGCGCGACGGGCCTCGACGTCCGCGACGTCGCCGACCGGGCCGCCGCCGAGGAGGCCGTCCGCTCGGGCGACGTCGACGCGGCGGTCGTGCCGGGCGGCGAGCCGCTCGGGGTCGCGGTCATCGCGCTGGACGACGCGCCCGACGCCGTCGTGCAGGCGCTCACGGTGGCGCCGGAGGTCGAGCTGCTCGACCCGGCACCCGCCGAGGGCGGCCTGCGCTACCTCATCACGTTCGCGTTCGGCCTGGTCTTCATGACCTCGGTGATCGGCGCGGGCTCGATGATCGCGCAGAACACCGTGACCGAGAAGCAGTCGCGCATCGTCGAGATCCTGCTGTCCGCGGTGCCGGCGCGGGCGCTGCTCGCGGGCAAGATCCTCGGCAACTCGGTGCTCGCCCTCGGGCAGACGGCCGCGATCGCGGCGGTCGCGGTGCTCGGGCTGGTCGTCACGGGGCAGGACGACGTGCTGACGCTGATCGGCATGCCGGTGGCCTGGTTCGTCGTGTTCTTCGCCGTCGGGTTCGTCCTGCTGGCGGCGATCTTCGCGGCGAGCGCGTCGCTGGTGTCCCGCGTCGAGGACACGGGGACCGTCCTGCAGCCGGCGATCTGGCTCACGATGGTGCCGTACTTCCTCGTCATCTTCTTCAACGACAACGAGCTCGTGCTGCGGATCATGTCGTTCGTGCCGTTCACGGCGCCCGTCGGCATGCCGGTGCGGCTCTTCCTCAACGAGGCCGCGTGGTGGGAGCCGGTCGTGGCGCTGCTCGTGCTGGTCGCCGCGACGCTCGCGGTGATCGCGGTGGCGGCCCGGATCTACGAGCGGTCGGTGCTGCGCATGGGCGGCCGCGTCGCGGTGCGCGAGGCGCTCGCCCGGTCGGCCGACGACTGAGGTCTTGACCGCCGTGGACGGCCGGGCCAATACTTAAGCAACCGCCTAAGTATTGGCCCGGCCGTCCGGCGTGGGCCCCGGCCCGAGGAGGACCCATGACCAGCAGCACCGGCACGACCCGCTCCGTCGCCCACTCGACGTTCGTCATCGAGCGCACGTTCGACGCACCCGTCGCCCGCGTGTGGCGCGCCTTCGCGGACCCGGCCGAGAAGCACGCGTGGTTCGGCACGAGCGACGACTGGACCACGCGCGAGGACAGCGACGACTTCCGCGTCGGCGGCACGGCCGTCAGCGAGGGCGAGTTCCACGGCGGCCCCGTCAGCCGCTACGTCGCCACCTACACCGACGTCGTGGAGCACGAGCGGTTCGTCCTCGCCTACGACATGTGGCTCGACGGCACCCACATCTCGACCTCCCTCGCCACCTACGAGATCGAGGCCGACGGCGACCGCACCCACCTGCGCTACACCGAGCAGGGCGTGCACCTCGACGGCCACGACACCGCCGAGCAGCGCGAGGAGGGGACGCGGGGCATCTTCGACGCCCTGGCGGTGCACCTGGGAGGATGAGCCCGACATGGCACACCTGCTCGGCGCGGACAGCGTCCACCTCACCCTCGGCACCCGCACCCTCCTGGACGGCGTCAGCCTCGGCGTCGACGACGGCCAGCGCATCGGCGTCGTCGGCCCCAACGGCGCCGGCAAGTCCACGCTCCTGCGCGTGCTCGCCGGCCGCCAGGACCCGGACGACGGCCGCGTGACCCGCGCGGGCGGCACGCGCGTCGCCCTGCTCGACCAGCGCGACGACCTGGGGTCCGGCACGGTGCTCGACGCCGTGCACGGGTCCGCCGACGCGCACGAGTGGGCATCCGACGCGCGCGTCCGCGCCGTGCACAGCGGCCTGCTGGCCGACGTCGACCTCGGCGCGGACCTGGCGACGCTGTCCGGCGGGCAGCGCCGCCGGGTCGCGCTCGCCGCGCTGCTCGTGCGCGACGACGAGGTGCTCGTGCTCGACGAGCCGACCAACCACCTCGACGTCGAGGGCGTCGCGTGGCTCGCGCGGTACCTGAGCGAGCGGTACGCCGGCAGCTCCGGCGCGCTCGTCGTCGTCACGCACGACCGCTGGTTCCTCGACGCCGTGTGCACGCGCACGTGGGAGGTGCACGACGGCGTCGTCGACCAGTACGACGGCGGGTACGCGGCGTACGTGCTGGCCCGCGCGGAGCGCGCGCAGCAGGCCGCGACGGCCGAGAGCAAGCGGCAGAACCTGCTGCGCAAGGAGCTCGCGTGGCTGCGCCGCGGCGCCCCGGCGCGCACCTCCAAGCCCCGGTTCCGGCTCGACGCCGCGGCCGCGCTCATCGCCGACGAGCCGCCGCCCCGCGACCCGCTCGAGCTGGCCCGCACGGCCACGGCGCGGCTCGGCAAGGACGTGCTCGACCTCGAGGACGTGACGTTCGCGCTGCCCGACGGGCGGGTGCTCCTCGACGACGTCACGTGGCGGCTCGGCCCGGGCGACCGGTACGGCGTCGTCGGCGTCAACGGCGCCGGCAAGTCGACGCTGCTGCGCCTGCTCACCGGCCGCGCGCAGCCGACGTCGGGCCGCGTGAAGCGCGGCAAGACGGTGAAGATCGCCGAGCTGCGGCAGGACGTGGAGGACCTCGACGAGGTCGCGGACCTGCGCGTCACCGAGGCCGTCGAGCGCGAGAAGCGCACGATGGTGATCGGGGGCAAGGAGGTGACCGCGAGCCAGCTCGTCGAGCGGCTCGGGTTCACGCGCGAGCGCGCCCGCACGCCCGTGCGCGACCTGTCCGGCGGCGAGCGGCGCCGCCTGCAGCTGCTGCGCCTGCTCGTCGGCGAGCCCAACGTGCTGCTGCTCGACGAGCCGACCAACGACCTCGACACCGACACGCTGGCCGCCGTCGAGGACCTCCTCGACGGCTGGCCCGGCACGCTCATCGTGGTGTCGCACGACCGGTACCTGCTCGAGCGCGTGTGCGACCGGCAGGTCGCGCTGCTCGGCGACGGCCGCC
>JAPSIR010000038.1 GCA_031178625.1 Cellulomonas sp.
CACCCTCCACCTCCCATCGGCTCCGCAGCCGGGCGAGGCTGCGTCGGACGTGACTCTTCACGGTGCCCAGCGGCAGGTCCAGGCGGCGCGCGATCTGCTCGTGCGTCAGGTCGTCGTAGAACGCGAGCCGCAGGATCGTGCGCTGCGGGTCGCCGAGCCGGTCGAGCTCGTCCCGCACGACGACGCGGTCGACGACGCGGTCGTCGTGGGCGGGCGCCGCCTCGGTACCCGCGGCGACGGTCGACGTCTCCGCGGCCACCTCGAGCCGGCCGTCCCGGGCGCGGCGGGCGTGCGCGTCGGCGACCGCGTGCTTGGTGATGCCCAGCAGCCAGGCGGGCAGGCGCGAGCGGGTGGGGTCGAAGCGGTGGCGGCCGCGCCAGGCGTCGACGAACACCTGCTGCGTGACGTCCTCGGCCTCCGCGACGCTGCCGAGCGAGCGCAGCGCGACGGTGTGCACGAGCGTCGCCCAGCGGGCGTACGCCTCGCGCACCGCCGCCTCGTCGCCCGCGGCGAACGCCTCGCCGAGGGTCGCGACACCGTCGTCCGTGGCCGCGCCCCGCTCGGGCGGCACGGCCGGCAGGCCGGACGGGGGTACTGCCACCGGCACGGACCGCTCCTGTCCCGTCGTCCGTCCCCGCACCGGCTGCAGCACGGTCAGCCGCCCGACGAGAGGGCGGTGACGACGACGTTGTCCGCATAGTGTCCGACCCGGCGGTCGAACGCACCTCCGCAGGTCACGAGCACCAGCCGCGGGGTGCCCGTCCGGTCGAACCACTCGCCGACGGGCGCGGTGTCCTTGGGCACGCGCACGACGTCCTGCACGCGGTACCCGTACGTCGTCCCGTCGGCGGTCGTGACCACCACGGCGGCCCCCGCCGCCACGTCCCGCAGCCGTGCGAACGGCCCGACGCCGGTGGTGGCGGAGTCGACGTGCGCGGCGACGAGCGTCGACCCCTCGGGGGCCGCGGGTGCGGGACCGAACTCGTACCAGGCGGCGACCTCGGCGGTGTCGGGGAGGGCCATGTCGCCCGCGGGTGCGACACCGGCCGGCTCGACCGGCATGTCGATGCCGAGGTCGGGCACCTGGACCCGCACCGGCGGGACGACGGGGGGCTGCGGCGTCGCGCCGAGGGACGCGTCCCGCAGGGGGACGGCGGGCACGCCGGCGGACGGCGCGGTGGCCGCCGGGGTCGGCGTGGCGACCGCCGTCGCGACGCCGGTCGTGAGGGCCGTCGTCGCCCCGGGCGCGTCGCTGCTGCACGCCGCGAGGACGAGGAGGGCCACCACGGCCGCCGCCGCGCGGACGGCGCCGCCCGGTCGGCGGACGCTGACGGCGCCGCGACCACCCGCGGCCCGGCGGCGGACGACGTGCCCCGTCCGCCGCCGGGCCGCGGTGCCCCGCGCCGCGGTGCTGGTCAGCGGCCCCGCGTCACGGTCGCCGCGGAGGTGCGGCGCGTGACGGCCAGGACGGCGGCGGCGAGCACGGCGAGGGCGCCGGCGCCGATCAGCCACGGCTGCGTGCGGGTGTCGTCCACGAGGCCGACCTGACCGGCCTGGACCGCCGACGGCGAGCTGTGCAGGCCGCCGACGACCTGCGTGGCGAGCGCGAGCGTGGCGGGCGAGGCGGTGGCGCTGCCCCACGCGTAGACGATCGTGTCGGCGCCCTCGGCGACGTCCACGTCGGCCGGGCCGAGCAGCGCGGGCTCGGTGGTGCCGGTCGCGACGACGCTCGCCGAGACGGTACCCGCCGGCAGGTCGAGCTTCTGCTCGCCCGCGTTCGTCAGGTCCGACACGACCGCCTGGCCGCCCGCCAGGACGTCGACGCCGGGCGCCGCCGCGACGTGGCGCACCGTGAGCCGGCCCTGGCCCGCGGCCGTCGGCGTGGTGTCGTTGGTGAAGAGGGTGGCCGCCGGGTTGCCCGACGCGTCGAGGTGCGCGACGGCGGTGTAGCTGCCGCCGCCCGCCAGCGAGAGGTCCACCGGGCCGATGGCCGGGGCGCTGGCGTCGGCCGCGTCGGCCGCCGTGATCGCCACGGTGTAGGTGCCGGCCGGCAGGTCGAGGGGACCGGCGAGCGTGCCCGGCGTGAAGTCGTCGAGCGTGCGCTGGCCGTTCACCCACACGTCGACGGTCAGGCCCGGAACGCCGTGCAGCACCGACAGCTGCGCGGCGTCGGCGCCGGCGGCCTGGGCGGGCACGGCGGCGAGGGTCAGTGCTGCGACGGCGAACGAACCTGCTGCAGCGGCGAGGGGTCGAGCGCGCATGGGGGTCCTCCTGGGTCGGCCCGCGGGGCGGGCGGTGTCGTGCTGACACCTCTACTTCCGTGCGGGGGCGGCATCCGGATGCATGCAGATGCATCGAGTTCTCCTCGGCGCTGCCGGGCATGCGCGGTGCCCAGGTGTGCGCGAGGTCCACCGGTGATATCCAGGCCGTACGGCCGGCGCGCCGCGCACCGGCCGCCAGGAGGTGGCGATGGACCCCGACCAGTCCCGCGACGACCACGACTCCGTCCGCACCATCGACTACCACGCCGTGTTCGGCGCGCTCAGCTCGGCGAAGCTCGTCCTGTCGCCCGACCTCGTCGTGCTCGACGCCAACGACGCGTTCCTCGACTCCGTGGGCCGGCCCGGGAACGCGGTCCTCGGCCGGCACGTCCTCGACGCCTTCCCGGTCCCGCCGACGACCGCCCCCGAGGCGTCCGTCACCGAGCCGCCCGTGGTGGAGTCGCTGCGCCGCGTGGCGCGCACCGGCCGGCCGGAGGTCATGGGACCGCACCGGTACGACCTGCGCGACGAGGCGTCCGGCGGCTGGCAGGAGCGGTGGTGGATCACCACGCACGTGCCGGTGCTCGACGCGGCCGGGCGGGTCACGCACCTGGTCGAGCGGGTCGAGGACGTCACGGACATCGTCGCCGCGCAGCCCGTCGACGCGGGGGACGGCCACCCGCAGGCGCTGGACGGCCTGCCCGAGGTGGTCGAGCACGCCATGGCGGTGAGCTCGACGCTCGAGCGCTTCAGCGCCGCGTTCCAGCGGGAGCGCGCGGCCGCGATCGAGCTCCAGGAGTCGATCCTCACGGCGCCGCCGCGCGTGCCGGGCCTCACGCTCGCGGTGCGGTACCGCCCGGCCGCGCGGGAGGTGCGCGTCGGCGGCGACTGGTACGACGCGTTCACGACGCCCGACGGCGCGACCGTCGTGGTCGTCGGTGACGCGACGGGGCACGACATCCGCGCGGCCGCGCACATGGGGCAGCTCCGCGGCACCCTGCGGTCGGTGGCGTACGCGCACGACGCCTCCCCGGGCGGTGCGCTCGACCTCACCGACCGGACCGCGCTCGGCCTCGGGCTCGACGGCACGGCGACGGTCCTGGTGGCGCGCATCGGCGCGGCGGCGGACGACGGCACGCGGTCCGTCACCTGGTCGTCGGCGGGTCACCCGCCGCCGGTCGTGCGGCGCGCCGACGGGACGGCCGCCCTGCTCGCCGGCCGCACCGGCGCGCTCCTGGGCCTGGGGTTCGGCGCGCCCCGGCCGGAGCACGACGCGACGCTGCACCCCGGCGACGTGCTGCTGCTCTACACCGACGGGCTCGTCGAGCGCCGCGACGTGCCGCTGCGCGCGTCGCTCGACGACCTCGTGGCGGTCGTCGGCGCGCTGCCCGGGCGGACGGCGGACGAGCTGCTCGAGGCCGCGCTCGACGCCCTCGTGCCGGCGGGCGCGGAGGACGACGTGGCGATCCTCGCGGTGCGCGTCGACCGGCCAGGGGACGGCTGACGGCCGGTGTCAGCCCCGCCGGCGGCGCAGCACGTCGCGGATCGGCGGGACGACGGTGCCCGCCCGCGCCATGTCCGCCCGCGCGAGCCGGCGGTTGCGCAGGACGCCGACGACGCCCACGAGCCACGGCACCAGCAGCACGGCGAACGCCAGCCGGTACGCGTCGAGCGAGTACGTCGTCGCGCCGGGCGGCGACACGACCTGCAGCACCACGCCCACCGCGAGGATCCCGACGATCGACGACGTGAACCCGCCGGTGTTGACGAACCCCGTCGCGGTGCCGAGCCGGTCCGCCGCCGTGAACGTCCGTGCGAAGTCGATGCCGACGAGCGACACGGGCCCGCCCGCGCCGACCAGGACGCAGAACACGACGAGCTGCGCCAGCGGCCGCGGCGTGTCCGGCACGAGCAGCCACACCCACGCGAGGAGCGTCGTGACGGCCGAGGCGAGCACCGACCAGCTGCGGCGCAGCGGGTGCCGTGCCGTCCACCGGCCGACGACCGGACCCGTCACCATCGCCGACGCTGTCAGCACGCTCAGCAGCAGGCTCGCCTCGCCCGGCGTGCGGCCCTGCGCCGTGACGAAGAACGGCACGCCCCACAGCAGGGCGACGACGTTCGCGCTGAACGGCGCGACGAAGTGCGACCAGAAGCCGAGCCGGGTGCCGGCGGGCCGGGCGGCGTCGCGGACGGCGTGCAGGAACCGCGCCCTCGCCGCGGAGGCGATCGCCTCGGCCGGGGTGGCGGGTGCGGGGGAGCGGACACCGGCCCACGCGGCCGCGGCGACGAGGAGGCCCAGCGCGGCCAGCGTGCCGAACGTCACGCCCCACCCCTGCCCGTGCAGCAGCCACGCGACGCCCAGCGCGGAGACGATCTGCCCCGACTGCCCGATCAGGCCCGTCACCTGCACGAGCACCGGTACCTGCCGGGGTGGGAACCACTCCGCGACCAGGCGGCACGCGCTGATGAAGATGCCGGCGTCACCGGCGCCGATGAGCACGCGCGCGACGATCGCCGTCGGGACGTCGTCCGCCCACGCGAGCAGCGCCTGCCCGACCGCCATGACGAGCGAGCCGCCCGCGACGAGCACGCGCGCGCCGAACCGGTCGAGCAGCTGACCCGCAGGTATCTGCAGCGCCGCGTACACCGCGAGCTGCACGACGGAGAAGGACGCCAGGCCCGTGGCGGACAGCTCGAACCGATCGATCGCCTCGACGCCCGCCACGCCCAGGGCCGTGCGGTGCACGACGGCCGCCAGGTAGGCGAGCACCGCCGCCGTGTACACGACCACGGCACCACGCCTGCCGGCCATCACGTCCGTCCCTCCCGGGCCGGCGTCGTCCGGCCCCACCCAGCCTAGGCACAGTGCCCGCGGAGGGCCGCGCGCGTCTCCGGCCCGGCCCGCGAGGGGGTGCGGGAAGCGCTTCGTCCGATGTGTCCGGCAGTCATGAACAGGCGTCCTGAACGGTCGGCCGGATTCACCCGTGCGGGCCGCGCTGGACGTTTGACCAACGTCGGTCCATGAGCAACACTCGTACTCGACGGTGCGCATCGCCTGCCCCCTGCGCGGTGCGCACCGTCTCTCAATCTCCCGCCGGTCGGCGGTCACGAGAGCGGGACGGGTCGCCCGTCCCGCTCTCGTCGTCTCAGGGCGCTTCCGCGGTCGAGATCGGGGTCGCGGCGGGGTGCGGGACGTCCCGACGCCCCTGCGCCTCCGGTGCCGGATCGGCGTCCGTCCCGCACGTCCGGCCCGTGATCACGCGGCGACCGGGGCGCGCCCGTCGGCGTGGCCGCCCGGACGATCGCCGCGCGGCGGTCTACCGTGCCAGGGTGACCGTCCCCGCCCGTACGCCCGGCTCGGGACCGACCCCGGCCGGTTCGCCCCCGCAGACGACCCCGGCCGACGCCCCGGGGCCCGACGACGCGCCCGTCCCGGCCGACGCCGCCGCGGACCGCACCGGTCCGCCGGTCGCGCTCGTCGAGCCGCCCTCGCCGGCAGAGCTCCTCGAGGGCGCCGTGGCGACGTGGCGCGGTGCGCTCGTCGAGGCGGCCGGCGCGTCCACGCTGTCGGACGTCGACCAGCTCGGTGACGCCGCGCTCGACCTGTCCGCCGCGCACCCGTCCGGCATGGCGCAGCTCTTCGCGGGCCGCGCGACGCGGCTGTCCAACCTCGTGCGCGAGGCCGGCGCGCTGTCGAGCGCCCGCCGACGGGCCCGCGCCGTCAGCGCGCGCGCCGCCACCTACACGCAGCGGTACGGCATCGCGCCGACGTCGCTCGCGATCGGCGTCGCCACGTGGACCGACCGGTCCTCCGCCGACCTCGCCTCGGACGACGTGGGTGCGCTCGCGCACGTCACGCGCCGCACCCCCGACACGCGTGACGCACGGCCGGCGCGCGGCGCGGAGGCCGTGCGGACGGTGCGCGCACCGGTGCTGCTGCGCCCGGTGACGCTGCACGCCCGCGGCTCGGGCGAGGGCGACTACGAGCTCGCCCTCGAGCCGTCGCTCGAGGTGAACCCCGTGCTCGCGCGGGCCCTGCGCCGGCACGGCGCGCTGCTGGACCCGGCCGCGGTCGCCCGCGGCACGTTCACCGCGGCCGGCTTCGACCCGCGCGGGGCGCTGCAGCGGCTGCAGTCGCTCGGCGAGGCGGTGCTGGAGGACTTCTCGCTCGTCGAGAAGGTGGTCGTCGGCACGTTCGTGCACCCCGGCCAGGTCCTCGTCGACGACCTCGACCAGCTCGCGGGCGCCATCGACCGGCACGAGGTCGTCCGGGCGCTGGCCGGGCTCGACGACGCGCGGGAGACGCTTGCCGTCGCGCTGCCCGAGCCCGTCGCGGGCGACCGCGACCCTGCCGTCGAGCGCGGCGCGGGCGACCTCGACCCCGCGCAGCAGCACGTCCTCGACGTCGTCGCCTCGGGCGCGCACGTCTTCGTCGACGCCCCCACGGGCGCCGACGTCACCGGCACGCTCGCCGCGATCGTCGCCGACGCGGCCGCCGAGGGCCGCACCGTCCTGTACGTGCCGGGGCACCGGCGCGCCGCGACGGCGCTCGTCACGACCCTCGAGACGCTCGGGCTCGGCGAGCTCGTCCTCGACGTCGAGCCGCACGCCGGCTGGCGCACCGCCGCGGGCCGCCGCCTGCTGGGCGCGATGACGACGGAGCCCCCGGCCGTCGACATGTCGGCCGTGCACTCGCTGCGCGCGTCGCTCGTCGAGCACCGGGAGCGCCTGCGCGGGTACGTCGACGCGCTGCACGCGGTCCGCCCGCCGTGGGACGTGTCGGCGTACGACGCGCTGCAGGAGCTCGCGCGCCTCACGTCCGCCCGCCCGACGCCGCGCACGACCGTGCGGCTCGCCCCCGAGGTGGCGCGCGTCCTCGACGCGGAGCGCCGCTCCCGGCTCGGCCGCGACCTCGTGCGCGCCGGCGAGCTGCAGGCGTTCACGCTGCGCCCGCAGGACACGCGGTGGTTCGGCGCGGACCTGCGGACGTCCGCGGACGCCCAGGTGGTGCGCCGCCGGCTCGACCGCGTGCTCGACGTGTCCCTGCCCGTGCTCGTCGACCGCGTCGCGCAGGTCGCCGCCGAGACCGGCCTCACGCCCGCCACGACCCTGGACGGCTGGGCCGAGCAGCTGCGCATGCTCGACGGCGTGCGCGCGTCGCTCGACGTCTTCCAGCCGCTGGTCTTCGAGCGCACCGCCGCGGACCTCGTGGCGGCGACCGCGTCCAAGGAGTGGCGCGAGCAGCACGACGTGCCGATGGGCTTCTGGGTGCGCCGCCGGCTGCGCAAGCAGGCGAAGGACATGCTCCGTCCCGGCCGGCCGGTCGCCGACCTGCACGCCGCGCTGCTCGAGGTGCAGGCGCGGCGCGAGGTGTGGCAGGCGCACTGCCCCGCCGGCGGCTGGCCCCGCCTGCCCGACGCGCTCGAGGTCATCGAGGACGAGCACCGCGCCGTCCGCGAGGACGTCGAGGCGCTCGCCGAGGTGCTCGCAGGCACGCCCGGTGGCGGCCGGCTCGCGTCGACGTCGTTCCCCGACCTGCGCGACCGCCTCGCGCGGCTGCGGGACACCGCGGCCGCGCTCGAGACGCTGCCGGAGCGCACCCACCTGCTGCACGGCCTGCGTGCCGCCGGGCTGGGCGACCTCGTCGACGACCTCACCCGGCGCCGCGTCGACCCGGCCCTCGCACCGGCCGAGCTCGACCTCGCGTGGTGGAGCACCGTGTTCGAGCAGGTGCTGGCCGCCGACCCGGCGCTCGCCGGCTACGACGGCGCGGCGCTCGGCGCCCTGTCCGCCCGGTACGCCGAGCTGGACCGCGCGCACGTGACGAGCCGCACCGCACCCGTGCTCGCGGCCGCGCTCGCGCGCGTCGCCGGCGTCGTCCGTCAGCACCGCGAGCAGGCCGAGGGGTTGTTCGCCGAGCTCGTCGACGACCGCATCACGTCGGTGCGCGAGACGGTCGGGCGGTACCCGGACGTCGCGCGCCGGCTGCGGCCCGTGCTCGTCGCCGGGCCCATGCTCGTGTCCCAGGTGCTGCCCGCCGCACGAACCGTCGACCTCGTCGTCGTCGACGCGGCCGCGCACCTGCCGGTCGAGGCCGCGCTGCCCGCGATCGCGCGCGGGCGCCAGGTCGTCGTCGTCGGCGACGCGCGATGCGCGTCGGGGTCCGCGGTGCGCGAGCTCGCCGCCGTGCTGCCGTCCGTCGCGCTGCACGCCGACGCGTCCCGCCGCGACCCGTACCTCACCGCGTTCCTCGCCGCGCACGGGTACGCCGACGTGCTCGTCCCGACGCCGCTGCCGTCCGCGCAGCCGCTCGTGCACCTCGAGCTCGTCGACGGGACGGGCATGCCCGACCCGGCCAGCGGCACCGTCGACTCGACGCGCGCCGAGGTCGACCGGGTGCTCGAGCTCGTCGTCGAGCACGTGCTGCAGCACCCGGACGAGTCGCTCGCCGTCGTCACGGTCACGCCCCGGCACGCCGACGCGGTCCGTGAGGTGGTGCTCGCCGAGGTACGGGACAACCCCGCGCTCGCGTCGTTCTTCGACGCCGGCCGGGCCGAGCCCTTCGTCGTCGTCGACGTCGCGAACGTCGCGGGCCTGCGGCGCGAGGCCGTCATCCTGTCCTTCGGGCTGGGCCGGACGCCGCACCGGCGGGTGCTGCACTCGTTCGGGCCGGTCAGCCGCGCCGGCGGGGACGCGCTCCTGCTCGACGCGCTCGGGTCCACGCGGCACCGCCTCACCGTCGTGTCGTGCTTCACGGCCGACGACCTCGACCCGGAGCGCGTCCGCGACGGCGGTCCGCGGCTGCTCGCGGACCTGCTGCGGTTCGCGGCCGAGCGCGGGCAGGCCGACGCCCGTGCCGCCGACGCGCACGGGACGCGTCCCACGGGCGGTGCGGACCCCGACCGGCTCGTCCTCGACCTGGCCGAGCGCCTGTGGCAGCACGGCCTCGTCGTGGACGTGGACCACGGCGTGCCCGGCGGCGTGCGGATCCCGCTCGTCGTCGGTCACCCCGACCTGCCCGACGAGATGCTCGTCGCCGTCCTCACCGACGACGACGCCTACGTGCGCGAGCCCAGCGTCCGCGTGCGCGACCGGCTCGCCGTCGACCGCCTCGAGCGCCTCGGCTGGTCGGTGGTACGCGTGTGGTCCGCCGCCGCGTTCCTCGACCCGCAGGCCGAGGTGGACAGGATCCGCCGGGCGGTGCACGCGCGGCTCGTGCAGCGCAAGCCCGAGGCGGCGACGCCGCCGTCGCGTCCCGTGCCGGCGGTCGTGCGGGACGCGCCCGAGGTCGAGGACGTCGAGGTGGGGGTGCGGCCGTACGTGGCGGCGCGCCCCGCGACGGGCGCGGTCCCGGTGGTGCGGCCGGCGACGGGTGCGGTGCCGGTGGTGCGTCCGGCGACGGGGGCCACACCCGCGGTGCGTCCCGCGACGGGTGCGACGCCGGTCGTGCCGACCGGAACGGGCGCGACGCCCGTGACCACCGGCGCGACGCCCGCCGGCCCGGCGCCGACCGGTGCGACCCCCGTGGTGCGGACGCCGACGGGCGTGCTGCCCGCGGTGGCGTCGCCCGGCAGCGGCGGTGTGCCGGTGACGCGTCCGGCGACCGGTGCGACACCGGTGGCGCCGCTGCGCCCCGCGACCCCGCCCGCGGGCACGCCGCGCGAGCCGGCGACGACGTCGGGCGAGCAGCTGGTGCTCGCGGTGCGGACGCAGCCGCGTCCGGACGTGCGGCCGGGCCTGCCGATCGGCGCCTACAGCGACGACCAGCTCGACGACCTGGTGCGGTGGCTGCGGTCGGACGGGCAGGACCGCACGCGCGACGTCCTGGCCGACGCGCTGCGCGCCGAGCTCGGCATCACGCGGCGCAGCCACCGCGTCGACACCGTGGTGCGTGCGGCCGTTGCGCGCGCGTTCGCCTGAGCGGGCGCGTCCGCGCCACCATCGACGCATGAGCACGGGCACCGGACCGACCCCTGCGCCGCGGCGCCGCGGACCGCGACGCGCGGTGCGTCCGCCGGGCACCGTCGGCACGGACGAGTCCGTGCTCCGCGCCACGCTGCCCGCAACCCCGGCCCACCCGGCCGACGAGACCGACGAGGCCGACCACGCCGCACCGGTGCGTGACCGGCCGCGCGCACCGGCACCGGACGCGACACCGACGCCGGCCGAGGCCGCGGACCCCTGGACCGCGGCGCGTTCCGCCGACGACAGCGACCGAGGCTGGGGCCGCGAGGAACCGTCCTCGAACGACGACCGGCTGCGCCGGGAGCGACCGCCGCACTGGTGACCGGCACGCTGCGCGGCGTCGCACGTACGCGACGCCGTACGCGCGCGACGCCCCGCCGGCGCCGCCCGGCGGGTCCGGGTCAGACGGGGGCGCCGCCCGGCGGGATGCTCGGGGGCACGTCGCGACCGGGCCGGCTCGGCGGCGCAGTCCCCGGCGTGGTCCCCGTGCCGGGGCCGGTCCCGGGCTGCGCGCCCGGTCCGGCGTCGTTCGCGACGGCGGGGGACGCCTGCGCGGCGAGCAGGTCGCGGATCTCCTGCAGCAGCAGGATGTCCTCGCTCGGCGCCTGCGGCTCCTCCTCCTGGCCCTTCTTGCGGCGGGCGGCGAGCGCGTTGAGCGGCAGCACGATGAGGAAGTAGATCGCGGCCGCGGTGAGCAGGAACTGCAGGATGGCGTTGAGGATCAGCCCCACGCGGATCGGGGCGATGTCGGCGCCCTCGCGCCACGAGTACGGGCCGAGGTCCCACAGCTGCGCGAGGTTCGGCTGGCCGAAGAGCCACCCGATGAGCGGGCTGAGCAGGCCCTCCTGGACGGCGCCGACGATCGAGGTGAACGCCGCGCCGATGACGACGCCGACGGCCAGCTCGACGGCGTTGCCGCGCGAGACGAAGTCCTTGAACCCCTGCAGCACCTTCGCGACGCCCTTGACCGGCTCGCTGCCGCCCACCGCGCGGAGCCGGTCGCCCGCCCCGCGCAGACCCTCGCGTGCCTGCTCGCTCATGCCGTGCTCCCGTCGTCCGTGGGGTCCCCGGCGCGATCATGGCACGAGCACCGCGACGAGGCGGGCGGCCGCCGACGCCTCCGCGAGCAGGACGGCCTCCTGCGGCGTGACGGCGACGAGCACGGGCGCGTCCGCCGCGGTGGCGGTACCGCCGAGGAGACCGCCGCCCGCGTCGCCGTCCGCCGGCGGGCCCGGCAGCACGAGCGCGCGGCGCGCGACCGTCTCGCCCGGGCCGCCCTCGGGTCGCGCGGCGACGAGGTCCACGTGCGCACCGGGCGTGAGCAGCGCGGCGACCGCCGGGTCGTCGAGGCGCACGGCGGCGACGACGGTGCCCGGAGGTCCGGCCGGGGCGCCGCCGCCGAGCAGCGTGGGCGTGAGGGCCTGGCGGGCGGGCAGGTCGACCACGGGCGCGGCACCGACGACGTCGGCAGGTGCGGTGTGCGCGCCGGCGGGCACGGCGTCCGGCGGCAGCTGCGCCACGGCGACGTCGAGCGCGTCGAGCGGGGTGCCGGCGGCGACGTCCCTCGCGAGCACGACGACGGGCGCGGCGGGCGGCGGCGGCGGGCGCAGCGCCTGGACGGTCGCGGCCGCCGCCAGGCCGAGGCAGAGGGCCGCGACGACCGCACGCCACCGCCAGAGGTTGCCGCGCAGCCGCACGGCGACGGGAGCGCGCACGTGCGCGAGCGGCGGGGGCGGTGCGGGCGGTTCGTCGCCCGTCCGCGGGCCGGTGAGGTGCAGCACGACGGGGACGCTAGGCGCCCGCCGCCGCCGCGGCGGACCTGCGCACACCACCCGTGGGCGCCGGGCCACGCCCCCGGGGCTGTGGTCGGCTCAGCACGCCGAGGACGTCCTCGCGCGTCCGCGACCGCGTCGCGTCAGGCGGAGGCGGCCTTCGTCGTCGAGGACGACCCGCCGGACGACGTCGACGCGCCTGACGTCGTGCTCCCGCTCGTCGACGAGGACGACCCGCCCGACGACGACCCGCCCGACGACGACCCGTCCGACGAGCCCGACGACCCGGTGGACGAGGACGACGAGCCGGACGACGACGCGGGCGTCGACGAGGTCTTCCCGGCGCGCGCGTCGGTCCGGTAGAAGCCGGACCCCTTGAAGACGACGCCGACGGACGAGAACACCTTGCGCAGGCGTCCCTCGCACTCGGGGCACACCGTCAGGGCGTCGTCGCTGAAGGACTGCTGGATCTCGAAGGCGTGCTCGCACGCCGTGCACCGGTAGGCGTAGGTGGGCACTGGCCGACTCCCGTGGAACTCGTGCGCCGGGCGTGCGCCCGGCAGGGGGCTGGAGGACCGCGGGGTCCGGCGGGTGGCGCGCCGGCACGAGTGCGCGTGCGGGGGTCCCGCCGGCACCGCGCGCACCGTGCGCGGGACGCGCTGGCACTCTCGAGGTCCGAGTGCCAACAGTACCCGCGGAGTCAAGCGCCGGTGCGGGGACTAGCCTTCCCCCGTGCCCCGCCGCCACCGTCTGCGCACCGCGCTCGTCGTCGTCGCCTCCGTCGTCGTCGTGGTGCTGCTGACCACGACCCTCCTCGCCGCCGTCGTGCTGCGTCGGCCGCTCCCCGAGGTCTCGGGCGAGCAGACCGTGCCCGGGCTCGCCGAGGAGGTACAGGTCACGCGCGACGCGCGCGGCGTGCCGACGATCGTCGCGCAGAACGCCCAGGACCTCTTCGCGGCGCAGGGCTACGTCGCGGCGCAGGACCGGTTCTTCGAGATGGACTACCGCCGGCACGTCACGGCGGGGCGGCTCTCGGAGCTCGTCGGCGCCGACGAGGACGCGCTGGCCGCGGACAAGGTCGTGCGCACCCTCGGCTGGCGCCGCGTCGCGGAGCAGGAGTGGGCGGTACTGCCCGCCGACGCGCGTCGCCACCTCGAGGCGTACGCCGCCGGGGTCAACGCGTACCTGGAGGACCGCGACACGGCGGCGCTCGCGATGGAGTACACCGTGCTCGGGCAGCGCGTGCCGGTCGAGCGGCCGGAGCCGTGGGACCCGGTCGACTCGCTCGCGTGGCTCAAGGCGATGGCGTGGGACCTGCGCGCGAACTACGACAAGGAGCTGTCGCGCGCGCTGACGTACCAGTCGGTGCAGGACGTGGCGCGCGTGGAGCAGCTGTTCCCGGCGTACCCGCAGGACCGCAACCTGCCGATCCTCGACGCCGCGGCGGTCGCCGGGCGGGACGCCGCCCCGGTCGCCGACGGCGTCGACCTCACGGACGTGCTCGGCGAGGCCGACCTGCAGGAGGCGCTCGCCGCGGCCGACCGCGCGCTCGCCGCCGTGCCGCACCTGGTCGGCGACGGCGAGGGCGTGGGCTCGAACTCGTGGGTCGTCGCCGGTGAGCACACGACCTCGGGCGCGCCCCTCCTCGCCAACGACCCGCACCTGTCCATCTCGGCGCCCGGCATCTGGTCGCAGGTCGGCCTGCGCTGCGCGCAGGTCGACGACGCGTGCCCGTTCGACGTCTCCGGCTTCTCGCTCGCGGGGCTGCCGGGTGTGGTCATCGGCCACAACGCGGACCTCGCGTGGGGCCTGACGAACCTCGGCGCGGACGTCACCGACTTCTTCCTCGAGCGCGTCGAGGACGGCGAGGTCGTCGTCGACGGCGGGCGCGAGCCGGTCACGGTGCGCACCGAGACGATCGAGGTCGCGGGCGGCGACGACGTCGAGCTGGTGGTCCGCAGCACGCGGCACGGGCCGATCGTCTCGGACGTCCTGGACGTCGACGGGGTGGCGCGCGGTCCCGTCCCCGAGGGCGCGCCGGGCCGCCGGTTCGAGGTGGCGCTCGCGTGGACGGCCCTCCAGCCGGGCCGCACCGCCGAGGCGGTCCTGGCGATGATGACGGCGCGCGACGCCGACGACGTCGCGGCCGCCGCGGCCATGCTCGACGTGCCGTCGCAGAACATCGTCTTCGCGACCACCGACGGCCACATCGGCTACCAGGCGCCGGGACGGATCCCCCTGCGTGCGAACGTGCCGGCGTCGCCGGTGCCGTCCTACGGCACGTGGCCGCGCCCCGGCTGGGACTCGCGCTACGACTGGCAGGGGTTCGTCGACCCGGCGGACATGCCGCGGGCGCTGGACCCGGCCGAGGGCTTCGTGGTCGCCGCGAACCAGGCGGTGACCCCGGCGGGTGTCGGGCCGTTCCTCGCGGAGGACACCGACTACGGGTACCGCGCGCAGCGCATCCGCGACCTGCTGACGGCGGAGATCGAGGCGGGCCGCAAGCTCGACGCCGAGGCGATGGCCCGCATCCAGACCGACCGGCGCTCCCCGTACGCGGACGTGCTGGTGCCGACGCTGCTCGAGATCGACCTCGACGAGCCGTTCGCGGCCGACGGCCAGGAGCTGCTGCGCCGCTGGGACCGTGTGGCGTCGGCCGACTCCGCGGCCGCCGCGTACCTCGCCGCCGTGTGGGCGGACCTGCTGGAGCTGACGTTCGCCGACGACCTGCCCGAGGGGCACGCGCCGTCGGGCGACTCGCGCTGGCTCGAGGTCGTCCGCACGCTCCTCGCGGAGCCGACGTCGCCCTGGTGGGACGACCGCTCCACGCCCGGCGTGGTCGAGGGCCGCGACGAGATCCTGTCCCGTGCGCTCGCCGACGCTCGCTACGGGCTCACCGCGACGCTCGGCAGCCGCACCGAGGACTGGGCGTGGGGCAAGCTGCACGTCGCCGCGCCGGAGCACCTGGTGCTCGGCGGCGAGGGCGTCCCCGGGGTCGTCCGCGCCCTCGTGAACCCGCCGGCGCAGCGCGTCGGCGGCGGCTCGTCGATCGTCGACGCCACCGGGTGGGACGCCGCCTCCGGCTCCTTCACCGTCACCAGCGGGCCGTCGATGCGGATGGTCGTCGACCTGGGCGACCTCGACTCGTCGACGTGGGTGAACCTCACGGGCACGTCGGGGCACCCGGCGAGCCCGCACTACGACGACCAGCTCCCCGCCTGGGCGCGCGGCGAGCAGTTCGCGTGGCCGTTCTCCGACGCGGCGGTCGAGGCCGACGCGGTCGACCGGCAGACGCTGGTGCCCGCGGACGACTGACCCCCGGCGCCTGACCCACGGCGGACGACCCCCCCGGGACGTCTGACGCCGCGGTCAGCCGTCCGTGGGCTCCACGCGCCACCAGCGCTCGGGCGTCGCGACGGCGGTGACGGGCCGGTCGTGCGGCTCGCGGGGCAGCGGCGTGTCGAGCACCTCGTCGACGTGCACGAGCGCGACGACGGGGACGCCGGGCCGGACGTGCGCGAGCACGCGGTCGTACCAGCCGCCGCCCTGCCCGAGCCGCGTCCCCACGGCGTCGACGGCGAGCGCCGGCACGAGCACCACGTCCGCGTCCGCCACGGCGTCGGTACCGAGCGGTGGCGTGCCGGGCTCGGGCGGCCGGCCGGGGGCGCGCTCGCGCAGGTCGTCGGCGCCGGCGTACTCCGCCCAGTCGCGCTGCAGACCCGTGCCGAGGACGGGCAGGAGCAGGCGCACCCCGCGCGCGGCGAGGGCCTCGAGGACGGGACCCGTGCCGGGCTCCAGGGGCCGCGACGCGTAGACGCTCACGCACCGCGCGGCGCCGACCTCGGGGATCGTCAGGACGACCTCCGCGAGCCGTGCGGCGGCCTCCTCGCACAGCCGGGGCGAGCGGTGCCCGCGCTGCGTGCGGGCGCGACGGCGCAGGGCGTCCTTGGCCTCGGCGGCCGTGGGGCGGCGCACGACGGTGCGCTCGTCCGTGCCGGGCGGATCGACCACGCGCCGGCCGCGCCCGCCCCCACCACCCTCGGCAGGGGTGTGCCAGGACGGCTGGGCGACGGCGCTCATGGGTCCAGTGTGGCGCAGCGGGGCGTCGGCGCGTGGCCGACAGGCGGTGCGGTGTGCGATCGGGCGCCCGGCGGGACGGGGACGGGGCGCCGACCTGCGCTGTCCCGACCAGCAGGCAGAATGCGCGCATGAGATCGGTGCAGGACCACCTCGCGGCCGTCCTCGCGGCCGTGGGTCCCGTCGCGCCGCTGGACGTCGTGCTGCACGACGCGACGGGCTGCATCCTCGCCGCCGACGTCGTCGCGCCCGTCGACGTGCCCGCGGTGCCCGTGGCGGCGCGTGACGGCTACGCGGTCGCGGCGCACGACACGCTGCCGGGCGCCGGCGACCGCGTGCCCGACCTGCCCGTCGCGCACGACGTCCACGCCGGCTCGCCGGCCGGGCTGCGGCACGTCGCCGGCACCGCGGTGCGCGTCGCGTCGGGCGGGCCGCTGCCGCTGGGTGCGGACGCCGTCGTCCCGATCGAGGAGACCGACCGCGGGACCGCCCGCGTCGCGCTGCAGCGCCCGGCCCGGCCTGGGCAGCACGTACGGCACGCCGGGGCCGACGTGCGAGCGGGCGAGGTCGTGCTCACCGCCGGCACGCGGCTCGGCGCGCGGCAGATCGCCCTGGCCGCCTCGATGGGGCGGGGCCGCGTGCCCGTGCACCCGACGCCGCGCGTGGTGCTGCTGTCGGTCGGCGACGAGCTCGTCGAGCCGACCACCGCCGCTCGCCCGGGGACCGTGTTCGAGGCCGACGGGCACGCGCTCGAGGCCGCGGTCCGCGACGCGGGTGCCGCGCCCGTGCGCGTCGGCGTGGTGCCGGACGAGCGCGCGACGCTCCGCGAGGCGCTCGAGGACCAGCTGGTGCGGGCCGACCTCGTCGTGCTCACGGGCGGCCTGTCCGAGCTGGTGCACGACACCGTGAAGGACGTGCTGGCACCTCTCGGCACCGTGCGCCTCGACCAGGTGGCGATGACCCCGGGCCTGCGGCACGGGTTCGGCACGGTGGGGCGCGGTGTCGGCGGTCGCGACGACCAGGGCGTGCCCGTGTTCGCGCTGCAGGGGCACCCGGTGGCGGCGCAGGTGTCGTTCGAGGTGTTCGTGCGCCCGGCGCTGCGCGCGATGGCCGGCCACGCGGAGCTGTTCCGCCCGTCCGTCCCCGCGTCCGCGACGCACGGCTGGGCGTCGCCGCCCGGGCTGCGGCAGTTCGTCCCCGCGACGGTGCTGGGCTCGCCCGAGGAGGGGTACCGCGTGACGCCCCTCGGCGACCCCTCGGCCCCGTCGACGACGGCCCTCGCCCAGGCCAACGCGCTGGCGGTGGTGGGGGAGACGGACGGGGCGGTGCGGGCCGGGCAGGTCGTGCACTGCCTGGTGCTGGAGGGGTGAGGTGGAGCGCGGCGGACGGTGCGGGACCGCGGAGCGTCACGCGCCGGGAGCGGAGCGGAACCTCGCCCCGACCGTGGGGACGAGGGGTGAGGTGGAGCGCGGCGGACGGTGCGGGACCGCGGAGCGTCACGCGCCGGGAGCGGAGCGGAACCTCGCCCCGACCCGTGGACGAGAGGGGTGAGCGTGGCCGTGGGGTGGCCCGTCGAGCTGGTCGACGGTGACGTGCGGCTGCGGCCGCTGCGGCGGCGCGACGCGGACGCCTGGATGGCGCTGCGCGCGGCGAACGCGGGCTGGCTGGAGCCGTGGGACGCGACGAGCCCGGAGCCGGTGCGCGGGCCCCGGCCGACGTTCGGGCAGTTCGTGCGGGCGCTGGCGGCGCAGGCGCGGGACGGGTCGGCGCTGCCGTTCGCGGTGGACTACGGCGACGAGCTCGTGGGGCAGCTGACGGTGTCGTCGATCCAGTACGGGTCCTTGCGGTCCGCGTCGATCGGGTACTGGGTGTCGCAGCACGTCGCGGGGCGGGGCGTGATCCCGACGGCCGTGGCGATGGCGACGGACCACTGCTTCGACGTGCTGCGCCTGCACCGCGTGGAGATCAACATCCGTCCCGAGAACGCGCCGTCGCTGCGGGTGGTCGAGAAGCTGGGCTTCCGCGACGAGGGGCTGCGCGAGCGGTACCTGCACATCCAGGGGCGCTGGTGCGACCACCGGACGTTCGCGCTGACGGTCGAGGACGTGCCGGACGGGCTGCGCGAGCGCTGGCACGCGAGCCGGCGGTCCTCCGCCTGACGCCGCCGGCACGGCACCGGCACGGCAGCGGCACGGCCCGGCGGGTGCGCGTGACGGCCCGGGAGACGCGGTTCTCGCGTGTCGTCGCACGACACGCCGCATTCCTGCGGCGGTGACGGCCGGGCGGCCCCTACCGTCGTTGCGTGAACGATCTCGCAGGCCTCGTGGCGCTCGCGCTCGTCGGCCTGTGGGCGGCGTATCTGGTGCCGCACCACCTGCGGCACCGTCAGCGGCTGCTCGAGGCGCGCGCGGACGACCGGTTCTCGGCCGGTCTGCGCGTGGTCGCGGTGTCGCGGGGCGTGGGCCGGACCGTGCGTCCGGCGCTGACGACCGCGACGGCGGGGCCGAGCACGACGGCGCTGCTGCTGACCCCGGGGACGGGTGTGCCGGCGGTCGGCGCCGGCACGGCGACAGGAGGCACGACCGTGGACCGACCGCACGCCACACCCGAGCGCATCTCGGCGGAGGCGGCGCGCCGTCTCGCGCAGGCCCGCGCGGCGCGTGCCGCGGCGACGGCCCGGCGCGGTGCGGCGGCCCGCCGGCGCGGGCTGCTGGCGACGCTGCTGCTGGTGGCGTCGGTTGCCGGCTGGGTCGTGACGGGCGTCGTCCCGGCGGCGACCTGGGTGGCCGGTGCGGTGCCGACGGTGCTGCTCGGCGCGGTCACGGTGCTGGGCCGTCGCGCGGTGGTGGCGGGTCAGCGCGCCGACGAGGCGTGGGCCGCGACGATCGAGCGCGAGGAGCGGCTGGCGGCGCGTCCGCGGACGGGCGCCACGCGGACCGTGCGCCCGTCGTCGGGTGCGACGGCGCGGCCCGCGACCGGCGCGGTGCCGGCGGTCCGCGGAGGGGCCGTCCCGGCGGACGTGCCGGTGCCCCTCGTCACGGGCCACGCGGTGCGCCCGTCGGACGCCCACACGGAGGTCTTCGAGCGCATCGTCGCCGACGCCGGCGAGAGGTCCGGACCCGCGCGCCACGCGACCGGTTCGACGCCCGTCGTGCGCCGGTCCGCGACGGCGGCCGTCCCCGCGGCGGACGCGTCGGCCCGCACGGAGGCGCCCGCGGACGGTGACGCCGAGGCGTGGTCGCCGGTGCCCGTCCCGCGGCCCACGTACACGATGAAGGCGCCGGCGCCCCGCCGGACGCCGGCCCCGCTCGCCGAGAGCGACGCGGAGGCGTCGACGGTGCGCC
>JAPSIR010000218.1 GCA_031178625.1 Cellulomonas sp.
CCCCACCGCCGTGCGACCTCCGCGCTCGCGTCGGACGACGCGTTGTCCACCACGACGACCTCGTCCGGCACGACGGTCTGCACGGACAGCAGCCGCAGGCACACGTCGAGGTACGCGGCGTCGTCGCGGACCGGCACGACGACGGAGACGACCGGCCGGTCGGCGGCGTCGGGGTCCTCCGGGCCGTCCGGCACCGGACGGGGACGGGTCGCTGTCACGCTCCTCCTCCGCTCGTGGGCGCACCGGGTGCGGCGCGGCCTCGGGGCATGGTGCCCCGCGGGCGCTCCCACGGCGAGCGGGCGACGCGCGGCGCCGTTCGCCGCGGGTCGGACACGCGTCCACGCCCCCGGACGCGTGTCCACGCTCCGGGTGCGGTCCGCGGGACCCGTGGTGAGACTGGCAGCACCACCGCGCGTCGAGGAGATGGCGCGTGCCGGGGTGGTCCCGCACGCCGGGACGGCCCGACGCCAGCGAGAGGGAGCCACATGTTCTTCCACCGCCAGGAGCTGCAGTTCCACGCCAAGCCCGAGAAGCCGGACGCGGTCTTCGCCCGCAAGCTGCAGGAGGTGCTGGGCGGCCAGTACGGCGAGATCACGGTCGCCATGCAGTACGGGTTCCAGTCCTGGAACGCGCACATCCCCGGCAAGTACCGCGACCTGCTCTACGGGATCGGCGCCGAGGAGTTCGGGCACGTCGAGATGCTCGCGACGATGATCGCGCAGCTGCTCGACGACGCCCCCATCGGGATCGTCGAGGGCGCCGTGCAGGACGACCCGACGGTCGCCGCGATCGTCGGCGGCACCGACCCGCAGCACGCGATCGTCGCCGGCGCGGGCGCGCGGCCGGTGGACTCGAACGGCAACCCGTGGACGGCCGGGTACGTCACCGCGAGCGGCAACCTGCTGGCGGACTTCACCGCCAACGCCAACGCGGAGATGCAGGGGCGCCTGCAGGTCGCCCGGCTCTACCACATGACCGACGACAAGGGCGTGCGCGACATGCTGGCGTTCCTGCTGGCCCGCGACACGATGCACCAGAACCAGTGGATCGCCGCGGCCAAGGAGCTGCAGGAGGAGGGCCACGAGCTGCTGCCCGTGCCGTCGAACTTCCCGCTCTCCAAGGAGCACCGCGACGTGTCCTACCAGTACATCAACTTCTCGAACGGCGAGCACGCCTCCGAGGGCAGCTGGGCCTCGGGCCCCACGCCCGACGGCAAGGGCGAGTTCACGTACGTCGCCGAGCCGCCGGCGGGCGTGCCCGCGCCGAAGCCGACGCGCCCGGACGCGCGCCTGTACGGCACGACCGACGTGCCGAACCCGGTCGAGAAGATCGCCGGCCGCGTGCAGGACAAGCTCCACCGCGAGTGACGGTGCGCGGACGACTGCTGGCCGTGGCGGCGCTCGGTGCGGGCGCCGCCACGGCGGTCGCGCTGCGGCGCGGCCGCACGGCGCTCGACGCACCGGGACGCGGCACGCTCGCCGTGACGGTGGCGCTGACGTCGGACGAGATCGACGCGCGGGCCGGCGGCCTCACGCAGGAGGCCGCCGACGTCCTGGGCCGCGCCCGCCGCACCGCCGCACCGGGCGACCGGGGCACCGAGCTGCGGCTCGACGCGGACGGTGGCGACCGGGCCGCCGACCGACAGGCGGTCCGCCTGCTCAAGCAGGAGCTCGAGACGGGGTCGCGCATGCCCCCGGACGACCTGAGCGGCCGTCCGCCGACCCCGCAGGGGCTGGTGCTCGACGCGGTGCTGCGCGCCGCCGGACGGGAGGGACGCCTGTGAGGGCGCTGCAGTGGACCGGGGTCAACGAGGTCAGCACCGGGGACGTGCCCGACCCGCGCGTCGAGCAGCCGTACGACGCGATCGTCAAGGTGACGGCGACCGTGACGTGCGGCTCAGACCTGCACCTGCTCGGCGGGTACATCCCGTTCATGCGGCACGGCGACGTCATCGGGCACGAGTTCCTCGGCGAGGTCGTCGAGGTCGGGTCCGGCGTGCGGGACCGACGGGTGGGCGAGCGCGTCGTCGTCAGCTCGTTCATCGCGTGCGGGAGCTGCTGGTACTGCCGGCAGCAGCTCTTCTCGCTGTGCGACAACGGCAACCGCAACCCCGGCGTCACGGAGACGCTGTGGGGCTCCGCGCCCGGCGGGTGCTTCGGCTACTCGCACGCGCTCGGCGGCTACGCGGGCTCGCACGCGGAGTACGTGCGGGTCCCGTTCGCCGACGTCGGCGCGTTCCCCGTGCCGGACGAGGTGGCCGACCTGCGCGCGCTGTTCGCGTCGGACGCCGCACCGACCGGCTGGATGGGCGCCGCGGACCTGGGCGAGGTCGGACCGGGCGACGTGGTGGCCGTCTGGGGCGCGGGCGGCGTGGGCCAGATGGCGGCGCGGGCGAGCCAGATCATCGGCGCGGACCGCGTCGTGGTGATCGAGACCGACCCGTACCGCCGCGAGGTGGCGCGCCGCGAGCTGGGCTGCGACGTGCTGGACCCGCAGGACGCGCTCGGCGAGGCACTCCTCGACCTGACGGCCGGCCGCGGGCCGGACGTGTGCATCGAGGCGGTGGGCATGGAGGCGTCCGGGGCGACCGGTCCCCTGGCGGCGCTCGACAAGGTCACGCAGCTCGCCCGCGTGCAGACCGAGCGCATCACGCCGCTGCGGGAGGCGGTCTACCACTGCCGCAAGGGCGGGCGGGTCGCCGTGCTGGGCGTCTTCGCCGCCTGGGCCGACCGGTTCCCGCTCGGCGCCCTGATGAACAAGGGCCTCACGCTGCGGGGTGCGCAGATGCACGGGCAGAAGTACATCCCGACGCTGCTCGACCTCATGGCGCGCGACGAGCTCACGCCCGAGTACCTCGCGACGCACGTGCTCGACCTCGAGGACGGCGCGGAGGCGTACCGCCTGTTCAAGGAGAAGGACGACGGCTGCCTGCGGGCCGTCCTGCGTCCGGGCGGCGTCTGAGCCGACGCGCCCGAGCCCACGCGTCCGCGTCCGCGCACGGCCGGTGCCACCGCCGGCCGTGCACGGACGCCCGCGTGGGCGACGCCCGGGGGCGGCTCTCCCCCGGTGGCGGCGCCCCGGGGCCGGGTCCACGATGGACCCGCGTCGAGCCGAGGCGCGCCGCGCGAGGGAACGAGGACGATGACCACGACGTCAGTGCCGACGGACGCACCGACTCCGCCCACCCCGACGCGCCCGCTGCCGCTGCCCGCCGCCCGCGGACCGCTCGGCGACGCCCTCGTGCGCCTGCTGACCGGAGTGGCCGACGAGCCGGCCGACCTGCACGCCGCGCTGGCCGCCCTCCTGGCGGAGCCGCCGGCGTCGTGGCTCGAGGACGACGACGTCCAGCTGGCCCTGCTGTGCCTCTACGAGCTGCACTACCGCGGGCTCGAGGGCGTCGACGACGCCTGGGAGTGGGACGTCGACCTGCTGACCGTGCGCGCGACCCTCGAGCGGCACGTCGAGGACGAGCTGCGCGCCCGCGTGCCCGTCCCCGACTGCGCCGCCCGCACGCGCACCGGCGTCGCCGCCCGCCTGTTCCGCCTGACGGAGGAGGACGACTCCCCCAGCCTGTCCCGGTACGTCGCACGCCGGGCGACGGAGGAGCAGCTGCGCGAGGTCCTCGTGCAGAAGTCCGTCTACCAGCTCAAGGAGGCCGACCCGCACACGTGGGCCGTGCCGCGCCTCGGCGGCCGCGCCAAGGCGGCGCTCGTCGAGATCCAGGCGGACGAGTACGGCGGCGGCGACCCCGAGCGCATGCACCACGCCCTCTTCGCGTCCTCGATGCGGGGACTCGGCCTCGACGACACCTACGGCCGCTACGTCGACCACGTGCCGGCCGCGACGCTCGCGTCCACCAACGTGATGTCGCTGCTCGGCCTGCACCGGCGCCTCCGGGGCGCGGTCGTCGGGCACCTCGCGGCGTTCGAGATGACGTCATCGCTGCCCAACCGCCTCTACGGCAACGGCCTGCGCCGCCTCGGGCACGACGACGAGGCGACCACCTGGTACTTCGACGAGCACGTCGCGGCCGACGCCGTGCACGAGCAGATCGCCGCCCGCGACCTGGCCGGCAACCTCGCCGAGGAGGAGCCCGCGCTGGTCGACGACGTGCTGTGGGGCGCCGCGGTGTGCCTCGCCGTCGAGGGCTGGGCCGGGGCGCGCACGATCGCGCGGTGGGAGGCCGGCGAGTCGTCGCTGCGCCTGCCCCTCTGAGCGCGGCGTGCGCACCGCACCCGCCGTCGCCGGCGCGGGCGTGACACCGGAGCGGTCCGACCGCCCGCGCGTCGCCGACGCGGTCTACCTGCTCCCCCTGCGGACGGCGGAGCCCGCCGACCCGGAGACGTGGACGTACCTCGAGCGCGTCGTGCGCGTGCTCGACGTCGTCGTGGTCGACACCTCGCCGCCCGAGGTGGCCGACGTGCACGCCCACCACCTGCCGCCCGGTGTCCGGCACCTGCGCGCCGACCCGCCGCCGCCGGGCGCGAACGGCAAGGTCGTCGCCGTGCGCCACGGGCTGCGCGCGACCGGGCACGAGTGCGTCGTGATCGCGGACGACGACGTGCGCTGGGACGTCGAGGACCTGGTGCGCGCGCTGCGGATGCTCGACGGCGCCGAGGTGGTGCGCCCGCAGAACGTCTTCGCCCCCGCACCGTGGCACGCGCGCTGGGACACCGGCCGGGCGCTGCTCAACCGCGCGCTCGGCGGCGACTGGCCCGGCACGCTGCTCGTGCGCCGGTCCGCGCTGCCGCCGCACGGCTACGACGAGCAGGTCCTGTTCGAGAACCTCGAGCTCGTGCGGACCGTGCGCGCCCGGGGTGGACGCGAGCACGTCGCGCTCGACGTGCTCGTCGAGCGCCGGCCCCCGACGACCCGCCGGTTCCTCGACCAGCGCGTCCGGCAGGCGTACGACAGCCACGCCCAGCCGCTGCGGCTCGCGGTCGAGCTCGCGGTGCTGCCGCTGGTGCTGACCGCGCTCGCGCGCCGGCGGCCTCTGCTCCTCGGTGCGGGCGCCGGGGTCGTCGTCGCCGTCGCCGAGGCCGGCCGGCGCCGCGCCGGCGGCCG
>JAPSIR010000219.1:0-2587 GCA_031178625.1 Cellulomonas sp.
GACGGCGACGGCGGCTGCGCCTCGAGCGCCGTTACCGCGCACGCTCCCTCGTCGGAGCATGGGTCGGGTCATCGTTCCTCCTTGGTCAGCCGATCTCGGCTCGACAGTGAGCCCGGCGGCGATGGACACCCTTCGACGGCGGGGGAGGCGCGTCAACGAACCTAATCGATACAGCACCGCGAACTTTCGGAGTAGGGCCCGAAACCCCGGCGATCGCCGCCGCGGCGGCCCGCACCGCGGCCCCGCCGCGACCCCTCCGCGCGTGCGACCGCGACGTCCGCGGTGCGGTAGACATCCCCGGTGCGGCGGCACCGATCCACCCCACCGGAAGGACGCCCATGAGCTCCGTGCCCACCGACCCGACGTCCGAGGTGCCCTGGGGCCGGCCCCCGGTGCCGGGCGTGCCCGTGCCGCCGTTCGCGTCGCGGGACGAGCACATGCTCTTCCTGCGCTGCCTCGGCGTGCACGTCGCCGCGTCGGGCGTCGCCCCGCTGCAGCGCACCGACGTGGTGCTGCTGACGCTGATCGAGGAGGAGGCGCAGGCGCTGCGCCGGCAGCGCGGCGACCACCCGGTGCAGCCGTCGCCGCTCGCGATGCGCATCGCCATGCGCACGTTCTTCCCCGCGCCGTGGACGCCGCGTGCGCTGGCCGAGTCGCTGCACGTCACGGGTGTGCTCGGCACCGAGTGGGTCGAGGCGGGCGAGGGGCGGGTGCGCTGGGGGTCCGACCCGAGGTTCCGGGCGGAGCGGCGCGACGACGGCTCGTGGCACGTGACGCGCTCCGAGCGCGGGAGCACGCGGGTGTACGCCGACCTGCCCGACGACGACGACCTCGTGCTGATGCTCCAGGCGCACCACGTCGTGTTCGGGTTCCCGCTCGGGCACCGCACCGACGACGTCCCGGTGGACGCCCTGGTCAGGGCGGCGACGCCGGGTGTGGAGAGCTGGACGCGGCACAGCGCCCTGCCGTACGTCGCCACCTGGACGGCGACCGTGGCGGAGGCCCGGCACGCCGCCGACGACCGCCCGGAGCCCCGCGAGTAGGAGGCCGACCTCCGCTCGAGCGGCGCCCCGCCGGGGCGGCCGGCGGGCGTGCGACCGGCTCCCCGCGTGCGCCAGGCCCATCCGGTGCGACACTGGCGGGCGTTCGTCGTCGTCCACCCCGGGAGTCCACACGTGAGCGAGCTGTCTGCGGCAACGGTGCCGGGCCGGGATGTCTCCTACGACGAGCAGGCACGCCTGCGCTGCCCGGTGTGCGGGTCGATCGACCTGACCGTCACCGGCGTCGACCGCCTCCCTGACGTGGCGTGGGTCAACCACACCGCGCACTGCGCGCGCTGCGGCGCGTCGTCGACGCTCGCGCTCGTGTCGGTGTTCGGGCACGTCGTGCTGCGCTGGCTCGACGCCCGCTGACGCCGGCGGGCGCGCGTCGGCCCCCTGCCGCCGAGCGCCCGCTCGCTAGGGTGACGGCCGTGACGGTGACGGCGCGGCAGGTGGTCGAGCGGGTCGGCGCGCACGTGGGCGTGCCGTGGCGGGAGCGCACGGTCGACGCGTTCCTCGCCGGCGACCCGGACGCGCCCGTCCGGGGCGTGGCCGTCACGATGATGGCGACGTTCGACGTGCTGCGCACCGCGGCGGCGCGCGGCCTCGACCTCGTCGTCACGCACGAGCCGCTCTACTTCGACCACCACGGGGCGTCGGACGCGACGTTCGCCGCGGAGGGCGACCCCGTGTTCGCCGCGAAGTCCGCGTTCGTCGCCGAGCACGGGCTGGTGGTCTTCCACCTGCACGACGCCTGGCACGACCGCCGGCCCGACGGAGTCCTCACCGGTGTCGCGCGCGCGCTCGGCTGGCTCGGCGCGCAGCGGCCCGGCGACGACGACGTCTACGACCTCCCGCCCACCACGCTGGGCGCGCTGGCCGCGCACGTCGCGCAGGCGCTGGGTGCACGCGCGCTCCGCTACGTGGGCGACCCGGACGCGGCGGTGTCGGCCGTCGGCGTGCAGCCCGGCTTCCAAGGGTTCGCGCGCAACCGGCACCTGCTGGCCCGGCCGGACGTCGACGTCGTGGTGATCGGCGAGGGCCACGAGTGGGAGACGGGCGAGTACGCCGCCGACGCGGTCGCCGCCGGGCTCGCCGCCGGTCTGGTCGTCGTCGGCCACGTGCCGTCCGAGCAGGAGGGGATGGCGGAGGCGGCGCGCTGGCTCGCGGAGCTCGTGCCGGAGGTCCCCGTCGAGCTGGTGCCGACGGCCGACCCGTTCCGGACGGTCACCAGCGGCTGACCGCGCCCGTCGGGACGACCACGCACGGCGCCGGTGCGCGATCGGCGCGAGGCGGGACCGTCGGGACGCCCGGCGTGTGACGTCCGGCACGTCGATCCCGCCGCGGACCCCGCGGGCGCCCGACGTGGTCGCGACGTCGACCGTGCCTGTCGTGCCCGGAGGGTGGGTCGTGCTCGCGGGCGTGCGCGACGGCGACACCGGCCGTGTCCGGCTCGACGTGTGCAGTCTCGGCTCGACGCAGGCGCCGCGCACGGGTCGCGTGGTCACGGGGAGCGCCGTCGCGCACCCCGACGGCACCGCGCCGGC
>JAPSIR010000219.1:2687-5047 GCA_031178625.1 Cellulomonas sp.
TGCTCGGGTCCACCGTGGTCAGGCCGGGCGGCACGTGCGCGCCGATGGCGAGGTTGTCGAAGCCGACGACCTGCACGTCGCCGGGCACGCGCCGCCCGGCGTCGTGCAGCGCGGCGAGCACGCCGACGGCCACCTGGTCGGTGACCGCGAAGACCGCGTCGAGGTCGAGGCCGCGGGCGAGCGCGTCGCGCACGGCGGTGCGCGCGGCGGCCATGTGCAGCCCGTCGACCGGCAGGACCAGGGCGTCGTCCGCGGGCACCCCCGCGGCGGCGTGCGCGTCGCGCCAGCCCTGCGTCCGCTGGTCGGAGAGGCCGCCGTCCGTGGGGCCGGGCGTCCCGCCCACCACCGCGACCCGGCGGGCGCCGCGGTCCAGCAGGTGCGCCACGGCGAGCCGTCCGCCGGCGACGTTGCCGAGGGCCACGTGGTCGAACGTCGCCGGCATCGGCTTCTCGCCCAGCAGGACGAGCGGCAGGTCCGGGTTCAGCCGGGCGACGTCCGCGGCTTCCAGGCCCACCGCGCTGAGCAGCACGCCGTCGTACTGCTGCAGGCGTGCCGGTGACAGCGCGCCGAGCTCGCCCTCGCGGCTCGCGCCCGTCTGCTCCAGCACCAGGTGCCGGCCCGTCGGGCGCAGCGCGTCGGTGAACCGGGCGGCCAGCTCGCCGTAGTACGGGTGGTCGGCGCGCGGCACGACGAGCGCCACGGTGTTGCTGCGCCCCGCACGCAGGCGCCGCGCCGTGAGGTTGGCCTCGTACCCCAGGGCGTCGACCGCCGCGAGGACGCGCCGCCGGGTCGCCTCGCCGACGTGCGGCCGGCCGTTGACGACGTTCGACACGGTCATCACCGACACGCCCGCGGCGCGCGCCACGTCCTTGAGCGTCGTCATCGCGCCTCCCGGCCCCGCCGGTCCCGAACCCGCCCGAGCCCCGCCCGAGCCACCGACGCGTCCGTGCGCCGGTGCTTGACCGCGCGCGACCGGACCGGCAGAGTCGGGCGCGCACGACGTCGTGTAACGATACAAGGACAACCGGTGGCGCACCGCTGCGCCGCCGCGGAGGAGATCCCATGCCCGCCGCGCCCCTGACGGCCGTCATCGACCTGGACCTGCCCGGTCCCACCATCAGCCGGCACGTGTACGGCCACTTCGCCGAGCACCTGGGCCGGTGCATCTACGGCGGGTTCTGGGTGGGGGAGGACTCCGACGTCCCGAACGTGCGCGGCATCCGCACCGACGTCGTCGAGGCGCTGCGCGCCCTGCGGATCCCGAACCTGCGCTGGCCCGGCGGCTGCTTCGCCGACGACTACCACTGGCGCGACGGCATCGGCCCGCGGGAGTCCCGGCCGCGGATGGTCAACTCCCACTGGGGCGACGTCGTCGAGGACAACGCGTTCGGCACGCACGAGTTCATGGACCTGTGCGAGCTGCTCGGCGCCGACGCGTACGTCAGCGGGAACATCGGCTCCGGCACGGTCGCCGAGATGAGCGAGTGGATCGAGTACCTCACGCGCGCCGACGACTCGCCGATGGCCGCGCTGCGGCGCGAGAACGGCCGCGACGAGCCGTGGCGGGTCCCCTTCTGGGGCCTCGGCAACGAGGCGTGGGGCTGTGGCGGCAACCTGCGTGCCGAGCAGTTCGCCTCGCTCGCCCGCCAGTACGCGACGTACGTGCGCGCGCACGCCGGCAACGACGTCTACCGGATCGCCGCCGGCGCGTCCGACCACGACTACCACTGGACCGAGACGCTCATGCGCTCGTTCGACGCGCTGGACGCCGGCGACGGACGGGCCGCCCCGTTCCAGGCGCTGTCGCTGCACTACTACACGATGACCGGCCCGTGGTCGGACAAGGGCGACGCCACCGAGTTCAGCACCGACGAGTGGTACCTCGCCCTCGCGCGTGCCGCCCACATGGAGGAGCTGCTCGACCGGCACGGCGCCGTCATGGACCGGTACGACCCGAGGAAGCGCGTGGGCCTCGTCGTCGACGAGTGGGGCACGTGGTGGAACGTCGAGAAGGGCACCAACCCCGGGTTCCTGTACCAGCAGAACACCCTGCGGGACGCGCTCGTCGCGAGCCGCCACTTCGACGCCTTCCACAAGCACGCGGACCGCGTCGTCATGGCGAACATCGCGCAGACCGTGAACGTGCTGCAGGCGATGCTGCTCACCGACCCGGACACGGGCGCGCTCGTGCGGACGCCGAGCTACCACGTGTTCGAGATGAACGTCGGCCACCACGACGCCGCCGCGCTGGCCGTGCACCTCAAGGGCGACGTGCCGACGCGCGAGGTCGACGGGAAGCCGCTCGCGCTGCTGTCCGCGTCGGCGTCGACGACGGGCGGCACCGCGCTCGTCTCGCTGTC
>JAPSIR010000039.1 GCA_031178625.1 Cellulomonas sp.
TGATCCCGTGGGAGCCGCTGCAGCAGGTGGCCGCGTACCTGCCGACGAGCGCCGGGGCGCGCCTCGTCACGAACGACGCCTACGGGTCGGTCATCACCTCGATCAACAGCGACCTGCCCCCGTGGACGGGCTACGGCGTCATGCTCGCCTGGGCCGTCGGCGCGGTGACGGTGGCCGCCGTGCTCCTGCGCCGGCGGGACGCGTGACCGTGACGACGTCGGCGGGGCGGGCGGCTGCGGCCGTCCGCCCCGCCGCGGCGTCCCGCGACGCGGTGCCCACGGATGACGCGGTGCCGGCGGACGACGCCGTGCCGACGGACGACGCCGTCCCCGCCGCGGGCACCGCGCCGGCCGCGCCCGGCCTGCCCGGCGCCGCGGGACTGGGAGGATGCCCGGGTGGGCGGGGAGGTGACATGAGCGACGCGCCGGTGCCCGGCGACGGCACGACGCCGGCCGCGCAGGGCGGCGTCCGCGGCCTCCTCGCCCGGCACCGCGACCTCGTCCGACGCGTCGTCGACCGGGTCGTCGACGGCCTGGTGGTCGTCGTCTTCGCCGGCTGGGCCCTGCTGCTCGGGCTCGGCGCGGACTCGATGTTCTGGCTGCACGAGGTCGTCGACCGCGACCGGGTGCTGGTCATGCAGGTCACCTCGCTCGTGCTGACGCTCGCCGGCGCGGTCGCCCTCCTGTGGCGCCGTCGCCGCCCCGTGCCGGTCGCGGCCGCCATGGCGGTGCTCGGTGTCGCGTCGCTCGCGCTGACCGGGGCGACGAACGGCTTCGAGCTCGGCCTCGCGCTCGCCCTGTACGCGGTGGCGGCGACGGGCCGCACGCGAGCGGTGTGGGCGACGGCCGTGGCCGGCGTGCTCGCGCTGCTCGTGGCGGCGCGCGCGTTCCCGCTCGCGCTCACCGTCGCCGCGAAGATGCTCGGCGTCGACCGCGCCGACGCGCCGGCGTTCGCGCAGGTGACGGGCGGCGGCGCCACCGGCTTCCTCACGAGCGCGTCCTGGTACGTGACGGCCGGACCCGTGCTGGTGCTCGCGCTCGTCGCGGTCGCCGCCGGCACGCTCGTGCACGCACGGCGCCAGCGCGTCGCCGCGCTCGCCGAGGCGGCCCGCGCCCGCGCCGAGGAGCAGGCGCAGCGCACGCGCCTCGCGCAGGCGTCCGAGCGCGCGCAGATCGCGCGGGAGATGCACGACGTGGTCGCGCACAGCATCTCCGTCATGGTCGCGCTGGGCGGCGGCGCGTCGGCCGCGTTCGACTTCGCGCCCGACCGGGCGCGGGCGGCGCTCGACGAGCTCGTCGACACCGGGCGTGCCGCGCTGGGCGACATGCGCCGCATCCTGGGGGTCCTGCACGACGACGACACCGACACGGGCGGTCGCGGCACCGGCGCGGGGGCGGGCGCCGACGCGCCGCTCGAGCCGCAGCCCGGCAGCCTCGACCTGACGCGGCTCGTCGACCGGGCGCGCACCGCCGGGCTGCCCGTGCGCACGTCGGGCCTCGCGGTGACCGGGCTCGGGGACCTCGACCCGGCGCTGCAGCTCGCGGTCTACCGCATCGTCCAGGAGTCGCTGACCAACACGCTGCGGCACGCGCCGGGCACCACGGACGTGCACGTCGACGTGCGCCGGCGGGCGGACGCCGTCGAGGTCGTCGTCACCGACGCGGGCGGCGGTGCGTCCGCCACGCCGAGCCCCGGCGGGCAGCGCGGCGTCGTCGGCATGTCCGAGCGGGCCGCGGTCTTCGGCGGCACCGTCGAGGCCGGTCCGTACGGTGAGGGGTGGCGCGTGCGTGCGCTGCTGCCGTGGCACGAGGGAGACGCATGACGACGGTCCTGCTGGTGGACGACCAGGCGCTGGTGCGGGTGGGGTTCCGCCTCGTGCTGGAGAGCGGCGGGTTCGACGTCGTCGGCGAGGCCGGCGACGGCGCGACGGCCGTCGACCAGGTCGCGGCGCTGCGGCCGGACGTCGTCCTCATGGACATCCGCATGCCCGGCATGGACGGCATCGAGGCCACCCGGCGCGTCGTCGCCGCGTACCCGGGCACGCGCGTGCTCATCCTCACCACGTTCGACCTGGACGAGTACGCGTTCGCGGCGCTGCGTGCCGGCGCCAGCGGCTTCATGCTCAAGGACGCCCGCCCGGCGGACCTCGTCACCGCCGTGCGGACCGTCGCGTCGGGGGACGCCGTCGTCTCGGCGCGCATCACGCGGCGCATGCTCGAGCTGTTCGCCCCGCGGCTGCCGGAGTCCGGCGAGGCTCCCGACCCCGCCGCGCCGCACCCGCGCCTCGCGGAGCTCACGCCGCGCGAGGTCGAGGTGCTCGAGCACGTCGCCGAGGGCCTCTCCAACGCGGAGATCGCGACCGCGCTGTTCCTGTCCGAGGCGACGGTCAAGACGCACGTGGGACGCGTCCTCGCGAAGCTGGGCGTGCGGGACCGCGTCCAGGCCGTCGTGGTCGCCTACGAGACGGGCCTGGTGCGCGCGGCCGGCGCCTGACGCACGGACGCGCCCCTGCGTCGGGAGGACGAGGAGGCGGCCGCGCGCCTCCCCCAGAGGTCGCAAGCGAGGTTCCCCGTCCCGCCCGAAGCGGCGGCGGTACCCCGTTGACCAGCATGGACGCAGGCCGCGAGGCACCGCCCGGAGCAGCACCGGGCACTCGCGGCGGCCGGAGGTCGTCACCATGCCCACGTCGTCAGCTACGTCGTCAGCCACGTCGTCAGCCACGTCGTCAGCCCCGTCGTCGCCCACGTCGTCCGCCCCGTCGTCCCGCCCCGGCTCGCGCCGCCGCCGCACGGTCCGCCGCACGGCGCTCGCGCTCGTCGGTGCCGCCGCGCTCGCCACGCTCGGCGCGTGCGCCGCCGCGCCCGGGCCGCCCGGTCCCCCGCCGCCGCAGCCGGCCTCGACCGCCGGGCTGACGCGCGAGGACGTCGACGCGTGGCTCGACGGCACCGTCCCGGAGGCCCTCGAGGAGGGCCGGATCGCGGGCGCGACGGTCGCCGTCGTGCACGACGGCGAGGTCGTCACCACGCGCGGGTTCGGCGTCGCCGACGTCGCGGCGGGCACACCCGTCGACCCGGAGCGCACCCTGTTCCGCGTCGGCTCGGTGTCCAAGATGCTCACCGCGACAGCCGTCATGCAGCTCGTCGCGGCGGGCGACGTCGACCTCGACACGGACGTCGAGCAGTACACCGACCTCGACCTCGACCTGCCGCACCCGGTGACCCTGCGCCACCTGCTCACGCACACCGCGGGCTTCGAGGAGCGCGTCGCCGGCCTGATCGGCTCGGGCGACACCCCGCCCGACCTGCGGCGCAGCCTCGTCGAGGCACCGCCCGCCCAGGTGTACGAGCCCGGCACGGTGCCCGCCTACTCGAACTACGGCAACGCGCTCGCGGGGTACGTCGTCGAGGCGGTGAGCGGGCAGCCGTTCGCCGAGTACGTCGCCGAGCACGTCCTCGCACCGGCGGGCATGACGTCCTCGTCGTTCGAGCAGCCGCTGCCGGGCGACCTCGCGGACGACGTCGCGCTCGGCTACCCGACGACGGGCGACGCCCCGCTGCCGTTCGAGATGGTGGGCCAGCCGCCCGCGGGCGCGTTCAGCGCCACCGCGACGGACATGGCGCGGTTCATGCTGGCCCACCTCGGCCGACCGGTCGGTGGCACCGACGTGCTGCCCGCCGCGACGCGCGACCTCATGCAGCGCCCGGCCCTCGACGAGACGACGCTCGGCGCGCTCGCGCAGGGCGAGCGCATGGGCCTCGGCTGGTTCGACGAGTCCCGCCACGGGCACCGCGTCGTCGGCCACGGCGGCGACACCAACGCGTTCCACTCGCACCTGCAGCTGTGGCCGGACGACGGCACGGGTCTGTACCTGTCGCTCAGCAGCACCGGCACCGACGGCGCCGCGTACCTGCTGCGCGACGACCTGCTCGCCGGGTTCGCCGACCGGTACTTCCCGGCCGACGGCACCCCGGCGAGCACCGTCGACGACGCCACGCGCGCCGCGCACGCGCAGGCCCTGGCCGGCTCGTACGAGAGCACGCGCGGCTTCCGCTCGACGTTCCTCACGGTCGCGGGTCCGCTGCAGCCGATCACGGCCGACGTCGTCGACGGCGACAGGGTGCGCTTCGGGTCCGGCGTGGGCACGCTGCGCCCGACGGTCTACGAGGAGGTCGAGCCCTGGGTCTACCAGCAGGTCGACGGGGACCGCCGGCTCGTGGTGCGCACCGACGACGCCGGTCGCGTCGAGCTGCTCGGCCACGACTCCGCGATGTCCCTCGTGCCCCTGACCCCGTGGCGCGCGGCGACCGTGCCGCTGCTGCTCGGCGGGGCGGCGGTGCTGCTGCTCACGGTGCTGGCGTGGCCGGTCGGCGCGGTCGTGCGCCGCGTGCGTGCCCGCCGTGCGGCGTCCACGGGCGGGGCGTCCACGGGCGGGGCGTCCACGGGCGCGGCGACCGGTACCGGCTCCCCCGCCGTCCCGGCACCGGCACCGGCACCCGCACCCGCACCCGAGTCCCGCGTGCGCCTGCCGCGCCTGCTCACCCGGCTCGGCGCCGTCGCGGCCGTGCTCGCCGTGGCCCTGTGGGCGTACGTGCTGGTGGGCGTCCTGGGTCTGCAGGACGTGCCCACGCTGCTGATCCGCGGCGCCCAGGCGCTGACCGTCCTCGCGACGGCCGGCCTGGTGGCCGCCGTGTGGCGGGTCGTCACGGAGGCCCGCGCCCGCACCGGCTGGTGGCGGGTCGGCGCGGCGGCCGTCGTGCTGGCGGCGTTCGTCGCGGTGAACGTCGCGTCGAACGCGCTGAACCTCGTCTCGCCGGACATCACGTACTGACCGGCGCAACAGACCGACGGCCGGGGCACGGGAGGATGACCGCCATGGAGACCGCCCGAGGCACGGGGACCGAGGGGTGGTGGGCCGCGCGCCTGCCGCCCCTCGGGGCGGGCAGCCCGTTCGCCCGCGACGCGCTGCTCGGCGTCGTGACGGCCGTGGCCATGGTGCTGCTGACCGTGGGGACGACCGCGCTCGCGCCGCCCGAGGACGCCCCGGCGCGCGCGGTGGAGACGTGGGTGCTGCTGCTCGTGGCGGTGCAGTCGCTCGCGCTGGCGCTGCGGCGCGTGCGGCCGGCCGCGTGCGTCGCGGTGGTCGTCGCGACGCAGGTGGCGCTGGTCGCGCTGGCACCGGAGATGTCGGTGCGCACGCTCGCCGGGTTCGTCGCGGCGGCGACGCTCGGCACCGTGCTGCCCGCCGGCCGGGCCCTGCGCGCGGCGTGGGCGGTCGCGGCCGTCGAGGCCGGCGCCGGCGCGGCCGTCGCGGTGGCCCGGGGGGCCGGGGCGGACGCGGTCGTGCAGCACGCCGGCTCCGCCGTGCTCGTGTGGGGCGGGGCGGTGCTCGTCGGTGTCTACCTGGCGACACGGCGGGACCACCTGCGGCTCGTCCAGGAGCGTGCCGCGCAGCTCGAGCGCGAGCGCGACGCACGCGTCCGCGCGGCCGTCGCCGACGAGCGGGCGCGGCTCGCGCGCGAGCTGCACGACGTCGCGGCGCACCACCTGTCGGGCATGGTCGTGCAGGCCGCGGCGGTCGAGAAGCTGGTCGGGCGCGACCCGGACGCGGCGCGCGCCGGTGCGGCGTGGCTGCGGGACCAGGGGCGCGAGACGCTCGACAACCTGCGCCAGGTCGTGGGTCTGCTCCGCCGGGACGAGGGTGACGCGCTGGCCCCCGTGCCCGGCGTCGAGGCGCTCGACGACCTCGTCCGCACGGCGCGCGACCTCGGCGGCGACGTCGCGCTGACGCGCACCGGCACGCCCGTGGCCCTGCCGCCGCTCGCCGACGTGTCGGTGTACCGGGTGGCGCAGCAGGCGCTGACGAACGCCCGCCAGCACGCGCCCGGCGCGCCCGTGCGGCTCACGCTGGCGCACGGGCCGGCGGGCGTGCTGCTCGAGGTCGTGAACGGCCCGGCGGTGCGCGCGGCCGCAACGGCGCGCGGCGACCGCGGCGGCACGGGCTTGGCGGTGATGCGCGAGCGCGCGGCGCTGGTGGGCGGGTTCCTCGACGCGGGCCCCACGCCCGACGGCGGGTGGCAGGTGCGGCTGCGGGTGCCCGTGGCCGACGACGAGGGAGGACGCGCATGATCCGGGTCGTGCTGGTGGACGACCAGGCGGTGGTCCGCGCGGGCTTCCGCGTGCTGCTGGAGGACGCCGGGGACCTCGAGGTCGTCGGCGAGGCGGCCAGCGGGCCGGAGGCCGTGGACGTGGTCCGGCGCACCCGCCCGGACGTCGTCTGCATGGACGTGCGCATGCCCGGCGGTGACGGGCTCGTCGCCACGCGCCGCATCGTCACGGAGCGGGACGGCGACCTGCCGGCGGTGCTGGTCGTGACGACGTTCGACCTCGACGACTACGTGTTCGGCGCGCTCGAGGCGGGTGCCAGCGGGTTCGTCCTCAAGGACACCGACCCGGCGGACCTCGCCGACGCCATCCGGCGCCTTGCCCGCGGTGAGGGGATGGTCGACCAGGCCGTCACGCGTCGGGTCATCGCCGAGTTCGCGCGCCGTCGGCCCGCACCGGACCCGGACGAGGCCGCGGCTGTCCTCACGCCCCGCGAGCGCGACATCGTCCGCCTGCTCGCCGAGGGCATGTCGAACGCCGAGATCGCCGCCGCCCTCTACGTGGAGCCGTCGACCGTGAAGTCGCACCTCGGGCGGGCGATGACGAAGCTCGGCACGCGCGACCGGCTGCAGACCGTGGTGTGGGCGTACCGGACGGGCGTCGCGGGGACCGCCTGACGGGTCCCGGACGGGGCGACGGGCGCGGCCGGCGCACCCGTCAGTCCGGCGCGACCTCGGTCACGCGCCCGTCCTCGACGTGCCAGCGGCGCGTGAGCCGCACGGTGTCGAGCATCCGCCGGTCGTGCGTGACGAGCAGCACCGTCCCGTCGAACGACTCCAGCGCCTGCTCGAGCTGCTCGATCGCCGGCAGGTCGAGGTGGTTCGTCGGCTCGTCGAGGACGAGGAGGTTCACGCCGCGCGCCTGCAGCAGCGCGAGCGCCGCCCGGGTGCGCTCGCCGGGCGACAGCGACGACGCCGATCGCCCCACCTGGTGCCCGGCGAGCCCGAACTTGGCGAGCAGCGTGCGCACGTCGGCGGTCGTCCAGTCGGGCACCTGCCGCGCGAACGCCTCGCCGACGGGCGCGTCGCCCTCGAAGGCCGCGCGCGCCTGGTCGACCTCGCCGACGAGCACGCCCGGGCCCAGCGCCGCGGCACCCTCCGCGGGCGCCACCCGCCCCAGCAGCAGCCCGAGCAGCGTGGACTTGCCGGCGCCGTTCGGCCCGGTGACGGCCACCCGGTCCTGCCAGTCGAGCTGCAGGTCCACCGGCCCCAGCACGAACGTGCCGCGCCGCACGACCGCACCGCGCGCCGTCGCGACGACCGCACCGGACCGCGGCGCCGTCGCGATGCTCATGCGCAGCTGCCACTCCTTGCGCGGCTCCTCCACGACCTCGAGCCGCTCGAGCATGCGGTCGCTCTGCCGTGCCTTGGCCGCCTGCTTCTCCGACGTCTCGCCGCGGTGGTGGCGCACGTTCTTGTCGTTGTCGGTCGCCTTGCGCCGGGCGTTGCGCACGCCCTTCTCCATCCACGCGCGCTGCGTGCGGGCCCGCGCCTGCAGGGCCTCGCGCCGCGCCGCGTACTCCTCGTACGCCTCGCGCGCCTGGCGGCGGGCCGTCGAGCGCTCCTCGAGGTAGGCGTCGTAGGAGCCGCCGTACGTCGCGACACGCTGCAGGCTCCGGTCGATCTCGACGACCGTGGTGACCGTCCGCGCCAGGAACTCGCGGTCGTGGCTGACGACGACCACCGGTGCCTGCGCCCGCACGACGAACTCCTCCAGCCGGTCGAGGCCGTCGGCGTCGAGGTCGTTGGTCGGCTCGTCCAGCAGGTAGAGGTCGAACCGGGACAGCAGCAGCGCCGCCAGCCCGACGCGCGCGGCCTGCCCGCCGGACAGCGCCGTCATGGGCAGGTCGAGGTCCACCGCGAGCCCGAGGTCGTCCGCGACCACGCCGAGCCGCGCGTCGAGGTCCGCGCCGCCCAGCGCCATCCACCGCTCGAGAGCCTGCGTGAACCGGTCGTCCGCGCCCGGGGTGCCGTCCGCGAGCGCGTGCGACGCCGCGTCCATCTCCACCTGCGCGTCGAGCACGCCCGTGCGGCGCTCGAGGAAGGCGCGGACGCTCTCGCCCGCGTGCCGCTCGACCTCCTGCACGAGGTACCCGACCTGCGCGGTCGGCGGCGACAGCGCGACGGCGCCCGACTCGGGGGCGCGACGCCCGGCGAGGATCCGCAGCAGCGTCGTCTTGCCGGCGCCGTTGGGCCCGACGAGCCCGGTCACGTCCCCCGGCGCCACGACGAGGTCGAGGCCGGC
The DNA here is from genome assembly GCA_031178625.1 of Cellulomonas sp. Lineage (GTDB taxonomy): Bacteria > Actinomycetota > Actinomycetes > Actinomycetales > Cellulomonadaceae > Cellulomonas. The sequence goes on from JAPSIR010000039.1 coordinate 8,407, forward strand.
GAACAGCTGACGGTCGCCGAAGCCGGCGGCGACCCCACGGGCCTGGACGGTCGCACTCATGGGCCCATCCTGCCGGGTGCGGGGCCACCTCCCCGACGCGGGGTCCGGGCCCGGCGTTGCGGACGCGCGCCCGGCGGGCGAGGCTCGGAACCCCACCGAGCACCGAGGAGCACCGTGCTGCGAGCCGAGCAGGTCACCGACGCCGTCGCCTACCACGGCGAGGGCCCGTGCTGGTCACCGACGTGGGGCGGCCTGCGCTGGGTCGACATGCTGGCCGGCGACCTGCTCACGCTGCGCGACGACGGCACGGTCGACCGGCTGCACGTCGGCGACGTCGCGGCGTTCGTGCGGCCGCGCACGCGCGGCGGGTACGTCGTCGGCCTGCAGCGCGGCATCGGGCTGGCGGACGGGCCGGACGCGGTGCCGACGCCGCTGCCGGAGCTGTGGTCCGACCCGAACGTCCGCATGAACGAGGGCGGCTGCGACCCGAGCGGGGCGCTGTACGCCGGGTCCATGCCCTACGACGTCACGCCGGGCGGCGCGAACCTCTACCGGATCTCGCCGGACCTCGACGTCGAGGTCGTGCTCGACGACGTCACGATCTCCAACGGCATCGACTTCTCCCCCGACGGCACGCTCGCCTACTACGACGACACGTCGACCGGACGCACCGACGTGTTCGACGTCGTCGACGGGCGCCTGACGGGCCGCCGGCCGTTCGTCGCCGGCGACGACGAGAGCCCCGACGGGCTGACCGTCGACTCGGCCGGCAACGTGTGGGTCGCACTCAACGGCGACGGCCGGGTGCGCTGCGTGTCGCCCGCCGGCGAGACGCTCGCCGAGGTCGACCTGCCGGTGCGCCTCGTGACGGCGTGCACGCTCGGCGGCCCGGACCTGCGCGACCTGTACATCAGCACGTCCCGCGAGAACCTCGACGACCCGGAGCCCGAGGCGGGCGCGCTGTTCCGCGTGCGCGTCGAGGTGCCGGGCCGGCCGGTCCTGCCCTTCGCCGGCTGACCCGCCGGGGCCCGGCGGGCCCGGACGCGGCCGTCTGGGTGCTGTGTCCCACGGCACCGGACCGATCCGCGGGGAGCGCTCATCCCCGCGCCGGCACCGGCCGATGCGACGGGGACGGGAGCAGCCGCCCCGCGCCGCGCACGCCTCGAAGGACCGCCATGAGCACGACGACCGCCGCCCCCTCCGCCGACGTCCGGCACGCCGGGGACCGCTCCCTCGCGATCGCGCTCGGCGTGGCCCGCCCGGCACCGGTAGCCGTGCGCGTGCCGACCGCCGCGCTGCGCCTCGTGGCCGGCCAGTCCCCGCTCGAGGCGTGGGGCTGGGCGTCCACGGACGCCGCGCCCGCCCCCACCCGCTGACCCTCGGCGCGCGTCAGCCGCGCAGCAGCGTGTCGTAGGCCTCCGCGAACCGCGCGCGGCGCTCGGCGTAGTGGTCCGCGTGCGCGGCGCGCGGCTCGTACGTGGCGCCGGTGGCCCGCGGCGCGCGGGGCACGTCGGGCGCCAGCACGTCGAGGGCGAGGAGCGCCGTGCCGCGCTGCGTCGCGCGCTTGCGGGTCACGTGCGTGACGGGTCGCGCGAGGACGTCGGCGAGCACCTGCAACCACGCCGGCCGGTCGTTGGTGACCCGCCCGGACGCGGCGACCTCGACGACCTGCGGCGCGGCCGGCGCGAGCTCGTCGGCGACGCGCGCGTAGGTCACGGCGACGCCCTCGACGACCCCGCGGAAGAGTGCGTCCGCGTCGGTGGCCGCGGTGACGCCGGTCAGCACGGCGCGCGCGTCGCCGACCCAGCCGGGCGCGCGCTCACCGGTGAGGTACGGCAGCACGAGCGGGGTCGCGTCGGTGGGCGGCGCGGTGAGGACGGCGTCGAGGTCGTCCCCGAGCCGCAGGGTGGCCTGCGCCCAGCTCACGGCACGGCCCACGTCGTTGATCGCCCCGCCGAGCAGCGTGCGGCCGGCGGCGACGCGGTAGTTCCAGAGGCCGAACGGGAGCGGGTCGGCCGGGCCGTCGAGCAGCACGCGCAGGGCGCCGCTCGTGGCGGTGGACGCGGCGGCGACCGTCGGGTCGGTCGCGCCGGCGCCGACGTTGCTCGCGTAGCCGTCGGTGATGACGGGGAACCAGACCGCGTGCGCCAGCGCCGGCCAGCGCGCAGGGGCGACCGCCGGGAGCGGTTCGGTCATGTCCCGCGGCGGGGAGAAGTGGCCGGGGTCGACGTCGGCGGCGGCGAGCAGCTCGGCGTCGAGCGCGCCGGTGCGGCGGTCGAGGAGCCCGGTCCACGCGACGGTCGACGTGCCCGCGAGCGCGACACCGACCAGCCGGTGCAGCGCGTACTCGCCCAGCGACCACCAGCCGGCGGTCGCGGCGACCACGCGCGGCTCGGCCTCGGCCAGCCAGCGCAGCCGCGGCGCGTGGTAGCTGGTGTGGACCCGGGTGCCGGTGCGCTGCTGCACGGCCGCCTCGTCGAGCTCGCCGCGCAGGGCGACGACGGCGTCGGCGCACCGCGAGTCGGCGTACGTGAGGCACGGCGTGAGCGCGCGGCCGGACGCGTCGACGGCGACCAGCGACGCCGCGAACGTGTCGAGGGCGACGCCCGCGACCCGGGTGCCGCCGAGCGACCGGTCCGCGGTGACGGCGTCGAGGACGCGCGCGATCTCGTCGACCACCTGGTCCGGGTCGATGACCGACGTGCCGTCGGGCGCCACCGTGAACGCGTGCGGCACCTTGTGCTGCAGCCCGCGCACCGGTCGCCCGGCGGCGTCGTGCACGCCGCCGCGGGTCGCGGTCGACCCCACGTCGAGCGCGACCACGAGCGGGTCGAGCGCGGCCTCGAGCTCGACGTCGTCGGAGGTCCGGTGCATCGCCACCTCATCGCCGCCGGTGCAGGTCGACCCGACCCTAGCGACGGCCGCGCCGGGCCGCGCGCGGGCCGCCCGGCGCACCGGTCACCCGGCCGCGGCCCGTCCGGGCACGGTCACCCGGCGCACGCTCACTTCACCGCCCCCGCGGTCAGCCCGGCGACGAAGTGCCGCTGGAGCAGCAGGAACCCGATGACGACCGGCACGCTCACCACGAGCGAGGCGGCCATGATCTCGTTCCAGTACACGTTGGTCTGCGTCGAGTACTGCCGGATGCCGACCGCCAGGGTGCGGTTCTCCTCCGTCGTCATCACGGACGCGAACAGCACCTCACCCCACGCCGTCATGAACGCGTAGATGGCGACGGCGATGACGCCCGGGCGCGCGGCGGGCAGCACCACGCGCAGCAGCGCGCCGATCGGCGAGCACCCGTCGACGCGCGCGGCCTCGTCGAGCTCCTGGGGGATGTTGTCGAGGTAGCCCGACAGCATCCAGATGGAGAACGGCAGCGAGAACGTCAGGTAGGTGATGATCAGCCCGATGCGCGTCCCGACGAGCGGCACGCCCGTGCCCTGCTCGAGGTTGACGAAGATGATGAACAGCGGCAGCAGGAACAGCACGCCGGGGAACATCTGCGTCGAGAGCACGGTGGTCGTGAAGAGCGTCCGGCCGCGGAACCGGTACCGCGACACGGCGTACGACGCGAAGATCGCGATGACGAGGCTCGCGACGGTCGCCGCCGACGACACGACCAGGCTGTTGAGGAAGTACCGGGCGAGCGGCACGGTCGTCCACATGTCGACGAACGGCTGCAGCGTCAGGTTGGTCGGCCACCACGAGAACGCGCCGCGCACGTCCTGCAGCGGCTTCAGCGACGACGTCGCCATGACGTAGAGCGGCAGCAGCGTCACGACGGCGAGGACGGTGACGACGACGGCGCGGAACACCTGGAACGCACGGGTGTCATGCACGGCGCGACCTCCGGTTCACCAGGAGCAGGTACACCCCGGTGACGAGCAGCAGGAACAGCAGCAGCAGGACCGACATCGCGGCACCGGCGCCGAAGTTCCACGTGAGGAACGAGGCGTTGTAGATGTGGAACGAGATGAGGTCGCCCGCGGGTGGCTGGGACGTGCCGAACAGCACGTACGGGGTGTTGAAGTCGTTGAACACCCACAGGAACATGACGAGCACGAGCACGGTGTTGACCGGCCGCAGCATGGGCAGCGTGATCGACCACCAGGACCGGAACGCGTGCGCGCCGTCCATCGCGGCGGCCTCGTAGACGTCGTCCGGCACGGACTGCAGGCCGGCGGTGAGCATGAGGAACGCGAACGGCCACAGGCGCCAGACCGCCACGACGAGGATCGACACGAACGCCCGCCCGCCGATGAGCCAGAACGGGCGCTCGTCGAGCACGCCGAGGTCCTCCACGAGCAGGTGGTTGATGACGCCCGTGTCGCGCTGGAGCATGAAGTTCCACGTGACGATGCCCGCGTAGACGGGCAGGGCGTACGGGACCAGGAACAGCGTGCGGAAGAACGCGCGCCCGCGGAACCGCCGCTGCAGGGCGACGGCGGCCGCCATGCCGAGCGCCCAGGAGACGCCCACGACGATCACCGTGTACGCGCAGGTGATGAGGAACGAGCTGAGCAGCCCGCGCCCCACCGCGCCGTCGAGGTCGAGCGCGACCTGGTAGTTGCGCAGCCCCACGAACGGGGCCTCGGTCCAGTTGCGGATGAAGAACCGGGTGAGCTGCGTGAAGCTCACCCAGATCCCCGTGAGCATCGGCACGAGGTGGATCAGCAGCTCCAGCAGCACCGCCGGCGCGACGAGCGCGAACGGCAGCCACCACCCGGCCCGGCGGCGGCGGCGACGCTCGGGGCTGCGGGTCGTCGGCCGCGCAGGGGCCGGGGTCGTCGTCGTCGCCACGTGCCTAGCCGACCGACGCCTGCACCTGGTCCTGGGCGGCCTGCATGGCCTCCCGGACGTCCTCGGCGGTGACGGTGCCGCCCGTCGCGATGGTCGCGAACATGCGGTTCATGGCCTGGCCGACGGTCGTCTCGAACTGGTCCTCGGCGGGCACGAGCGGCAGCGGCGCCGACCGCTCGTTGTAGATCTGCGTGAAGATCTCGGCCTGCTCGGCGTCCTCGGTGAACACCGCTTCGGCGTCCTTGAGCACCGGCAGCGACGAGAACGGCTTGCCGAGCGTGGTCTGCACCTCCTCGCTCGTCATGTGCGCGACGAGCTGCAACGCCTCGTCCGGGTGCTCGGTGTTGGCGAACACCGACATGTTGATGCCCGCGACGTGGCTGGCGACGTCGCTCGGCGCGTCCGCCGGCGCGGGCAGCGGGACGACGCCGTACTGGTCGGGGGTCATGCCGTTGGCCTCGATGGTCGCGTTGGCGTTGTTCTGGTTGAGGATCATCGCGGCCTTGCCGGTGGCGAAGTCGGCGACTGCCAGGCTCGCGTTGTCGTACTGCGCGTTGCCCGGGTTGACGACGTCGTCGCTCTGCATCAGGTCGAGGTAGCGCACGATCCCGTCGACCACGCCGTCCCCGGTGAAGGTCGGGTTGCCGTCGTCGTCGAACAGCTCGGCGCCGTTCTGCGTGGCGTTGATGAAGGCGAAGTGGTTGTTCTCCGTGTAGCTGCCGGCCGCGAGCGCCATGCCGTGCACGCCGGCGTCGGGGTCGGTGAGCGCCTGCGCGGCGGCCACCATCTCCTCCCACGTCGTCGGGGGCTCCAGGCCCGCCTCGGCGAACATGGCACGGTTGTAGTAGAGCCCGTACGCCAGGCCGTACAGGGGCACGGACGTCGGGTCGGTGCCCTCCGCGCCACCCGTCTGGAGCGCCGTCTCGACGAACTTGTCGGCGCCGCCGATCGCCTCCATCGCGGCGTCGTCGAAGGGCAGGAACGCGCCCGTGGCCTGCAGCGACACCGCCCACGTGTTGCCGATGTTGACGACGTCGGGCGCCTGCCCGGACGTGACGGCCGTCTGGATGCGCGTCTGCAGGTCGCTCCAGCCGATGACCTCGAGGTCGACCGCGATGCCGGTCTCCTCGGTGAACTCCTCGAGGACCGGGGTCAGCACCTCGCGGTCGTTGTCGAGGCTCGTGCCCTGGTTGCTGGCCCAGTACGTGAGGGTGACGTCGCCGCCCCCGGAGGCGCCGGAACCTCCCCCGTCGCCTCCCCCGCCCGAGCATGCCGTGGCCACGAGCAGGGCCGGGACCAGGGACAGGGCTGCGAGGTTGCGACGGTTCACGGGGACTCCCTTGTCGAGTGCACTGCCTCACCGGGTCGTTCGCGGCGCCAGTATTCGCCCGGATCGCCCGATTGGGAACGAGTCGTGACGCATTTGTGACATTAGTCAAAGATGGGACGTCTCCGCTGTGACTGGCCGATCCGGCGGCGGGGGTTGGCAGGGACCCTCGCGGTCGGCATGGTGGACGCACCGACCGTCGACGACCGGGAGCCGCCATGACCACCGCGCGCCGGACCGGGGGGCTCGCGCTCCTGGCCGCCACCCTCCTCACGACGGCCCTCGCGCTGCCGCCCGCCGCCGCGGCGACCGCGCCACGGGCTCCCGGCCCGGCGCCCGTGCCGGTGCTCGACTGGCAGCCGTGCGGCGAGGGGCTGGAGCCGTTCCTCTGCGCGAGCGCGGAGGTCCCGCGCGACCACGACCGGCCGCACGGCGCCACGACGACGATCGCGCTGACGCTCCTGCCCGCGAGCGGCGACCCCGCGGAACGCCTCGGCACGCTGTTCACCAACCCCGGCGGCCCCGGCGGCAGCGGCGTGCAGTTCGTCCAGGAGGGCGCGCAGACGATCTACCCGGAAGACGTCCTGGCCCGTTACGACGTCCTCGGCTTCGACCCCCGAGCCGTCGCCGGGTCCGACCCGGCGACGTGCTTCCGCACGGCCGCCGAGGAGGCGGCGTCCCCGCTGCTCACCCAGCCGTACCCGATCACGCCGCGCGAGGAGGTGCGGTTCACGCTCGAGGGCATCGAGCTCGCGGCCCGCTGCCAGCTCACGTCGCCGGTGCGGTTCGCGACCGCGTCCACCGCCAACGTCGCCCGCGACATGGACCTCCTGCGCCAGGCCGTCGGCGACGAGCGCCTGCACTACGCCGGCTACAGCTACGGCACGTTCCTCGGCGCCACGTACGCGCGCCTGTTCCCGGACCGGGTCGGGCGGTTCCTGCTCGACGGCACGGTCGACCCGGTGGCGTGGACCGGCACCGGCACGGGAGACGCCGCGCCGTCCGTGCCGCTCGGCATCCGCATCCGGCAGGGCCTCGGGACGGACGAGACCTTCCGCGAGTTCGCGCGGCTGTGCGCCGAGGCCGGCCCGGAGGCGTGCCCGCTCGCCGCGCTCGGCGACCCCGCCGCCGTCGCCTACGCCACGTTCGAGCGGCTCGCGACGCAGCCCGTCGAGATCCCGCTGCCCGACGGCACGTCGCTGCTGGTCACGCAGCAGGTGGCCGTCGCCGTCACGTACTCGGCGCTGTACTCCCCGGCCGGCTGGCCCGACCTCGCCGGGCTGCTCGCGGCACTCGCCGCGCCCGCCCCGGACCCGGCCGCCGTCGCGTCCACCGCGGCGGGCACACGCTCCGTGCTCGGCGCCCGGCTGCGCGGCGAGGAGTACCCGTCGGCGATCGGCGGCGCGCTCGCGAGCCTGTGCGTCGACACCGTCTCGAACGGGCGGGTCGACCGCTACCCGCGGCTGATCGACGCGCACGCGCAGGAGGCGCCGTACTTCGGCCGGTACCGCGGCTGGGTCGGCCTGCCCTGCGAGGCGTGGCCCGTGCAGGACGCCGACGCCTTCACCGGCCCGTGGCAGCAGACGACGACCGCACCCGTGCTCGTCGTCGGCACGCGGTTCGACCCCGCCACGCCGTACCGGCAGACGGAGCCGTACCGCGACCTCTTCCCCGCCGGGCACCTGCTGACGCTCGAGGGGTGGGGCCACACCACGATCGGCAAGAGCGTCTGCGTCGACGAGCACATCGCGACGTACTTCGTGACGGGCGTGCCGCCGGCCGACGGCTCGGCGTGCGCACCCGACACGACGCCGTTCGCGACGGCGCCGACGGCCCGCGTCGCCCCGCGGCCGGACGTCCCGCCGGGCCTGCCGTTCTGGTGACGCGGGCGGGCGGGGCCGCAGGGCCTCGCCCCCCGCTCCCCGTCGCGCGTACCACGTCCTCCGGGACGTCGTCCTGGGCACGCCTCCTGAGGCGACCCAGGCACGCCCGGCTCACGGTTAGGGTCCTGACGTGCGAGGCGGACGTGACGGGCACCCCCGACGGGCTGCGGGCCGGCGGGCGTGGCCCCGTACCGCGTGGCGCCGGGCCGCCGGACCTCACGGGTGGCGCGACCGCTTCCTCGCCGAGAGCGCCCGTTCGTACCTCGCCGGGGCCGTCGCGATCGTGCTCGTCCTCGGGCTGCGGGACGACGACGGACGGCCTTGGACGGTCGTCGACAGCGTGCTGGTCGTCCTCGGCACCTATCAGCTGCTGTACGTCGCGCTGACGCTGGCCGTCTACCTGCCCGCCCCTGCGGCCGCGGTGACCCGCGCGGCCGCCGCCATGCCGCGCCGCGGGCTGGTGCACCGCTGGCTGCTCGTCGCCGAGCCCGGGGCGGGGGCCGCGCTGAGCGTCGGCGCGGGGGCGATGGCCGCAGCCGTCGTCGTGCTGCCGCAGGCGGGCGACCTCCCCAGCGCGCTGCCGGCGGCGCTGCTCGTGGCGATCTGCCTCCTGCTCATCGTGACGGCGTGGGCGACGATGGTGCTCACCTACGCCGTCGACTACCTGCGCCGCGACGTGGCCGACGGCGGGATGCGGTTCCCTGGCGACGGACCGCGCGTCTTCACCGACTACCTGTACGTCGCCGTGTCCGTCGGCACGACCTTCGGCACGACGGACGTCGAGGTGACGAGCAGCGCGCTGCGCCGCACCGTCACCGGACAGGCGCTCGCCGCCTTCGTGTTCAACGCGGTGATCGTCGCGATCTCGGTGGCGTCGATCGCCGCGCTCGCCGGGTGACGGCGACCGGCGCGACGCGCGCCCCGGCGGGCGGGCACGGTCGGACGACGTCGCGCGGCGTGTCACGCCCGGCGCGTGCCGCACGTCGGTGTCGCAGGACGGGAGGGGGTGCTGCCATGACGGACGGCGAGGACGAGACCGACGTCACGCGCGGTGACGCCCTCGGCGGTGACCCGACCGCCGATTTCGCGGCCGAGCGGTCGCGCCTGGTCGGGCTCGCGTACCGGATGCTCGGGAGCGTGCACGACGCCGAGGACGTGGTGCAGGAGGCGTGGCTGCGGCTGGCCCGTCAGGATCGCGCAGGGATCGCGAACCTCGCCGCGTGGCTGACCACGGTGACGTCGCGGCTGTGCCTGGACCGGCTGCGCGTGCTGCGGACGCAGCGCGAGCGGTACGTGGGCCCGTGGCTGCCGGAGCCGCTCGTCAGCACCACGCCCGGCCCGGACGAGACGGCGGAGCTCGACGAGTCGCTGCGGCTCGCGCTGCTGGTCGTGCTCGAGCGGCTGACGCCCGAGCAGCGCGTGGCGTTCGTGCTGCACGACGTGTTCGACGTGCCGTTCGGCCAGGTCGCGAGCGTGCTGGCGACGAGCGACGCCAACGCGCGCCAGCTCGCGTCGCGCGCGCGCCGCACGGTGCGCGACGGGGCGCCGCCACCGGCCCTCCCCCCGGCACGGCAGCGTGTCGTCGTCGAGCCGTTCCTGCGCGCCGTCCTCGCGGGCGACCTGGCCGGCGTCGTGAACGCGCTCGCCCCGGGGGTCGTCCTCACGTCCGACGGCGGCGGGCGGGTCAACGCGGCGCTGCGTCCGATCGTGGGTGTCGACAAGGTCGCCCGGTTCCTGGTCGCGCTGCAGCGGCTCGCGGCGGAGGCCGACGTCGAGGCCCGCACGGCGCTCGTGAACGGCGAGGTGGGCGTCGTCGTGCGGGTCGTCCCCTGGCCGGGCAGCCGGACGCAGGCGGGCGTGACGGTCGTCGTGCCGCGCGTCGGCCCCGACGGTCTCGTCCACGCCGTCGACGTCGTCCGCAACCCGGACAAGCTTGCGGCCCTCGGCGCGGCGGGCGCCTGACCCCGCCCGCCGCGCCGGCCACGTCAGTGCGCGGTCACGCCGGGCAGCGCGCAGACGTCGGCGTCGGTGAACCCCTGCGCCGGGATGCCCAGTGCGTGGTTGAGGCGCGACCGCTGGTTCTCCAGCGCCACGAGGTGGGCGAGCTCGACCACGCCGGCGTCCCCGAGCTCGTCCCGCAGCCGGGCGACCTGGGCGTCGGTGACCTGCGGTGGCGTCGCGGTCGCCGCGTCGGCGAACGCGAGCGCGCGCTTCTCCGCGTCGGTGAACAGCGGCGACGACGCGTAGTCGGGGACGGCGAGCAGGTCCTGCGCGCTCACACCGCCACGCAGCGCGAGCATCGCGCCGAAGTCGATGCACCACGGGCAGCCGACGACGACGGCCACGCGGTGCTGGACGAGGTCGCGCAGGCGGTCGGGCAGGTGGTGACGCGCGGTCATGAGCACCGACTCGCCCAGCAGCTGCGACCAGAACACGCCGCGGTGGTGCGCGGTCACCAGGCCCGGCTCCATCGTGCGGCCGAACATCCGCCGGGTCGCGGCGGCGACGAGCCGGGTCGAGACGCGCTGCGGCGCGGGTGGGGCGATGCGTGCCATGGGGTCCTCCGACGTCCCGGGCCGCCCGGTCGGCGGCCGTCGCAGGACCGACGGAGCAGGACGGCCGGATGTGACAGCGGCACCGCCGGCGCGTCAGTGCGGGGTGTCGGTGCGGCCGCCGTCGGTGCGCGGGTCGGTGTGCGCCGGGTCGGTGTGCGCCGGGTCGGTGTGCGCCGGGTCGGTGTGCGC
>JAPSIR010000220.1 GCA_031178625.1 Cellulomonas sp.
ACGCGGTCGAACTCGTCGAACGGCAGCACGACGTACCGCCAGCCCGCCGTGTCGTCGGCGAACGTCGCGGCGAACCGCTCCGCCGTGTCCGGCGCCTGGTAGACGCGGACGTAGTCGATCGCGAGCTCCTGCGGGAACTGCAGGTCCGGCGCGAGCGGCCCGCCGAAGTTGCCGCCGACCGCCATGTTGGCGATGAGGCTGAACGGGTGCTCGAAGACCCACTCGTCCGGCGCGACGTCCGCCGGCGTGGCCGTGTGGAAGTGGATCAGGTCGCCGCCGTCCTCCCCCACGTACCAGCGGATCTCCTCCCGCTCCCACTCGACCGCGAACGTCAGCCACTCACCGCCCATGTTGCGGCCGAAGCCGTGCGTCGAGCCGAACGAGTCGCCGCCGCTGTAGCCGGGCCCGTGGATCGTGCCGAAGATCTCCTCGGGCAGCTTGCCGACGAACTCCATGACGTCGATCTCGCCGGTCTGCGGCCAGCCGACGTCCCGGAAGTCGGTGCCGAGCGACCAGATCGCCGGCCAGATGCCCGCCGCGCCCTGCGGCATCTGGGCGCGCGCCTCGATGCGCCCGTGCAGGAACTCCGCCTTGCCCTCGGTGATGAGGCGTGCGGACGTGTGCGTGCACGGGCCGTACCAGCACGACAGCCCGGACGTCGCGGGGTCGACCTCGCGCGTCGTGATGACCATGTGGCCGTCGCCGTCGTGCGCCGCGTTGTCCGTCGAGTCGGTGTAGTACTGCAGCTCGTCGTTGCCCCAGCCCCAGCCGCCGGTCTCGTACGTCCAGCGGGTGGGGTCCGCCGGCGTGCCGGCGGGGGCCTCGAACTCGTCGGACCACGCGAGCTCCCAGCCTTCCGGGCCGGGGTCCGGGGCGGCGTCGTCCTCCACCGTGACGGTGACCGGGCGCCCGTCGCCGCGGCCGTGGAACCACATGCCGACCCCCTCGGTGCCGGACCAGTCCTGCGGCTGCGCGAACCCGCGCCGGAACCCGCCGTCGCCGACCACGTCGAGCACGTGCTCCCACCGGTCGGCACCCGGGTACGCCTCGGGCGTGCCCGCGGCGACCTCGCGAGCCGCGATCGTGCCCGGCCCGAGCGGCTCGAGCAGGCCGGTGCCGTCCTCGACGTCCACCAGGAGCAGCGGGTCGCGCGGGTCGTCGTCCCGGATCAGGACCTTCCCGGCGGCCGGCTGGCCGAGCTCCGCGCCCGCCGGGTCGGCCAGCGTGATCGCGAACGGCTCGTCGCGCTCGTGCTTGGCGTCGTCGAGCGTCGCGACCTCGACGACCGCCTCCCGCTCGCCGGCCGGGATCGTGACGGTGCCCGAGGCCGGGTCGAAGTCCCGCCCGGCACGCGCGGCGGGCTCCTGCTCCGACGAGCGGTCCGTGATCTCGCCCGTCCTCCACGCGACCGTGACGTCCTGCTCGGCCGCGCGGGTCAGGACCACCCCGACCCGCGCGGTCGCACCCTCGTCGACCGGCGTCACGGACTGCGCCAGCCGGACGCGCACGGGGTTGCGCACCGCCGACGCGCCGGAGATCGTGACGTCGTCCACGTGGAACGTCGTCGCCGGGATCGGCGTCGACGAGCCCTGCACCGCCAGCGCGACGCCGTGCACGGCCGTCAGCGTGAGGCCGTCGTCGGGCGCGCCGGCCGGCTGGCCGCCGCCCTTGCGCACGAGGTCGGCGAAGGGGATGACGACCCGTCGCCAGCCGGCGGCGTCGTCCGTGAAGGACGCGGTGAAGCGCTCGGCGTCGTCGACGGTCGAGCCGGGGTTGCGGTTGTCGAGGACGTCGACGTCGAACCGGGCGCCGGTGCTCGCGCCGCGGAACCAGAAGCTCAGCGTGGTCGAGCCGCTCCAGTCCTGGGGCGTCCAGGTCGTGCCGTCGGTGGTGAAGTTGTGCACCGCGACAGCCCAGCTCGGGTTCGTCATCCGCAGCGCGAGCGCGTGGTTGCCCGGAGCGGCGCCCGGGACCGCGTCGGCGGGGGCACCTGTGACGCGGTCGAGCACGGGCTCGTTGCCGGCACCCGACGCGGTCACCCAGCCGACGGGCGGGGTCGCGGTCGAGCCGGTGAGCAGCGGCTGCTCGAAGTCGAGCACCGTCTGCTGGTGCTCGACGAGCGCGAGGTCGTCGAGCCACAGCGTCGGCGTCGCGCGCGCCGCGGTCTGCTCGATGCCGATCGCCAGGCCGTGCACCTCCGTGAGGCCGAGGCCGTCGTCCGGGGCGCCGTTGTTGACGTTCTTGCGCAGCAGGTCGGCGAACGGCAGCTCGACGAAGCGCCAGCCCGTCCAGTCGTCGACGAGCCGCGTCGAGAAGCGCTCGGCGTCGTCCACCGTCGAGCCGGGGTTGCGGTTGTCGAGGACGTCGACGAACAGCGACGCGCCGGAGTTGGCGCCGTGCATCCAGAAGCCGAGGCCGCGGTAGTCGCTCCAGTCCTGCGGCGTCCACGTGGTGCCGTCGTCCGTGAACGTGTGCAGCAGGGCAGCCCACGACGCGCTGTCGAGGCCCACCCGCAGGACCGTGTTGCCGTCGGCGGCGCCGGGACGCGGGGTCGGCGGCGTGGTGCTGCGCGCGAAGTCCGGCACGTTGCCCGCGCCCTGCGCCGTGAACCAGCCCAGCGGCGGGGTCGCGGCGGGGTCCGCGAGCACGAGCGGCTCCTCGAACCCGTCGACCACGCGGTGCAGCAGGCCGGTGCCGGTCGAGGCGACGGCGTCGTCGTCGCGGATCGTGACGGTCGCCGTGGCCTGGCCGAGCGTCGCGCCGGACGGGTCGGCGAGCGTGAGCGTGAACGTGCGGTTGGGGCCGGGCACGTCGTCGTCGGCCACCGGGACGCGCACGGTGCGGGTCGTCGTGCCCGGCGGGAACGTCAGCGTCCCCCTCGTGGCGGTGTAGTGGGTGCCCGCGACCGCGGTGCCGTCGGCCGTCGCGTAGTCGACCGTGACCTCGTCGGCGCTCGCGGTGCTGAGCCGGACGGCGACCTCGGCCGCACCGGCGGACTCCGGCACGCCGACGGCCGCCAGCGCGACGCCGACGGACGGCGTCACCGGTCCGTCCGTCGAGAACAGCGCGACGTCGTCGATCACGACCGTGGCCGCACCCGTCACCGCGGGCAGCATCAGGCCGCGGACGTGCGTGAGGCCGAGGCCGTCGTCGGGCGCGCCGGCGTCCTGGAAGTCGGTCGCGCGGGCGAAGTCGGACCACGCGAGACGCACGTGCCGCCAGCCGGGCGCGCCGACGGGCACCGTCGCGTCGAACCGCTCGTACGGGCCCGGGCCGGCACCGGTGGCGTCCAGCAGCTCGACCTGGAACGACGCGCCGGAGCCGTCGCCGTGCACCCACAGCTCGACGCCGTCGTACGCCGACCAGTCGCGCGGGGCGTCGGCGTACTCGAACCCGACGCCGCCGTAGAACGGGTCGCGCGTCGTGTCGAAGCCGTAGCTCATGGCGTGCGCGCTCACCGCCCCGTCGGGACGGGCCGGCAGGCCGTCGCCCGGCACGGCCCGCACGCCGGCGCCGCCGTTGGCCCACTGGACGAAGTGGGTGCCGAGGGTGCCGTCCTCGAAGCCGTGCACGACGTCGACGACGTCGCCCGGCGCGGCGGTCGAGGCGGTGGGGAGGGCGGTCGCGGCGCCGGCCGCGAGCAGGGCGGTCAGCGCGGTCAGCGCGGTCGCGCGCCGGCCGGCACGCGTGCGGGGTCCGGTGGGTGGGTGCATCGTCGCAGCTCCAGGGGACGGCGGGGGCTCTCCCGGGCACGCGCCGGCGACGACGCCTCGCCTCCTCGCGGGCGCCCCGACGTGGTCCTGGGAACGTGTCCACGGACGCTATCCACGCCGGGACCGCGGGTCAACGGATCGTCTCGAATCGTTACGAAACGGGGCGGCCGCGACACCGCGGCCCGCGGCGTTCCGGGACGCCACGGGCCGCAGGCCGCAGGCCTCAGGCCTCGATGCCCTCGAACAGCTCGGTGACCAGCGCCGCGACCGGCGAGCGCTCGGAGCGCGTGAGGGTCACGTGCGCGAACAGCGGGTGCCCCTTGAGCGCCTCGATCACCGCCGCCACGCCGTCGTGCCGGCCGACGCGCAGGTTGTCCCGCTGCGCGACGTCGTGCGTGAGCACCACCCGGGACGACTGCCCGATCCGCGACAGCACGGTGAGCAGCACGTTGCGCTCCAGCGACTGCGCCTCGTCGACGATCACGAACGCGTCGTGCAGCGAGCGCCCGCGGATGTGCGTGAGCGGCAGCACCTCGAGGATGTCGCGGTCGAGGACCTCCTCGACGACCTCCTTGCTGACCAGCGCGCCGAGCGTGTCGAACACGGCCTGCGCCCACGGGTTCATCTTCTCGGCCTCGCTGCCGGGCAGGTACCCGAGGTCCTGGCCGCCGACCGCGTACAGCGGGCGGAACACCATGACCTTGCGGTGCTGGCGGCGCTCGAGCACCGCCTCGAGGCCGGCGCACAGCGCCAGCGCCGACTTGCCCGTGCCCGCGCGCCCGCCCAGCGACACGATGCCGACGGACTCGTCCAGCAGCAGGTCGATCGCGATCCGCTGCTCCGCCGACCGGCCGTGCACGCCGAAGACGTCCTGGTCCCCACGGACCAGCTGCACGTGCTTGTCGGCCGTCACCCGCCCGAGCGCGGACCCCCGGGGGCTGTGCAGGACGAGCCCGGTGTGGCACGGGAGGTCCTGCGGCGCCGCCGCGAGGGCGGAGACCGGCGGCGCGACGTCGGCCAGCGGCAGGGACTCGTCCTCCCACAGCTGCGCCATCTGCTGCTCGCCCAGGTCGAGCGCGTCCATCCCGGTCCAGCCGGAGTCGACGGCCAGCTCCGCGCGGTACTCCTCGGCGCGCAGGCCCACCGCGGCGGCCTTGATGCGCATGGGCAGGTCCTTGGAGACGACCGTGACGTCGCGGCCCTCCTTCGCGAGGTTCGCCGCGACGGAGAGGATCCGCGTGTCGTTGTCGCCGAGCCGGAACCCCGCGGGCAGGACGCGGTCGTCGACGTGGT